>CBFDBT010000001.1:0-47392 GCA_965603115.1 uncultured Alphaproteobacteria bacterium
GCATCCGCCAATTCTTGTGGTGTAACGCTTGCCGGAAACATATAAATACGCCGCGCCGTGCCATCAAGCAGGAAAAGAAGCGACATATGGTCCATCAGATAACTATCTGACGTATCATTAACGTCCGATTTTTTATAATAAATTTGATAGGTTTTGGCCATCTCTGCTATTTCTTGCTCTGAGCCTGTCAGGCCAATAAATTTTGGGTGAAAAAGGCTGAGATATTCTTTCAATTGTTTCGGCGTATCTCGCTGGGGGTCAATAGAGATAAACAATGGCTGCAGATTTTCTATAGAGCGGTCTTGTTTTTCAAGCGTTTCAAGTGCGAGCGTTACTTTGCTTAGCTCGGTTGGGCAAACATCGGGACAAAAACTATAGCCGAAGAAAATGAGCATATATTTACCCGCAAACTCTTCATGCGTAACCCGCTCTCCATTGTGGTTTATCAAACTGAATGGGCGGACTTCATCAGCGATCTTGGCAGCTGGATTACTTTCAGGGTTAAACCGACTATATACTACGAAAATGGCAAGCACTACAATCAGGCTCCAAGTTATAATACGGATTTGGCGCATTTTACATTCTTCCTTCTTTAATGTTTTAAAAGCCTATATGTTCATTTGAGATACATGTAAACAAAACTAGACTAAATTTTGGTATCGTCTCACCCTTGACGGATCAATAAGTTCGGTTCACAAAGTATACATATAGCATTTTAGCATTAAGAGCAGCATGAAACTGCATTAAAACAATTTGATAAGGATTATAATACCATGATAGCCCGTTTGATGTTCGCCGTTGGTTTTCTACTGGTTTCTAGTATAGCAAGCGCGCCAGTGTTGGCACAGTTTTCTCCACAATATGATCTGATCAAGGCCGCAGATAAAAATGATGCCGCAGAGCTACAAAACCTCTTGAAAAAAGGGATCTCGGCCAATACGCGCCGTCGCATAGACGGCTATCCTGTTTTGCTAATTGCCGCCAACAAACGCTACACTCAAATTGTAACTCTCCTTCTCGAGAACGGCGGCGACCCTAACATCCAATCCCGGGAAAGAGGCGTGTCCGCACTTATGGGACGCGCCGAATCCGGTGACACCAATATGATGCGCCTACTTCTTGATCATAATGCTGATGTAAACCTACGCGATAAGAGTGGAGAATCTGCCCTTTTAAAGGCTGTTCGCAGTCGCAAATCTAGGGCCGCCAAAATACTATTAGAAGCGGGGGCTAACCCAAACTTTGGAGATGCTACAGGAAATACTGCCCTCAGCTACGCCAAGCAAAGTCGCTCTAAGCGCATGATAAAAATGTTAGAAGAAGCCGGCGCTACAGAATAATCAAACAATGAGGGCAGGATACTATTGACTTTCTCCATTGAATTAACCGCCTTGGCTCTAATAGCCATGCTTGTAGATGCTGCTTTTGGTGGTGTAAGACTGCTTGGGCGATTCCCGGGGCCTGATCGTTTGTTTTATGGTGTCAGTGATGCGCTATGTAATCGCCTCGACCACGCAAACCGCAGTGATCGTGACCTGATGTTGCGCGGGCTGGCAGTGATAGTGATCGCCTTACTCATCCTTTGGCCACTGGGGTTTTTTCTCACAGACTTAATCCTCAGCAGCAAAGTAGGCGCAGGCTTTGGTGTTATTCTGCTGATTATGATCATGGGCCAAAGGTCTGCTATTGATACCGCTTTAGAGCTCGTAACCGTGCTTAGTGATGTTGACAGCCGGCAAGACCAATCACGATTTGGCGTGGCAAGATGGGGCATTGAGCGTCTCGTTCTACGACTGTGTGATGGCATGATTGTCAATGTGGTTATTCTTTTTTTCACAGGGTTAGGTGGTCTGTTTTTTTATAGACTACTTACCATGCTTTTATCGGTTGGGGCGCCACGGGGCATATTAAAACCCGCGAGCCCATTTTATCGCATACCCCTGTTGCTATACGAGGGAATGACTATCATTCCTGCAGCACTCGCTACGTTGCTCATATCTATTGCCACTTTATTTGTTCCCGACGCCAAAATCCACATTCTGGCCATTGTAGAAGATGATGTTCCCGGCGCGATTATTGGTCGCAAATTGCCCTTGCTGTCCATGGCGTACGCTCTGCAGTTTACTTTTCGCGAGGATCCTAATGAGGTTGGTGAAAAACCGCTTTGGGTGGGGCCTAAAGCAGGGCGTAGCCAGCTTGAAGCTCAAGATTTAAGAAATGCGCTTTATCTAATTATCGCCAGCTGGGCTGTTACCCTTTTAATGATGGGCTTGATGGCTTTTCCTATGATCTATAAGATATAACCAAGGAAAACGATCTGCCATGAGAGAAAAATCTTCAATTATTAACGACGGCATTCCTGAAGGCGGGGTGCGATTAAACACGCTTACCCTCATCCGCTGGATTGCAGTTTTGGGACAAACAGTCGCAATTTTATTCGTCCATTTTTATTTGGGGTATAACACCAATTTACATTTAACTTTATCCGTTATCGCCATTTCGGCTGGCTTTAATATAGTCCAACACTTTAAAAGTAGCCCTAACACCCGACTGTCCGAAAGTGACGCTGGGGTGCAAATATTCTTTGACCAAATTCAACTTGGTGTGTTGCTCTTTCTCACTGGCGGTTTAATGAATCCTTTTGTTGTTTTATTATTAGTGCCACCGAGCGTATCAGCAGCATTACTTATCGAACGTAAAACATACCAGTTGCTCGGTGTCTCTCTTTTAATACTTGTCTGTGAAGTTATCACTCCCTATCAGCTACCCTGGGATGGTATCCCGCCAACACTACCCAATACTATGGTGCAAGGAATGGCACTTGCTATCGGGTTTACTATGGTTTTCACCACTCTTTATATGGCGCGCGTGGCAAAAGAAATGCGCCGACAAGAACAAGCTTTGATGGCAACAAAAATCGCTCTAAAAAATGAGCAAAAACTCTCTGCCCTTGGTGCCATGGCCGCTGCAACAGCCCATGAGTTAGGCACACCGCTTGGTACAATCTTGCTGATCACCAGTGAAATGATCAAAGAATGTGATGAAAAAACTAGCCTATTTGATGACCTAAGTGACCTCAATGCAGAAGCCAAGCGATGTCGATCAATTCTCTCGTCCCTATCTAAAGGAGATGATTCTGAACAAGACCATTTTGCTTGGCATACTCTTGAGACCTTTGTCCGGGAAGCCGCTAGCCCCCATGAAAACAGGGGTGTTACTTTTACCTATTCGCGGCCTGATGGAGCCCAGCCTCTCCTAAAGCGAAGCCCGGAAGGCATCAAAGCCCTGCGTAATATTATGGAAAATGCAGCGGGTTTTGCTAGCAGTACTGTATTGGTAAGCCTTATATGGGATGATAATATTATATCCATCAAAATAGCCGATAATGGCCCTGGCTTTTCACCCTCAATTCTCAAAAAACTTGGAACGCCTTATGTTACTACCCGCAAACCTGTTCCCGGACAAGATGGCGGTATGGGCCTTGGACTCTTTATCTCTAAAACGCTCATTGAACAGACCGGCGGAGCAATCAGTTTTAACAATTCCCCAAAAGGGGGAGCGGAAGTTTTGGTAACATGGCAAAGATCTGAACTAGAAAAGGCTGACAATAGTGTCTGGAATAGTCCATAATAACACCAAGACAACATTTAAGTAGTATTCAACAACAAAGACCAAACCAAAAGACCAGCGAAGGCGGCAAAAATGACCGAAGAAATACCAGAAAGTTATCAGGGAAAACTGCTAATCATTGAAGATGATAATGTCTATAGAAATAGACTGGCCCGCACCTTTGAGCGAAGAGGCTTTGATGTTTTGCAAGCCGATTGTATAGCCGATGGCAGACGCGTTGCCAGTGAACATAAACCTGATTTTGCCATTGTTGATATGCGCCTTGGAGATGGTAACGGCCTTGACTTGGTGCCAGAGCTTCATGACACCAACAAAGACATGCGTGTTATTATTCTGACTGGGTTTGGTAATATTGCCAGTGCCGTAGCGGCCATCAAGAGTGGGGCTGTTGACTATATTGCTAAACCTGCTGAAGCTGATGAAATTGAAGCTGCTCTTTTGGTTCCTCATGGGAAGCGACCACCTGCCCCTGAAAACCCCATGTCTGCAGACAGGGTGCGATGGGAACATATCCAGCGTATTTATGAACTTTGTGATAGAAATGTATCTGAAACAGCCCGACGTCTAAACATGCATCGCAGAACCTTACAGCGCATTCTTGCAAAACGGTCTCCACAATAGCCCTTAAGGCTTATAGCCGTCCACAGCGGAACCCATAAACAATGTCGCGCCTTGTTCGCGCATAGTCGTGATCGCCTCGTAACTGTTACAGTCCGACACAATCACCCGCGGCAATCCTATGCGATAAAGCGTGTTCCTAAATATTTCACTATTAATTTCATCTAGCCATTTTGTTACAGATGGGCGCCATTTTACTTTAAAAAAATCAACATCAAGCAATGATGGATCAAGAATAGAAAGTGCGTAAGGGTCAATGTGACCAATAGCCAATTTGTAGTCAGCCAATCTGGCCCGAGTCTGAGCAGCCTCAAATCTGCCTGGATCTGCTAAAATGTCCATAAGCGATATTTCTATAACGACCGCAGATTTATCTATATTTTTATGGCTTTGCTCAAACGCAGCAAAATGAGGCCCAAGAATTGTGTTAGTCGTTAAAGGTAATATAGAAGCCAGGCTTTTTTTATTTTGTAATTCAGGGTTATTCAATATCATTCTATTAGAGATTATATCGTCCAAATACCCCCTCAACCAAACATTAGAATCCAAATCTACTTCTTGAATTAACTGACTGACAACCTCGTCAGCCTTGATTGACCGTTCAATCATTGCAACTGTAGGCTTGCCCTTTCCTACGATCGCTATGATATTTTGAGGGCGCACATAAGCGCTGATATCCATCCCAGAGATAAATTTTTCTAGCTTTGAGATAGTTTCTAAATCAAGGGGTACTTTAGGCACTTCAATATTAGCGTCGGTGCGCTCTATTTTAACAGCTGTAACCTTCTTTTTAGGTTTTTCCATAGAAGAATAGATATCATCCGCCATATTGCTTTTAAAGGCCTCATGCTTGGGCGCGGGCTCAATGATAATAGTCTCGGTGAGTCTTCTACCCGCCTTTTCTGCCTGTAGCATCCTTTTAATATCTTCAACAAATCCGCTAAACTCTCCTACTAGGTCATAGCAAACTGTAAAGTTGTCAGACTTTCCTTGAATAGGGTCAAGAGAGAGAATTAATGGATCGTCTTTAAAAATCTTTCTGATTTTAACCAAAACAGGCTCGATGTCGTCAAGGCTAGCGCCATTGCTTACAAAAATAAAATCATTGTTTGAGAGAGAAAAATTACGACTACCTGGAAATTTATCAACAACAGATTTAATTAAAACTGCGGCCTCGCGGCGAAAGGCCGCTTCCTGATGGTGCCTTTCTAGGCGAGATACATGGACATGAACAGCACGCCTACCCTTGGTATGCCGCTTAAGCTCCATAACAAAATCTTTTAAGTGCCCAAGTTGGGATGTTGCGAACCCGCTCATATTTTTCTTACTGCAATAGATTTAATTTTAAGACCATACCACAAACTCTAATAAACAACATTAAAGTATAAAAATTTAATAAAACTTAAAAAGTAAAATGTCCATATTTATAAAAGACGCTACATACTCCATAAACTCAGAAAATATTATCTTTGTGGGTTCTTATAATTTAATCAGACTAAAAATTGATTAAAATATCCTAATTTTTGTGAAAATTATAATTTTATCTCCACACATGCGTCTAAAAGCTTGCCGCACAGCCCTAAATTCGGTTAAATCCTTATGCAAATTAAAAGGAGCTTCACGTGAATACAAAAGAAATAATGCAATTGCAAACTCATCTGCGAACAACATTTGATAATGACTCGGTAAATATTATGAAGCGAAAAGGCCAAGATGATTCCGTAGAGGTTAATCTCGGTGATGAATTTATCGGCATTATCTATAAAGATATTGATGAAGGTGAAACTTCATATCAATTCCACATGGCTATTATTGAAGAAGACTTGCCTGAGTTTTAAGTCTAAGTACAAATTGATGCCTTTATCCTCACTTTAGGTGGCCTGTTATTATAATATAGTTCGGAGTAAATCATGTCGTATTGTTGGTCTTTCAAAAGCTTTGCACCTCTTTTCATTGGAGCCTGCCTTTTAACAGCAAGCTGTGATGCGCCACAATCGCAAAGCAGTGCCAAACTAACGGATACTCAAGCCGTTACTCTCGAACGAATATATAACTCTGAAGACTTTGAAAGTGAATGGTTTGGCGGCACCCGTTGGCTACAAGATGGTTCAGGATATACACGTATTGAAAAGTCTGAAGCTATTGAAGATGGCAGAGATATCATACGATATACCCCTGAAACTGGTGAAAAAGAGATCCTCATCTCAGCCTCACAGCTCATACCAGAGGGGCGTACTACACCCCTTGATATCAGCGGGTTTTCGTGGTCAGAGGATGGAAAACTAGCTCTTATTTACACAAACACCAAGCGTGTTTGGCGTCGCAATACTCAAGGCGACTATTGGATACTTACCCCAAAAGATGGCAAACTCCATCAGGTTGGCAAAGACTTTCCTGCCTCCTCTTTGATGTTTGCTAAATTCTCCCCTGACGGAAAACATATAGCTTATGTTCAAAAAACTGGTGAAAAAATACATAATCTTTTTGTCGAGCCCACTATCGGTGGCAAGGCTAAAGCGCTAACATCTGATGGGTCTAAGACTATCATCAATGGAACCTTTGATTGGGTTTATGAGGAAGAGTTTGGTTTGCGCGATGGGTTTCGCTGGTCGCCCGACAGTCAAAAAATAGCCTACTGGCAACTTGACGCAGCCGGTGTAAAAGATTTTACCCTGATTAATAATACCGATGCACTCTATCCAACGCTTAAAACTTTTAGCTATCCCAAAGTAGGTGAGCAAAATTCTGCTGCTCGTGTTGGTGTGGTTAATATCTCCGGTGGGGCAACGACTTGGATGCGCGTGGATAGCGATCCTCGTATGAATTATATAGCCCATATGGAATGGGCCGCTAACTCAGACGAAATAGTGATGCAGCAACTAAATCGTCGCCAAAATACCAACACTATGGTTATAGCGAGTGTAGCGGGTGGCTCTGTGGAGACGGTCTATACAGACCATGACGATGCTTGGCTCAATGTGGTGAATGACTTTCAGTGGCTTGACAGCGGAAGTGCGTTTTTATGGGTTAGCGAGCAAGGCGGATGGCGGCAAATTTACCGTATTAGCCGAGATGGTCAAAGCATAACCAATCTCACGCCTGGCGCCTATGATGTTGTGCGCATTGTACGTGTTGATGAAACTGGCGGTTATATTTACTTCAATGCCTCTCCCAATGACCCTCAGCGTATGTATTTATACCGCGTGGCCCTTGATGGGTCGTCTACTGCTCCCGAGCGATTAACCCCCAAAGAACAAGTTGGCTCCCATAGCTATACGATCAGCCACGACGGCAAATGGGCTTTCCACAATTGGTCTAACCGCGACATGCCGCAAAAGACCGAGCTCATCAGTTTGCCGGACCATACACAGATCACCGGTCTTGTTGAAAATAGCAAACTGCAAGAAACCTATAACACTCTAGCAAAAGGTAAGAGCGAATTTTTCAAAGTGGATAATGGAAGTGGCGTTACCTTAGAGGGCTACATGCGCCTTCCACCCAATTTTAATGCAAATAAAAAATACCCTGTGATTGTTTTTGTCTACGGCGAACCCGCTGGCAGCACGGCCTCTGATCGCTTCGAGGCAAGGAATATGTGGGCGATTATGATGGCCCAAAAGGGGTATATATACGTCACCATCGATAATCAGGGACAGCCCGTACCTAAAGGGCGAAACTGGCGTAAATCCATCTACCGCACCCTTGGCCTGACCAATGTTGACGATCAAGCGGGTGCTATGAAAAACTTACTTGCTGAGCGGCCTTATATGGACGCCGAGCGCGTCGGCATCTGGGGACACTCGGGCGGCGGCACATCAACCCTGCACGCCATGTTCCGTCATGGAGATGTCTATAGTGTTGGAGTATCGCGTGCGCCTGTGCCAGATCTGCGCCTATACGATAGCATATATCAGGAGCGATATTCTGGCGTTCTGCCCGATGATGCTGACCTGTATGAAAAGGCGGTTGCCATCAATTACGCGCATCAGCTTAAAGGCAAACTGCTACTTATCCACGGCACTGGGGATGATAATGTTCATTATCAGGGCTCAGAGCGCCTGATAAATAAACTGGTTGAAAACAATATTCCCTTTGACTTTATGTCTTATCCAAACCGCACCCACGGCATTAGAGAAGGGACAAACACCGAAAAGCATATGGTCACCATGCAGACCAACTATTTCCTCACGCACCTACCAGTCGGGCCGCGCGATAGGTAGCTGCTAGTTTTATACAATAGCCAAATATATAAGCCCTGTTTTCATTTCGATTGCAGGGTTTATATTTTAAAGTCTGATGTATATTTTCTTCCTGTAGAGGATAAGCGCCGGGATAAAACAAAAGCTCGTAAACCCTATGGCCCAAATGAGTGATGCCATCTTCGGCATGACCCCATATCCCACCAGTCCCTCAAAAACCGATTGTGTTAAACCTAGTCCATGCCCAAGTGCAAACATGAATAGATGGGATAATACATAAATTGCGATAGCGTTACTTCCAAAAATAACAGCAAATTTAAAAGGCCTGTGCAGTGTCTTTATGTCCATTAAATACATGAGAAAAGATAAAATCAGAGCCGCAGCACCGGATGTGACAAGCACATAAGAGCTGGTCCAAATATTCTTGTTGATCGGGAATATGCCGTCCCACACAAAGCCCGCAAACATAGCGACCAACCCACCCCAAAAGAGCCATTTGAACTGTTTTTGCAGCGGCCACTCATTTAACAACATTCTACCGACAAAGAGACCGCTTATTCCACTTGCAATCGCTGGTAACGTACTAAATATTCCCTCCGGGTCCCATGTTCCACGCCAAAGCCTGCCGGGGAGAAAGGCATCGTCAATCCAATTTGCCAAATTTTTCCCGGCCTCAAGGCTGCCAACACCAACACCCGGTACGGGAACCCATATCATCGCCAACCAATAGCCCATGAGAAGAGCGACAAAAATTTTAATTTCGAGTTTTTTATCTTGCTGCATAAACAAAAGGGCGCAGACAAAATAGACAATAGCAATGCGCTGTAAAACGCCCATCCAGCGAATGTTTGTGAAATCAAAATAAGGCATCAGGCCAAGCAGCAAGCCCAAAGCAAAAATCTTAAAGGCACGCATATATATTTTGCGGCGTAGATTAACATGGTCAACGCTGCCCAGTTTCTCTTTAGATAAAGACAGAGTGATAGAAACGCCGACGATGAAAAGGAAAAAAGGAAAAACTAAATCCGTTGGGGTGATACCGTGCCACTCAGCGTGTTTTAGAGGCGCATAAATATGACCCCATGAACCCGGATCATTAACGAGTATCATCAGAGCAATTGTCAGCCCACGAAAAGCATCTAAAGATAATAGACGTTTACTCGACGATGAATCATACGACTGTGGAATACTCAAGCCCTCTCCCCCTCAAGTGCTAGCACTCCAAACACTATAGAAGCGATACTGCTTGAGGCAAATGATTATAATTTGAGGCCCCTTACTTTAAAGAGTCTACAGATAATTCTTATTCTTCATCCTGCGCGAGGGGCGTTTCTATCTTTACCCTCTTCCAGTGTTCCTTATCAAATTCATCTGTCTGCCCCCCAAGAATTTCAAAAAAAACTTCGCCCTCATGGGTATCTGCCTGCTCAACACCCTTTCCCATATATTGAAAAAATATTTTATTCAGGGACTTTACATCAGGGTCATAGCTGGCTGGTTCTCCTGGTATTTTAATAGCGAATAGGGTTGAAAAACCATCCTGTATATCCCTAGATGACACTGTGTGGCTTTCAGCGTAAACAGGCTCGTTTTCTGCTATTCTCGAACCATGATCACTATGTATAATAATGATAGAATTTTCAAATTTTCCAGCGTTTTTCATAGAAGTAAACAATTGTTGTAGTTTCAACTTGTTACACCGAACTTGTTTGAAATACGCGCGGTAAAAATCCGACCATTTGGTCTTAGAAATCAGATAGGCCTCTTTGGTAGAAAATTCCGTGTGAACCGTAGGTCCCCCCCAAGTATAAATCGGCTCAACAAGCTGACATTGCGCATCCCAAGTATAGGGACTGTGCGGAATTAATAAATGCGCAAAATACAGGTTTCCGCCGTTGGAAGTGGTTACATCTTGTGTGATCTTGTCGATGACTGAAGGAACAGACATTGCGCCGACACTAGCGAACAAGTCCAATAAAAGTGGTTTTTCCGGTGGCTCGCCATCTATTGAAGAGAGATAATACAGGCTAAAAAAGAGCTTGTTTACGATAGGCTGCCTGCGGGCAAAAGTGTACCATAATAATTTCACTCTTTTGCCAAAAGATAAATAGGCAATTACTTTTTCGTCCAGCGCGTCATGCTGATATATTAAACAGTCTTTTTCTCGCACATATAAGGGGTCACAAAACCTCATAAAGTTAGACTGGTAAACATTAATATTATAGCCCTGCTCATGTAGGTTTTTAAAATAGGCATTAGACTTTATTTCAAATGAAATAGGATTTACATCATCTACTTTAGTTAAGTTTTCTCGTAAATTTTGTGGCGAATTGTTAAAGTTAAACATAGCAGAAATTGAATACATAGACCTAAGGTAGCTACTATGGGCTCCCCCAAAGGTTTGAAAATCATTCGCTCTAAAAAAATCCTTAAGATCTTGCGCTAACGCTTTACCATCAGGTAGGTCTTGGGGGATACCTTCAATCCCTATATGTTCATCTAAGTATAAATGGACGATATTAGGCAAGGCTTCACTGTCGGCAAGAGCTATAGTATTCACCCTGCCCTCTAACGGGGGTAGCTGCTTTACAAGCGGCATCATCAGGGTCGACATATTCACAGATAAAAACATGACAAACAAAAGTAGGGTCATATTTTTTCGAAGAAGCCACAAAAAAATTAATACAATGAATACTGATAAAAGGGTTGCTGAACTATTAGCCGCCGCAGGGAGAAAGGGCAGAGATGAAAAATCAAAAGTTATCGCAATAATGATGGTGTATAACAAACACCGCAATAAATATGATTCGACCGGTGCAAAAGCAAAAAGCAAGAAGGAGAGCAAAAGCAGCCCTAAAAGGATGGTGAGAGATTCACCCGCCAACAAAGGGTAATCTATGAATTCCAAAAAGTTGAGAAAAGGCGCGATGAGGATTAAAAAACAAACCCCGACATCAAGATAATTAATTTTATCCAATAGCCTGCGCATTAGCCGCAATCCCCCGCCTTTTTATACCATATAAGCATTCTGCCACTCTCGGTAACCTGTGCAGTCTTAAGTATTTCAGCCTTTTGGGAGATCATGGCCATAATGGTATCTTGCTCATAATCGGGGAATATGTCCTCGCGTAAAAGCAAAAGCTCTTGCACCATAGGATCACATTTGGGAACAAATTCAACAATGCCCTGATCTGCAAAACCAAGGATCCAATCTACATATTGATCCATCGGTATATTTTTACTAATGATCATATGGTGTGCGAATGCCAGGTTTATAAGCGCGTCCGCCGAAGATCGTTTTGCAATACCCATTCTTTCAGCCCCATTCCATCCCTGATCAGGGGACTGATTGGATGCATCCATATAACAGGGTGTGAAATTTAAATTTTTCTGACACGCCCTGTCAAAGCCTTGATCGAGCGCCATATGGTCAAAATCAAACCCGATGACAGAAAGCGCGCCGCTGCTAAGGGCAACTTCAGCATAATGGCCCATATTGCAGCCAATATCCCACAACTGTCGAGGCTTCACTGTTGAAACAAATTCACTGACAAAGTCCTTCTTAACCCTTGCCTCATCAGAGCTATAGCTATTGTCTGTCTCATACTTGCCCCAAGTTGATTGCTGCTTATCTAGAGGAGTCAGTTTAGTAATCCACTTTTGTAAAGTGATAAGCATGTTTTTATAGGACGCTTTTGGGAAAGTTCTTTTTTTAACCCCGCCTGCAACAGGTTTTTTATTTTTTTGGGCTGTGTTTTGCAGGGCAGCCTGCAATGTTACTTGTGTAAAAATATTCCAAGAGAATTTGTTTTTAAAAGGCATAATCTTTGCCAAGTCCTGCGTAGATATTCCCTCTTGGTTACCCCGATACCATCCATGGTGTGTAATGCCCAAAATACTCCGTAATAACAGAGGGTTTAAAAACTGCTCACAGAATTGGTTATGGCCATTCCAAAACTCACCGTCTCGGTATCGGCTAAAAGATAACTGGTTTGCAGCCTTTGAATTGAATATTATAAGCTGATGCATCTGAGAGCTTTACACCATACTCCAGTGCCTCAAGCTGAATTTCAAGATGCAAAAGGGCCGCGCTCTTTAAGGCCTGAAAAGACCATTCATACGGATAAGACAGGAAAGCAAGCTTGGGGTGCTCCAACAAATACTGCGCACCCAATTGTCCGCCAGCCAGTTCGCTCAGCGCAACCTCCTTGGCTTCAATAACCATTGCCTTGTTTGCCAAGGCATCATAAAGCCCAGAATCTCTTACAAACTCGTAGTCTTCCACTCCTGCAGGCATAACGGTGCGATAAACTTTATCTCCAGAAATATAAACGCTTCCCTTAGGGTCACGAAATGAGCCTTTATCCTGAAAGTATGCGCTCTCCATCAACCCTTCTCATCACTATCAGCATTGTCTTGGGAGGGTACATCTTTGGGTTTGGCGCCAAATAGAAATATTTTCAAATTTGTCCAATACAGTTTTATCACCACCAAAGCGCCCGCTATGCCGCCAATGATCATTTGCAACAGCATACTGCCCGTTGCAGGGTCTAGGTAAGCATAAGCAATGCCCGAAGGCATCACGCTAAACAGAAAAAGGCATAATAGAAGTGGTTTTAAATTCAATGTCACGTAATAGTCCTTCGCTTGGCTGTACTATACCTATCATCAAATAATTAGATACAAGTTGGCGTTTAAAACAAGAGCGGGTTTAACCTCATCTTTTAACTAATATTAAACAGCTTGCCCGTTATGTTGCAAGCCTCGTTTTTGAGTGTCGATTAAACATAAAGCTTACCACAAAACTCAACCCTGATGCTCATCAAGGGTATCTTCTACTGATTTATTATAGAATAGGGTCAGCAATCACTTCACAGCCGCCATCTTTAAAACTATGCTCCACAAGATTATCGCCTTCACCCTTGCGATCTACAATCCAGAAATCCTGTGTTGGTGCACAAACAAGCAAGGGGTGATGCCAGACACCTGCACCATATTGCACACCCTGACCGCCAAGTGCGAGAAAAGCTTTGCAGGCCTCAGGAGTAGGAACACCCCCTTGGGCTACAACGATTAACCAAGGATGGTTTTGCATTGGCAGAAAGGCCTGCGATCCCAGTGGGTGCTTTTCAACCATAGTGATCTTTAAAGGGAAATCCCGTCGCTTGGCGCTAAAAATTGAGATCATTGCTACGCCCGCTTGCGTCGATACATCGGCTTCTGCTAAGTCATCATATCTGCGCGTTGTACCCTCGTTTATTAAAAAGCTTTTAGCCCTGTCCATTTCAATCACCTGACCAAAAGAGGCAAAATTTTGCTGCGTTAAAGGCTCGGGGATAAGCTTAATCATCACGGTGTATCTTTCCCCACAAACGAAGGCGAGAGACACCGCCGTCAGGGTATATATTCATGCGAACAAATGTGATGGGGCCAATATCTTCAATAGTGGACATATCAAAAAAATGCTGGCTATCAGCGCTGAGCTTTTGCCGTGGTAACAGTTCCTGCCATGGTAGAGCATCAAGGTCAGGGTTTTCGGTATTTGCATAAGCTGCCTCCAGCGAAAAGCCATCGGGAAAGTTGCCTTTATAATGCGCCGTATCAAGCTCAACCTTTTCAATTGTACCACTATGCCCAAGCTTTATGACAATCCAGTCGTTCCCGGGTGTGCGACGGCGGCGAGTTTCCCAACCGTCTCCCATATTGGTGCCTCGCCCCTCGCTAAGCAAAGACCAGACAGAGCCATAATGTGCATCATTATACGTGATGATACGCCCCGCGTTCTTGAGCGCGGATAGCTCAACAAGAGTCTCGCTATCTTTATTTTGCCAATCACAAAAAGGCGTGCCGTAAACGCGCAAGCGCGCAATACCCCCATCTGGAAACATATTAAGACGTAGCCAATTATAAGCCACTTTATCAGCTACCTCTATCAGATGTTCGCTGTCGGGATTAAGGGTGACCTTGGCCACAACCTCAGTCCATTGCGTGTCTTGGTTTGGAGCTTGCTCGCTGCTACAGGCTTCAATAGAGGCTGCCAAGGGCTGGTTGCCAGTAAAAAAACTGGTGTCAATGTTGATGGATTCGATCTGACCTGCACTCCACAATTTTATGATGGCATAGTCATGACCGTCACCGCGGCGGCGGCGTGATTCCCAACCATCCATCCACTGACCATGATCATCAAAAGTACCCAGTTTGGATATGGGTGCAGCATCATCGATCAAGCGCTCTTTCGCGGCAAAAAAATCATCCGTAGCATAAGTCACCTTGGCTCCAAATTTGGCAGAAGCTAGATTTACATATTTAACTGCAAGGTCGCTTGATGTGGTTTTAGTCATTAAATATATCCATTAAAGCTGCGCAGGGTGATTTTCAAGCCAGTAGTTGGCTATATCTATGCGCCGCCCAAACCATACTTTATCGTGGGACAGGGCATAATCGACAAACCTCTTGAGCGCCTGAAAACGGGCAGGTCTGCCAATAATACGGGCATGCAAACCAATAGACAGCATTTTCGGCGCGGTCTTTCCTTCAAGGTAAAGCACATCAAAGGCATCTTTTAGGTAGGTGAAAAATTGATCACCCGTATTAAAGCCTTGCGCTGATGCAAACCGCATATCATTGGTATCAAGGGTATAGGGAACCACTAAATGGGCTTTATCCATTACACGCGAATAAAAGGGCAAGTCGTCACTATAGTTATCCGCATCATAGATAAACCCGCCATTTTCAGCGACTAAATCACGAGTATTTTCTGATGTTCGCCCTGTATACCAGCCTTTTGGCCGCTCTCCTGTAATCTCTTTATGAATTTCAATTGCTTTTTGCATATGTTCACGCTCAATATCTTTGGCAATATCTGCATAATCTATCCAGCGATATCCGTGACTACAAATTTCATGTCCGTCTTTAAGGGCTTGCTCTATAACAGCCGGATTTCGTTGCATCGCCTTTGCGACACCAAAAACTGTAATTGGGATTTCTCTCTCTCTAAAAAGCTCTAGTATACGCCAAACACCCGCGCGTGAACCATATTCATAAATCGATTCCATCGACATATGGCGCTGGCCCATATAGGGGCGCGCTCCTATGATTTCTGACAGGAATGTTTCAGACGAATCATCGCCGTCTAAAATAGAGTTTTCCGCGCCTTCTTCATAATTCAACACAAATTGAAGGGCAACGCGGGCGCCATCCGGCCAAGCTGCATTTGGCTTATGTTGACCATAGCCAACCATATCCCTTGGATAGTTCCCGTTGTTTTGTGAATATGTCATATGCTTCCCTGCGTTGAGACTAGCCTCATACTCTATTATATTCCTTTTCAGAGCAAATATAATCTGCCACTATAAGAATAGACTTGAACAACCATCAAGGGGAATAAGATAGTGGGTGCATTAACAACACATGTTCTCGATACTGCCACAGGGCTTCCCGCCGCTGGCATGAAAATTGAGCTATGGAGTCATAGCCAAGATGGGGATGTACTTATTAAAAGTGCAATAACCAACGCTGATGGCCGTCTTGATAAGCCAGCTCTAAGCGACGATACCTTTAAGGTTGGGCGTTATGAGTTACGCTTTTTCGCAGGGGACTATTTCACCCAAAATGCCATGACAAAAAATGATGCCGATCCGGCTTTTCTCGACATAATTCCGATCTGTTTTGGTATTTCTGACCTTAACAGTCACTATCATGTTCCACTGCTTGTATCTCCCTTTAGCTATTCTACCTATAAAGGCAGTTAACAATAATGCGTGATGCTATCGAATTTATCCGCAACGGCAAAAAGGTTATCGTCAACAAGGTTGCCCCCAGCGATACCCTGCTTGATTACCTCCGCCTAGAAGAAGGCGCTTGCGGCACTAAGGAAGGGTGCGGAGAAGGAGATTGCGGAGCCTGCACGGTTGTGCTTGGCCGCCCAATAGATGGGGAAATGGAATATAGAGCCGTTAATAGCTGTATTTATTTCCTTGCCATGGTCGATGGCCAAGAACTGATAACTGTCGATGACCTAGCGCCTTCGGGTAACGCTCTGCACCCTGTGCAACAAGCTATGGTCGACCATCATGCTTCGCAATGTGGTTTTTGCACACCCGGCTTTGTCATGGCGCTCTTTGCGCTTTATCACGCAGATAAAACCATAAACCGCGAAACAGTTACAGAACAGCTTGCCGGCAATCTTTGTCGTTGTACTGGGTACCGCCCCATCGTTGATGCCGCTCTTGAGGTTTGCGGAGATAAGGCTGATGACCTCTATACAAAGAGAATGCATGAGACGGCAAAAACATTATCAAACCGTCCACTTGAGGATATGTTTATTGGCACTGACGAGCGGTTTTTTGCCGCACCAAAGTCCATTAATGCACTCGCTGAATTATATCTAAAGCATAGCGACGCTACCATCGTGGCAGGGGCAACCGATGTGGGCTTGTGGGTCACAAAACGATTATTAAATATAGCCAAAATTATCTACATCGGTGATGTGTCCGGCCTTGATGGCATTGATATCCAAAAGACGCAAACCACCATCGGCTCTAACGTTAGTTATGACAAAGCCGAACAAGTCCTCGCTGCTATCAATGCTGATATCGCTGCCACTGTCCGACGCATCGGCTCTAAGCAGGTGCGGGCATCCGGCACAATAGGCGGCAATATAGCCAATGGCTCCCCTATCGGCGACATGCCACCCATGCTGATCGCTTTAAAGGCTAGCATCACTTTGCAAAAGGGTGCGAAAACCAGAGATTTACCACTTGAAGACTTTTTTATCTCATACGGTAAACAAGACATTGGCGAAGGCGAATTTGTCAAAGACATAACAATTCCCCACCTTGACAAAAATTCTGCGTTTAAATGCTACAAAATATCAAAACGCTTTGATCAAGACATCTCAGCCCTGTTGGGTGCTTTTCATTTTACGCTTGATGGCAAATGCATCACTTCGGCCCGCATCGCTTTTGGCGGCATGGCAGAAATACCAAAACGCGCTAGGGCTACCGAGCAGGCCCTTGTGGGGTTGGATATTTCTACCATTAAAGCAGGTGACCCGCTGCTTGATAGTCTTGACCAAGACTTCACCCCGCTCAGTGATATGCGCGCATCGGCTGCTTACCGCATGGATGCAGCAAAAGGGATACTCTTTAAGGCAATTATAGAATTAAATGATGATAAAAACACCCTTACGCGCCTTATAAGTGAGGACATGTAAAATGGCCCACAGACGCACCCATACTTCAAAAGATACCCCTATTAAAAGCGGCCTATCCGTTGGCAAAAAACTAGCCCATGACAGTGCGCGCCAACATGTAAGGGGTGCAGCCCTTTACGTTGATGATATAGGCGAAATGGCAGGAACTCTTCATGTCGCACCCGGGTATAGTGATGCCACATGTGGAACCATCACATCTATAGACCTTGAAGCTGTGCGAAAAGCAAATGGTGTTGTCGCTGTTTTAACCGCGGATGACATTCCCAATATTAATGACTGTAGCCCAGCGATGGGAGATGATCCTATTTTAGCGCAGGGTCAAATAACCTTCCACGGGCAGGTTATTTTTGCCGTTGTAGCAAAAACACGCGATCAAGCCAGACGCGCGGCTAAGCTTGCTATCATCAATATTAAAGCCAGCACGCCCATTATCACAGCCAAAGAAGGGCGGGCGCATAATTCAGAGATTTTACCACCGTTTAATTTTAGTCGTGGTGACGCTGAGGCGGCGCTCTCAGCACCTGAACTAATGTTATCGGAAACTTTTAAAATCGGTGGTCAGGAACATTTCTACCTCGAAGGGCAGGTCGCTATGGCTGTGCCTAAAGACGAAGGTGAAATGATTGTTCATGTCTCCACACAGCACCCGTCAGAAGTACAGCATACTGTTGCTAAAATGTTGGGTGTGGCCGACGCTGCAATTGTCTGTGAGTGTCGCCGAATGGGCGGTGCCTTTGGCGGCAAAGAATCACAAGCTTCTCAGTGGGCCGCCCTCGCAGCCCTTGCAGCCCATATTACCAAGCAGCCTTGTAAAATCCGCCTCGACCGTGATGACGATATGATCATGACGGGTAAGCGCCATGATTTTGACTGCTCATGGCAAACAGGCTTTGATGCCCAAGGGGTTATATCAGGTGTTAAAGTAAATTTTGATGCGCGCTGCGGCACATCGGCTGACCTCTCTATGGGTGTGAATGACAGGGCAATGTTTCACTGTGATAACGCATATTATTATGCCAACGTTGATATCACTTCAAACCGCGTTAAAACCAACACCGTATCCAACACTGCTTTTCGTGGGTTTGGCGGCCCGCAGGGTGTAGTTTTTGCCGAACGAATGATTGAAGGCATAGCACGAAAAGTTGGCCGTGACGCCCTCGATATTCGCAAAGTCAACCTCTATAGCGACGGAAAAGATATCACCCCGTACGGCATGGTGATCAAAGACAATATTATTGCTGACCTCATTAATGAATTAGAAATATCCAGCGATTACCGCAAAAGACGCCAAGAAATAGACGCCTTCAATGCAAGCAACAGTGTCTTGAAAAAGGGTCTGGCACTCACACCGGTAAAGTTTGGGATCGCCTTTACCCTAAAACACCTAAATCAGGCCGGCGCACTCATCCATGTATACGGCGACGGGTCGGTGCAACTTAATCACGGCGGCACAGAAATGGGACAAGGACTATACATAAAGGTCGCCCAGATCGTAGCTGATGAATTTGGTATAAGTTTAGACAGGGTTAAAATCACCGCGACCACAACCGATAAAGTCCCGAATACTGCGCCTACAGCGGCATCAAGCGGTACGGACCTTAACGGTATGGCAGCGCAAAAGGCCGCAAAAGCCATCAAGGCGCGCATGACAAACCTCGCTTGTGAACTGCATCAGGTAAATGAAAACGATGTCAGTTTTAAAGATAATATGGTTACTGTAGGTGATGTTGAAATGACATTCACCGAACTTGCCAAACAATCTATACTCGCCCGCATATCACTATCTTCAACTGGGTTTTATGCAACGCCCAAAATTACATGGGACCGCGATAAAAAAACAGGCCAACCCTTTCTGTATTTTTCATATGGCGCTGCCTGCTCAGAAGTTACAATCGACACTTTAACCGGCGAGATGAAGGTTGACCGCATTGATATTTTACACGATGTGGGCACGTCCTTAAACCCAGCTATTGATATCGGCCAAATAGAGGGTGGTTTTGTTCAGGGTATGGGCTGGTTAACCACTGAAGAGCTTGTCTTCGATGCCAGCGGAAAACTAACAACCCACGCCCCTTCAACCTATAAAATACCCACAGCCTTTGATGTGCCCAAAGACTTTTACGTAACGCTTAGGCCATCAGATGGAAATCTAGAAAAAACCATCTATCGATCCAAAGCCATCGGTGAGCCACCTGTTATGCTGGCTGCTTCTGTATTTTGCGCAATATTTGATGCAGTGGCCAGTATCAAACAAGGGGCCATTCCAGAACTAGACGCCCCCGCAACACCCGAAGCCATACTCAGTGCTGTCAAAAGCCTATCCCTTCGAGAAAGCTAATCTCATGAAAGTGTGGGCACAGATACAAAGCTTTTTATCGGCTAGCGTCCCTTGCGCAATGGTATCCGTGGTTGAAACCAAAGGCTCCACCCCCCGCGAGGTTGGTGCACGGATTGTTGTCAATGGAAAGGGAGAGTTTTTCGGCTCTATCGGCGGCGGCAATATGGAAAATACATCTCTGAAAAGTGCCAGAAAAATGCTTTCACAAGGCCAAGAAATTGTGGCTTTTGAAAAATATTTACTTGGCCCAGACCTAGGCCAATGTTGCGGCGGAGCGGTAACAGTAATGACGGAAGTTTTTTTGCCCTCTCGCATAGGCGAAGCTGAAGCCCTCGCCAGCGCTGAAACCTCTGGTCCAATCCATTCAACAAGCATAATAAACGACGACAAAATTACTCGAAGCCTTAATCAAAGTTCAAATGCTGTACTCGGCTTAAGCAGTGACGGTAAACTCAGTGAAACTTTTGGTGAAAAAAACCACGTGGTCTATATATTTGGCGCAGGGCATGTAGGTCGCGCCTTGATGTTATCCCTTGCTCCACTACCACTGGATATCACCTGGGTTGATAGCCGCGTAGATGAGTTTCCTAAAGTTATGCCATCCAACTTTAAAGCTATTACGCATGATGAACCGCATACATTGTTAGCCACAGCGCCAAGTGAAGCACTGATTCTTGTTTTAACCCATGATCATGCCTTGGACTTTGATATTGTCTATGCTGCGCTGAATAGAGACTGTTTTCCCTATGTGGGGGTCATCGGCTCAAAAACCAAAAAAGCCCGCTTTGCAAGCAAACTTAAAAAAGCAGGGCTTGATCAGGGCTTGATCAACCATATGATCTGCCCCATTGGCGTCCCAGGCATTACGTCTAAAAAACCCGCTGCCATTGCTGTAGCGATAACCGCAGAGCTTTTGTCCACTATCGAGATTTAACCAAGCGTTGGATCACGTTATTTCTTGTGCAGGCGCTCGCCTGCCACATAGGTCGCCTTGATGGCTCTATCGTCGCCTAAAATGGCTAGGGCGAACAACATATCCTCTAAAGTTTCAGAAAGGTCTTGGCGCGCCTGCAACAATGGTGTTGCCCTTTGGTCCATTACCACAAAGTCAGCCCAACAGCCGGCACTCAGTGAGCCTATTTCACTCTCTAGCCCCAATGCACGCGCATTACCCAAGGTCGCCATGTAATAGCCTTCATATGCTGACATATGGATGCCGTTTGTAAGACAAACTTTATACGCCTCGCCAATGGTGCTCAGCATGGAATAGCTTGTGCCGCCACCAACATCACTTCCCAAGCTTACGCTAACCGCGCGACCTTCCTTCTTTAAATGAGCAAGGTTTGCTAAGCCAGAGCCCAAAAACATATTGGATGTCGGGCAGTGAACCACTTTCGAATTAGATTCGCTAAGCCTTTGGCACTCATCTTCGCTTAAATGCACACCATGGCCAAAAAAGCTGTTTTTTCCAAGTAGTCCATATCTATCGTAGACGGCTGTATAATTTTTTGCCCAAGGGTATAGCTGTTTGACATAGTCTATTTCAGATAGGCTTTCAGACAAATGCGTCTGCATATAACAATCGGGGTTCTTACGGTATAGCTCGCCAGTAACATCAAGCTGCGCCTCGCTAGACGTTACAGCAAAGCGCGGTGTAATCGCATAGCGCAACCGGCCTTTGTTGTGCCAGTCAACTATAAGTCTTTGTGTATCAAGTCCAGCCTGCTCGGCTGTATCAAGAAGATCACTGGGAGCATTGCGGTCCATCATCGTCTTGCCCGATATCAAGGCCATGCCACGTGTTTCCGCTGCCTGAAACAGAGCTTCACAAGCACCCGCATGCACCGAAGAGTAGGCCATGGCAGACGTCGTTCCATGGCTTATGAGAAAATTTAAAAAATGATCTGCTGCCGCTTTAGCATGTGCGGTATCACCGTAAAGCGCTTCTTCTTTAAAGGTAAACCGCTTGAGCCAGTCCATCAGGTCAACACCGGGAGCAGCGAGCATACGGTACTGGGGGTAATGAATATGTGTGTCTATAAAGCCCGCCATCAACAAACTGTCCCCGTAGTCCTCAACGGGTAGCGCCTTAAATTTTTCGGGCAAACTCCCTTGTGATCCCAGCCATGCAATGTGACCATCTGCTGACACAACTAAAGCTCCATCACTATAGTTTTCAACAGCACGGTCTGGGCCTACAAGGCTTGGGTCATCACGAAAATTAACTATGTGACCATGGATAACCTTGCTTGTATCAACAGAATTCGTCATGTCACACGCTCTTCAATACGAAAGGAAAAGATACGAGAAATATTATCTAGGGCCATTTGATATTCTGTGCCCTCATCATTTGAAATACGACTTTCAAAACTCTCCAGTATCTGGTGTTTAGTTGCACCCTTAACGGCGAAAATAAACGGGAAATCAAACTTTTCTCTGTAGCGCGTGTTGAGCTTAGTAAAATGCGCATATTCGCTTTGCGTTAAACTATCCAGCCCCGCTCCTGCTTGCTCTCTTTGGCTATCGTCCGTTAGCTCTCTTGCTATTGCGGCTTTACCGCCCAGGTCTGGGTGCGCCCGAATAAGGGCCAGTTGCTGCTCGCGCGGGGCCTTCATCAGAACATCCCTAAAAACTTTGGACATATAGTCCTTAGACGAATAAGGGCGCTTAATGGAGGCCTTCTCGGCAACCCAAGGGGAATGCTCGGCAATGTCGCCAAAGGCAGCTAAAAACTCAGCAAGCTTCATCTGGTTTATGCTCTGCAATGCATAGGTCACCACTTATTATTCCTCTTGAGCCTTGAGCCAATCACCAAGTAGTTTACGTTCACTTTGCGTCATTGCCGTCTCGTTACCAATTGGCATAAGGTCAGATTCCACCGTAAACTGGATAATAAGGTCCTTATACCGCCGCACGTCTGCCTTTGTTTCGAATATAACGCTTTTCGGGGCAACATCAAAAGCCTCATGAACAGGTTCAAGCGCATGACAAGAAATACAGTGTTTGCCAACAATCGTTAGAACCTCTACGTCTGACGCAAGTTTAACATGGTTTTTTTGTTCAGCTTGAGGCTTGGTCATAATCATGGCGGTCACAAGAGCTGCAAAAACAATAGGCAGTGTCCATGCATAGCCTTTTAGCGGGTCACCAACTTCATGGCGGATGAGCGCGTGACGCAAGCAAGCACCGCCAATGATGACAAGACCAACAAGCAACCAAGCATGGCTATGGTCAGCAATGAAAGGGTAATGCCCGGCGACCATCATCACCAACACGGGCAGAGTAAGATACGTATTATGCACCGAGCGCTGTTTTCCCATAATGCCGTAGCGACCATCGGGCTTTTCACCGGCCATTAAGGCTGCGGTGATTTTCTTTTGATTTGGGATGATAATGCGAAAAACATTAAAGGCCATCAACGTGCCAATGAAGGCCCCAACATGAATAAGGGCAGCACGCGCTGAAAAGACATGGGTATAAAAATAAGCCGCACCAAGAATAAGCATAAAGACCAAGGCCATCAACAGTGGTGTGTTTTTACCAAGCCTAGAGCGACAAAGGCCATCATAGATAAACCAGCCAAGGGCAAGGCTGACAATAGATGTGCCTATAGCTTCACTGGAGGTAAGCTCCATAACCTTGGCATCAATCATCCATGTACCAGCGTTCATATAGAATTGCACAACCATTAAGATAATGCCCGTAACCCAGGTAAGGTAGGCTTCCCACTTATACCAGATAAGGTCATCTGGCAGTTCAGCCGGAGCTACAGAGAATTTTTCAACATTATAAAAGCCGCCGCCATGAACCTCCCAAGCTGTGCCCATCACGCCATCGCGCATTTTCTCACGTTTTTTAAGGGAATAGTCGAGGGCGATAAAATAAAAAGATGTACCAATCCAGCCTATGCCGGCTATTAAATGGGCCCACCGCACCAAAAGATTAAGCCAGTCCATTATGAATGGTGACATAAAGAAATCTCCAACTCTAGATTGTTTGATTATAACCTAATCATAAAGTTGGTAAGACTCAAAGAAATTACTAAATAATTTGTTGGTCCGGAACGAACCTAGCCCGTGCTCCAGGCCCGCGGTTGGCGCATGCCTGATATTTTACATGCCTGTTTGGTATACCCATAAGGAAATAGTTCAAAAAACCGCTCACGGCCCTTTTTTGAACTTTCGCCGTGGAGAGCACCCATATGCCTAAAAACAAAACGCGCATCTGCGGCAACATTATGCTCTTCTAGGTAGCCGCGCATAAAGGCGATCACGGCCCAATGTTCGTCGCCAAGCGTTATCCCTTCTTCTTCGGCAATTTTCTCTGCGACAGTGTTAGACCAGTCATCAGGCTCCATCAAATAGCCCAACTCATCCCGGCTAATGGTTCGACCGTCTATCTCTTCCTCTGAAATTTTTTCTGGCAGCGTTCGCATCCGTCCATCACCCTCTTTAGGTTTTTGCCCTATCTTTCTTTTCTATACCTAATGTATGACATATTTTCCGCGGCAATAGGTGTGACAAATCGGCGCAAAGACACCAAGGCTCACGGGGCATCTGCCTTTTACAGGTTAAATATATACTATTTATGGAATAACTGATAGCTACGCATAGAGTAACGATATATTTGAAGGAACTATTATGGATGCAAATTTTTGGTTTCAAAAGTGGGAAAACAATGAAATTAATTTCCACGAAAAAGATACAAACACACTATTAGTCAAATATTTTGAAAAACTCGCCTTAGCAAAAGACGACCGTATATTCGTACCCCTATGCGGTAAAACCCTTGATATATCTTGGTTGCTTTTAAACGGGTATCAAGTGGTTGGGGCTGAATTGAGCGAAGTTGCTATCAAGCAACTATTTTCAGGTCTTGGCATAGAGCCAAAAATATCAAAAACTGGTGGATTAAAATGTTATAGCGCTGAAAATATCGACATATTTGTCGGAGACATTTTTAAAGTGTCGCGCGAAATGCTTGGCCAAGTTGATGGGGTTTATGACAGAGCGGCTTTGGTGGCCCTGCCTGCCGAAATGCGCAAAAAGTATGCTTGTCATATCATAGATATTACAGATAATGCGCCACAATTACTCATTTGCTTTGAATATGATCAAAGCGTGATGAGCGGCCCGCCCTTTTCAGTCAGCAATGAAGAAATACACCAACATTATAATAGTCGGTACAACTTAAGTCTTCTCGAAGAGCGAGATGTCCCTGGCGGTCTGAAAGGGAAATGCACAGCCCTAGAAAAACTTTGGCTTTTACAAAACAAATAAAATACCAAGAGGTGAGAAACAATCTAAACTTTACGCGAAGTATACTCCAACATTTAATCATTTCTGATAAATAGCTAGCTAATATATTGATGTCTAATAAAGCTATTACGAAAATCTATATTGTACGAATGCACTAATATATAGTTGCATATCTGTTTTTATTCTTGATAATAACACTCTGGTTTATTGTGGAGTTAAAAACAGCATGTCCTCATTCGGAGAAGATGGTAGAAGCATTGATGCTGTAAGCAATGTCTCGGACTATACGAGACAAATAGTAGATTATGATGAACTGGAAAGCATTGCACATTTCAAACACCTCGTGAAATGGTGGCGGCAAGTTAATGAAGAGACACACCGCCTTCCTTCACGCAAAGACTTTAACCCAGCTGCCTTTCAGGCAATCCTCCCAAATATATCTCTTTTTGAACCCATCTTTGAAAATGAAGACCTTATAAACTGTAAAGTTCTTTTAATGGGTACTGAACTAACCAAGGTCTATGGTGAGGGTACGGGGGAACTGCTTACTGATGTCAATAATGATTATGTTGTACAGACAGTTTTAAACTCCATGAGGGAATGTATACGTATTCGTAAGCCCATAGGAATAACATCTGAGGCCGCCTCTGAAGAACTTCCTTTTATGCGGAGCTTTGCCTTATATTGTCCTTTGTCCACAGACAACAGCCATATTGACAAGATTCTCCTGCATATTGTTTTTGAATAACCCCTATAGTGATGCACTGTACAGACTTATTATCTCATAAAACCAATCTCTCCACAGGAAATATCTGAACCAGCTCGCTGGCGAGGCAAGCGTGACTACGCGCTCGCAGCATAAGCGAGGATACTGAAACATAGAGAACAAAAAACCCGCCAAAAGGCGGGTTATTGTTGAATGGTGCACCGGGGAGGATTCGAACCCCCGGCCCCTTGATTCGTAGTCAAGTACTCTATCCAGCTGAGCTACCGGTGCACTATCATTCAAAGTTTTGCACACCCTACTTGAGTGTGCGGAGCGGAAACTAGTCACAATATTAATAAAGTGCAAGCATCAAATCGCCTTTTTATTGGAATATTTATAATTTATACCTACCTTTGACAATCAGATGGCTGTAGTCTCAGGTGATATTAGGATGAATTTTATGCGTAAAACACTGAAAGTAATCATATTTTCAATAGCCCTTACTGGCTGTAGTGGCTATGGAGGACTGTGGCCAAAGCTGAATGACCCCTTGCCTGATGCTAGCGAGAGAAGCCGGATATATGATAGCACACCCATGTTTGACGCCCCTAGCGCGACAATAGAATCCGAAAGCGTCGCCCTTGCCGATCATAAAAGCCGACAAAATGTCATCATCACAGATATTGAAAAAGCATGGCTGGATTTTGATAATAAAATTAAAACCATTAATAGCGAAGCTGACCGCGATGATAAACATATTGCCTGGTCAGGCAGTCAACTGGCCCTATCGCGGGTTTCAGACGAAATTAATAAACTGCGGGCTTTGGCAAGCTTGCCTGTCAGCGAAAAGTCTGTTGAGGCGGATAATCATATAACGGCTTTAGGGGCCAAGCTGAATAGCTATGACCTGCGCCTTGATGCCGCTAAAGAAAACATCGCAAGCATAAGGCCGGAGTGAATATAGAAATTGTCTTCAATTATTTTTTAGGCAAACAGACCATAAAGACGCTGCCTTGCTCGTCTGACTTTTCCAACATAATCACTCCGTTGTGAGCATCCTCCAGCTCTTTACAATTAGCCAAACCAAGCCCCGTGCCGCCACTGCGCGCACCACCGAGAAAAGGCTTGAATAAATTTGCCAAAGCCTGCTCTGGCAAACCGGGGCCACTGTCTATAAAGCGAATATGCCGCAATCCTTTACGGTCTTTATGCGCCTCAACCCTTAGACTGCCAGTCTCACCCTGCGCCTGCATGGCATTGCGGGCAAGATTGAGAAAAACCCGAAATATTTGTGACGGGTCTGCAAAAATTGTAAGGGCGGGGTTAACAGCATTATCAAAGGTAAAGCTGCCACTGTTAATGCCAAGCGACTCAGCCACATCCTCAATCATTTCATAAAGCTTAATGGTCTTTTTGCTCAAAATAACATCGTCTTCGTGGCTATAGTTGAGGGTGCTGTCACAAAGCTCAACCGCCCTGTTCATTGCACTAACAAGTCGCTTGGTAGACTTTTCAACCGATGGGTCGACCGCAGCATTTTCAATAACCTCACAGGCCAGCTGCGCCGTGGTTAAAATGTTGCGCATATCATGATTTACTTTTGACATGGCCTCACCCAAATGTGCCAACCTGTTGCGGTGCAAGAGGGACAGGCGCAAATCAGTCTGCATGCGTGCAAGCTCGCGCCCCATAATACCAATTTCATCGCGCCTTCTACCCGCCTTGTGGTGGGCATTCATGTCCTCTGGGCTACGCCTGAAAGCGATGATGCTATCTTTGATGCGCTGCATGGGCCGCACTATCAGCCACGACAGGCTAAAATATACCAAAGCACCTGTCATCAATGACACGAAAAGAGAAAGCAGTAACATATTGCTGGAATAGCTATTTAGCGCTTCATAAAGCGCCTTTTCATCCAAGGTGATTTCAACCCACTTGTTAGCGTCTACAACTGGCATGCCGACCACGCGAATCACCCGGTTTCCATCATACCTTAAAGTCTCAAAAGCATCGCGAATAAGCGTAGCGAGCGAAGGGTCGCGCATATCATATTCACCATCAGCCGTTTCAGGCATAAGGTCCAGCCCCAAAACCAGCGAGCGATCCGATCGGCGCATAACAACAGCAATAACACCTGCTGTCTCCAGTAAATTCTGCTCCAGCTCTGCCGATATCCTGTTTCCCGGAGCCGCCTCTAACGCAAAGGCCGCTAATTCCGCCGCTCCCAGCTTTTCACCAAGGTAATTTTGACGAAAAGACGCTAAGCTTGGAACATAGACCAGCGCCTGCACAACAAGCACAAAAAGCGCCGTCAGCAAAAGCAATTGGGTAGACAGTCCTCCCCGTATAGAATGGTGTCGGTCAGGCATATAATCTGCTATAAATTTATTCTAAATACTCGAGTCATGCATCTTCTGCTCTTTACTAGAGCGTAGCAAGCTTAAGATGAGCGGAAGTACGGCCAATATTACTAATCCATTTAATGGCAAGAGTATTGCGCTGTCAGATAACAGCTTTTCCATCGTTAACAAATGTCCACGCTCTAATAGGCTTGCAGACCCTGCGCCAATGCTCGCATAAACATAACAGGCAGGTGCGATTCCAAAAAATGTTGTGAGCACGTTAACTCTGCGGCTCACTCCAAGCAGAGAAGGAACAAGATTTACCACCCAAAATGGAAAAATTGGCGCGACTCGCAAAATTACCATGTAGAAAAACCCATGATCATTAAAGCCGTTTTTAATTTCATTGGCAAAAGGCTGTAAGCGCACATCGACATCTTTTCCGAGTGCGCGGTTCAAAATTTCATAAATAAGAAGAGCGCCAAATGTTCCGGCAACCGTTGCGAGCGTTCCGCCAAATAATGGCCCAAACAAAAACCCGCCAAATATTGTAATAATGAAAGCGCCAGGAGCTGAAATGCACACAAAAGCCATATAGAACAAGGCATACAGCAGGGGTGCCAAAACCCAATGCTCTGCAATGAATAGGTTTATTTCATCGCCCTTTGCCTGCATATCTTTTAAATCGAAGAGCTGATATCCATCTAAAGCTACAAATAAAACAAGAGAAAGCAGAACCAGTATCAGTGGCACATACCTTTTTGTCGCTAAATTATAGACCCCTACAATTAAATTCATCGCTACCCCGTATTTTTATTCTCGACCCTATTATTGAACCGATTCTTAAGCGAAGAGTCAAATAATAGTACATTTTCATGCAGTGAGTTATTGACTTACGTCTCGTGAGCCGTTAAACCCACCGCAAATTGACATGCCTGACCACAGGGGTTAGGCGCCACTCACTATTGGAGTTCGCCAAGTGAAACGTACATTTCAGCCCAGCGTTCTGGTGCGCAAGCGCCGGCATGGTTTTAGAGCCCGCAAAGCAACAGCTGCTGGTCGCAAGATTCTTGCAGCCCGTCGTGCTCGCGGTCGCAAAAACCTATCCGCTTAAAGATACGTCAGGGGAAACCCTTGCTGTCTGTTAACGATATTTAAAGCCGACCGGGTAATTCACGGTCGGCTTTCACTGTTTATTATAATACTGCCATGAGCAGAAGGGCCCACACGAGAGGCAACCGTGAGCAATCTAGAGCGCATAAAAACTCGCAAAGAGTATCTCGCTATCGCAGCCAGTGGCAGGCGGTGGGTTACTCCCGCTTTTGTTATGCAAACCAAGGAAGCTGATGATAAAGACAAGCCCCCCCATGTTGGTTTTACTGTCACTAAAAAAGTTGGAAATGCCGTCATTCGCAATCGCGTACGACGTAGATTGAAAGAAGCGGCTCGAGAAATCATTCCTCTCAAAGCAAGCAGAGGGCGAGAATATGTTCTTATAGGAAGGCATGCTTGTCTAGATATTGCTTATGAGCGAATCAAAAGCGACTTAAAGTGGGCGCTAAAGAAATTAGACGCTAAAGCAGACATGAAATCAGTTACTTCTGGTACACGTGGTGAAAATAACTGATGAAAAGTCCTCTGCAATGGGTTTTTATGGGAATTGTGCGCTTGTATCAGCTTGTCGTCTCCCCCATATTAGGGCCTCGTTGTAGATTTCAGCCAACCTGTAGTAGCTATGCGATGGACGCCATAAAACTTCATGGTGGACTTAAGGGCGGATGGCTGGCAATAAAGCGTATTATAAGATGTCATCCATGGGGTGGTCATGGATTTGATCCCGTGCCTGGAATGAAAACAAAAAGTGATGAACGAGAAGACTTAAAACGTAAAGGCCATCCAACAGGTGACGTTGATGATGGTAAAAAGGATACATCGACAGATGGGTGAACAGAAAAATTTATTTATGGCCCTAGGCATATCGCTTGTGGTTATGTTTTTATTTGATACTTTTTACATGAAGCCAAAGCTGGAAGAACAGCAACGGCAATATGAAGAGCTTATGGCAACGCAGGAAAGCGAAGCCCCAACACTCGCAGCGGACACTGTGCCCCAAGCCGTGGCCGAAGCAGAACAGGTTGTTGCTCTCACTGTTGACAATGCATTGGATCAATCACCCCGCATAGCCATTGAAACACCTGAACTTTTCGGGTCTATCTCGCTTAAGGGTCTGCGTTTTGATGACCTTTCTCTCATTAAACACTTTGATACTATGGACAAAGACACCCGCACCAATATCCGCCTGTTTGAACCAACTGGTACCGAACAAGCTTATTACGCTCAGTTTGGTTGGGCTGGCGTTGGCAAGGGAGAAGGTTTTGTTCCCACCTATTCAAGCATATGGAGCGCTGATAGAGACGCACTCACACCATCAACTCCAGTGACATTTAGCTGGAATAATGGTCAGGGCTTTACCTTCCAAACCAAGATTGCTGTAGATGAAGAATTTATGTTCACCATCACCCAGAGCGTGATCAACGCATCAAACAATGATGTAATTCTTGCCCCATACGGTTATGTGAACCGCAAAAGCATACCAAATGTACAAGCTCTTTATATTCTGCACGAAGGGCCAATTGGAGTGTTTGATGGCATTTTGGAAGAACAAACATATGCAGATATTGAAGATGATGGAACCTTTAGCACATCCTCTACAGGGGGCTGGTTAGGCATTACTGACAAATACTGGATGGCCATTATGGTGCCTGAGCAAACGAGCCAAATTCAAAAGGCGACCTTTAGCCGCAAAACAAGTGCTGGCATTAGCCACAAGGTTGATTATATCGAAGACGGTAGCACAGTTGCCGCTGGGTCAACGGTGAGCAATGTCACAAGGCTTTATGCCGGTGCTAAAATTGTGGGGTCTATTGATGCCTATGAGGATCAATATAACATTCCTCTTTTCAACCGCACCGTAGACTGGGGTATGTTCCACTTCATTACCCGCCCTATGTTTAAAACCCTTGAATGGCTATTCAATATGGTTGGCAACTTTGGTGTGGCGATCCTTCTTCTTACTGTCCTTGTAAAGCTCTTACTTTTCCCGATTGCTAATAAGGGATACCGCTCTATGAGTCGGATGAAAAAAGTTGGACCACGCATTAAAGAATTACAAAAGACCCATTCCGATGACAAAGTTAAGCTTCAGCAAGAAATGATGGCGCTCTATAAAGCCGAAAAGATCAACCCGCTTTCTGGTTGCCTGCCTATGCTGGTTCAAATTCCTATCTTCTTCTCACTCTATAAGGTGCTCTATGTCACCATTGACATGCGTCATCAGCCATTCTTTGGCTGGATAACAGATCTGTCAGCTCCTGACCCAATGACTCCGCTCAATCTATTTGGCCTCATACCTTGGGACCCCCCAAGCATGATCGCTATCGGTATTTGGCCTATCTTAATGGGCGTGACCATGTGGCTTCAGCAAAAACTGAATCCGTCTGCTGGCATGGATCCGACTCAGGCTAAAGTTATGAGCATGTTGCCTATTATCTTTACATTCATTCTGGCGCAATTCTCGGCTGGTCTGGTTATATACTGGACATGGAATTCAGCCCTCTCAATTGCCCAGCAATGGGTTATCATGCGCCGTGAAGGTGTGAGTGTGAATGATTAACATTTTTTGTTTAGCCTCAGTCGCCGGCGCTCACGCTTAAGGCTTTCACGCTCACGCGTGGCGGCCCTTGGCCTTGCCTCGCCAGCAAGCTGTCTCGGATGTTTAGCTCACGACCAGTGAGCGTACCGACTAAGTAGGAGGCCGAGCTTATGCAAGGGAATAAAATGAATACTCTTGAGCACCAAAAAAAGATGCTCCATCTGGGGCGTACCATGTTTGGCGGGCCTATTGATTTTGTTATGGGCGCCGTCAACCTTGAAACCTTGCCGCCAATGGACAGGCCCGAGGTGACTTTTGCTGGTCGCTCAAATGTTGGAAAATCCAGCCTTATTAATGCACTCACCAAAAAGAAAAATCTAGCACGCACATCCAATACACCCGGTCGCACACAAGAGCTTAACTATTTCAAGCTTGGTGATTCATGCAAATTACCTATGTATATTGTCGACCTGCCGGGCTATGGCTATGCCAAGGCTTCCAAGGAACGCGTGAGAAAATGGACTCACCTTGTTAAAACCTACCTTACTGGTCGCTCTAGCTTGCGCAGAATTTTTTTGCTCATTGATGGTCGCCACGGCATTAAACCCAACGACAAAGAAATCATGAAAATGCTCGATGTTGCGGCGGTTAATTACCAAATAGTACTAACAAAAATTGACAAACTCAAAGTCGCAGATCGCGACGTAATGATAGAAAAAACAAAAGCTGATATGGTACCATTCATTGCTTGTCACCCCGAGGTTATCACCACGAGTAGTGAAAAAGGTTGGGGCATAGACGAAGTTCGGGCCGCCATTGCTGAAATGGCAATATAAGATGTAGAGCCTTAGGCTTAAACATGACCACCAGAAACTAGATTCGTTTAATATAAACACAATTGAAATAAATTTTCATTTGTTTACCAGATATTAATAAAACCCAACCTATAGTATAGGTCTGATGCAGCAAATTAGCTCCCTTGATCTGACTGTATCTTGCGGAACCGCCCTTCTCCCCCGAATGCGGTTCCGCTTTTCGTTTAAGCCCCAATTCATATTAATACCGCGATGAGAAGCGCCCCTTAAAGGGTTCCCCTGTCACCAGCTCCACCATATGCGCTGCCATCACCACCATAATTATCAAACAAACAAGAAGAAGAAGAATCGGTGAAATCAAAGAAGCCTTTCCTGGCTCATAAGGTTTCTTGTCCTGCCACCATGCCCACAGAGCTATGACAAAACAAACAGCCATAATGCTGAGCGTAGGAAACATACCTAATGGCATCGTAAACTGTCTTTCTTAAAAGTTTCGCGCGATCCGCAATAAACCAACCGTGTCAGAGAGACCTTTTGAATGACCGGCATTAAAGCGCTGTGCCACATTAGCTTCAACAACCCAGCCAGCGAAGGTTTTTTTATAACCAAGTTCAGCCGCCACTTCACGCGATGTTGGAGAAAAAGAAACCTCATGGTCAACAGAAACCGGGGCCTTGATCTTGTAATCAAAATAGGCCGTCTGCATCGTCGCATGGGCATTTTCTACCCGAAGGGGTTGTGAAACTTTAAACCCAAAGGCATCTCCACTGGCAAATATATCTGAGCCAGAGAGTTCCACCGACCAACTACTCGAGATAAAGTCGTTCACGCCTGCAAAGAGCGAGGTCTTAGCGGCATTAACATCACTGCGACCAATGTGACCCTGCGCTGCTAGGCTTAGCGACGACGTGAGGTTATATCTCGCAAATATATCAGCCTTTAATGTACGCGTGTCACTGGCTAATTTAAGCCCGCCACCTGACCGGCTACCCAGTATGGCATTTTTTTCAACCAGCGCACCAAGGGCAAACGAAAGCGAGCCTTTGTCAAAGTTTTTACTCAGCCTAGTTTCCATTTCCCAAGCAGGAAGATCATCGTGGTAAAGCGCGAGGGGGTGATTATCATAACCCTTAAGCAATCCACTTTTAAATCCAAAAGAAAGATGTAGGTCTTTGTCAATCACCATGTCTGAAGCCACATAATAACTGTTGCTGGTCGATGGACCGAAAGCCTGATGCCCCGTTAAATAAAATTGTCGCATTGGCCCCTTGCCACTGGTAAAAGATGTCATGACATCGCTCAGTGCGGCGCCACTGCCAACCGCCCAGCTTCTTTTATCACCGCTGCCACCTCTTAAATGCCAACTTTGCACTTGGTTTTCTACAGTGTCTTGTTGGTCATGCGACAAAGCAAGCTTAACGGTATCACTGACTGCACTGCGGCGAGACGTGAATCCCATTTGCAAACCGCGACCAAGCTGCCACATACCTCCATCAGACCTAATGTTCATCTCAAGCCTGTTGCCAAGGTTTAATCGCGCATCGGCTGCCATCACCTGATGGCTTAGGTCAACATAAAAATCCCTGTTATAACTATCAAGAATCATCACTTCAGAAAGGCCAATTGGGCTAACATCCCCATAAGCACTGCCGATCGATATCATCGACGAGCCAATTGTGACTGCCGCTGATGTACCACCAATTACCATACTTACCGTACCAAGCGGCTCGGTTGCGGCATCCAAATTTAACAGACCATGTCCATAAACAGCATCAACGCCGGGTGCGCCCATGTCCGTCGCGCTATTTAAAAGAATAGCACCCACTTCTCTGGCCGTAAGCTGTGGCCACATACCAAACAATAGCGCTGCCGCCCCTGAAATATGTGGCGCAGCATAACTGGTACCATTTCTACCGCTAACGCCATCAACAGCATCAGGGTCACTCACCGCTAAATTTTGACCCGGGGCCAAGAGATAATATTGCGAAGGATCCACAGTATATACGCCGCCGCCATGCTCTGCTGGACGAGGTGCGCCTGCACTACCTGCACGATCAGAAAAAACGGCTATTTCGCCGTCAGGATCAATGGCCCCTGCTATAATCATAAAGCCATCAGTACCATACCAGTTGGCATCCACAGCCGCCTGCAGTGCTTCCATGACTGAGATCATCGGCTCAGGGTCACCCAGAAAATTAGTGTCTTCTGTGCCATTACCCGCAGCGGCGACCAACAAGCCGCCAAGTTCTATAAAAACATATGATGGTGCCGTGATATAATGCTCACCCCCGCCGCCGACACCGCCTGGAGGGACATAGATGAAATCTCCTTCATCATAGCCAATGGACTTGCTTATAACCCGCGCACCATTGTCAAAAAGATAACTATAGGGGTCAGAATAGTAATAGTGCACGCCTTCAGAATCAAATTCTTCTACGAAAACGCCCGAGAAAAAATCAACAGCCAAAACCTCGGCATCAAAAGCAACACCCTGCATGCCATAATCATTCTTTTTTGCCCCTGCAATACTGGCAGCCTCGTGACCGTGGTTAAAATCAGTCGCTGTTACGCCTAAATAATCCTCATATACTGCCTTATAAAAAGGGTTCACGTCACGGCTCGCAGCATGCCAAGCAATCTCAGTGCTGCTAAACAAAAAGTTAAAGTCAACAAAGCCCACTAAGGCACCCTCGCCGGTAAAGCCTTTTGCATAAGCCTCGGACGCATTGATGGCATCAAGTGTCCAGTCTATTGCATATTCAGCTGTCTCAAACTCACTGGGAAGAACTACAGGAGGCGGAGGGGGTGGAGGAGGAGGGGTTACCGGATCAGGCGCAGCAGCACCTCCACCGCAAGACGACAACATAATTGCCAAGGCTAAAGTTGACGTCGACTTAAAGAGCGATGTGTTCATATAGTTTTTCTCCCAATACTAATAGTAGCATGATATCCATGAACCCCAGATTAAGCGGGACGATTACTCATAGCATAGTACTCTCTATGGCTTCATTTCTTCTCGCACATAGATTAGCTCACCGTCAACAATAGTTAGGACAGCATGAGCTTTTGGTATTTCTGAAAATTCAACCGTCATAAGGTCAACAGAAAAAGCCGAAAGGTCTGCTTTTTTTCCAACCGTTATTGTCCCCAAATCATTCTCTTGAAAAGACGCAATCGCGGGCCAAAGTGTAAACATTTTTAACGCCTCACTGCGACTAATCGCTTCTTCTGAATGCCAGTTTGGTCCTTGAAAACCACTTAAGTCAGCCCGGACAACAGCTGCATAAAACTCAATCAGCGGATCACCACGCTCAACTGGGGCATCAGACCCACCTGGCACGATCACTCCACTATCAATAAGCGTTCGCCAGGCATAGGCCCCTATCAAGCGGTTTTCCCCCAAGCGGTCTGGTGCAAAATGCATGTCCCCAATAGCGTGACTCGGCTGCATGGATGGGATAACTCCCAAGCCGCTAAAACGTGGAATATCTGCTGGGTTAATGATTTGGGCATGCTCAATGCGCCAGCGCGGCTCTACAGTCTTACGCTCACCCATTGCTACATCTGTAAAAACCTGCTCATACCAATCAAGAACCTGACGATTACCACCGTCACCAATCGCATGCATATTCACTTGAACACCTTGCTTCAGCGCTTTTCGCATCACAGGCAAAACATCGTCAGCTTTAGCTTGAAATAAACCATGAGTACCAGCGTCACTATAGGGCTCAAGCAACGCAGCGCCGCGAGAGCCAAGTGCGCCATCGCCGTACATTTTAATCGCATTTGTGATGATGCGGCCATTTTTGCTTGTTCGCGGGCCGCTTTTAAACAGCTTACCTGCATCTTGCATGTCAATTGAATTGTAAACTCTTATGCCAAGTTCACCGTCATCAGATAAGGCTTCCAGTGGGTCAAGTTCATTCCAACCGACCGACATACTATGCGTGCCAGACCAGCCATAAGCAGCATATACCTCACCACCAATTTTAAGTGCTGCTTTTTGACTTTCGTCCGTTTGTGCCGGTATCAAGGGTGCTATTAAGCCCATAGCGCCATCAATGAGCATACCCGTTGGCTCACCTAATGCATTCTTGAGTATCTCGCCACCAAATGGGGCTTGTGTTTGGCCGTTAATGCCCACGGCCTTAAGCGCTGCTGTATTGGCAACAAGCGCGTGTCCATCAGCGCGACGCAGCACTACTGGGCGCTCACTTTCAATTTGGTCTAGGTCCCAGCGCGATGGAAAACGTTTTTCAGGCCAATGGGTTTCAATCCAGCCTCGTCCAAATATCACAGGATCACTGCGGTTTGCTATCCAAGCCTTAAGCTTGCCCTGTGCCTCTTTAATAGAGCCAACACCTTCAAGGTTTAAAGTCATTTCCCGTTGACCAATCCCCATAAGGTGGGAATGTGCATCAACAAATCCAGGGAAAAGAGCAGAGCCCGCTAGGTCAATAACGGTCGTTTGTTCGCCCGTAAATGCCGCAACATCAGCTTTGTTGCCAACAAACACAAAGCGGCCTTGATGTATCGCTACCGCTTCAGCGCGGGGGCTGTCATCATTACCTGTATAGATGGGACCGCCCCATACCACCATATCAGCAACTATATTTGGCGCTATATTGTGAGCGCTTGTCTCTTGATTGTCTTGTGAAAAGGCCACACTCGTCAAACTCAGGGCGGCTATAAGGGTGGTAACTAGGCGGGTGACTGATCTTTTCATGCTCTTCCTTACAGGGTTATAAAACTCTCATTTTTTGCTATGCTAAAGACCAAAGGCGCGCTGTCAAGACTTGCCTTAACCATCGTCTGTTTTATCCTCGGAAATATCATGATCAAGAAAACTACTCTTAGATTTTGTGCGGCTCTTTCGAAAGACCATTAACCCTATTGCACCCAACAGTGACAAAGCGATCACACCGGCAAACATCAAAAAAAAGCCGAGGGTCGCGATAAAAATATCTTCCCCCTCAAAGCCTGTACGCTCAGCCCAAACAACAAAAGCTCCACACATTAAAAGCGACATAAATATCAGACGGTAAGTGTTCTTGCGGGTGAAAAAGGTCTTTTCACGTTCACGGCGCTTTTTAGCCAAATATTCATTTTCATGAGGACGATAGTCGGTTTTATTATCTGTATTTTTCATAAGACTAAGTATGACCTATAGTGGTGCTAAAATGCAATGGGGATCCTTAAATAGAGAATATTTTATTGTTCACAACAAACCATGTTTTTTGAGTGCGTGCCTTAGTTGGTCATAACTCAGATCAACATATTTTGCAGTCGCCCGTTGGTTATGACGATTTCGCTCTAAAGCGTCCAAAAGCAGCTTTTTTTCGATATTTGCTACCATTTCTTTGAAATTATACGGCTTTTCAGCATTTTGAAGCAGTGCTTCATCTTTGTTTTTTGAGCCTTTTTCAGCGGCCTCCTCCTCACGCGCCTGTCCTAAAGCGGCTTTTCCTTTGGGTCTCCACGGACTATCAAAGGGATCAAAGCTAATGATGTCGAGCGGTTCTTCACCGTCCCAGGCGCGGGCGATGGTACGCTCGATAATATTTCTCAACTCTCTGATGTTACCTGGCCAATCATAGGCCTCTAAGGACGCCATGGCATCTTTGGTAAAGCCTGCAAAAAATGGCCATTCGAGCTCACGCGCCATGTTAACGCCAAAATGCATTACTAAATCTTCAACATCGCCTGCACGCTCACGCAGAGGCGGCACATTCACCACATCAAAAGCCAGACGGTCCAAGAGATCATGGCGAAATTTGCCAGCATTCGCTGCGGCGGGCAAATCTATATTAGTTGCACCTACCACGCGCACATCAACCTTAAGGGTTTCATTGCCCCCCACGCGTTCAAATTCCCCATATTCAATAACCCGCAAAAGCTTTTCTTGTGCCGCCAAGCTCATGTTACCAATTTCATCCAAAAACAAAGTCCCAGTATCTGCCTCCTCAAATCGCCCAACGCGACGCTTGGTTGCCCCGGTAAAGGCCCCCGGCTCATATCCAAACAATTCCGATTCAAGCAATGTCTCAGGCAGAGCTGCACAATTTAATTTTTGATAAGGCTTGTTCCAGCGCTCTGAAAGATAATGAAGGCGTGCAGCTATAAGCTCCTTACCCGAACCCCGTTCGCCAATGACCAATATAGGGCGATTGAGCGGCGCAACACGGCTGACAGTGTCCATCAAGTCCAAAAACACCGGACTACTGCCAATTATTTGCATGGGGTCAAACTGAGTACTCATTATACATCCTAAAAGTTAGTAATTATTACTAATATATAGGGTATTATACGTATACAATCAAGGCTGAATCTTGCCGATTTTAAAATAAACCATATAAATCAACATGTTAGTATGTTTGCAAAAACTGGCACGCGGGGTGCAATAGAAAGTCCGTGGATGAGGAACCACGCGTATAAAAATAAAGAGGGTCCCAATAACAATAATAATAGGGACCCAATAACAACAAAATATAACAAGAAGGCCATAAGGCCACAAAAAGGAACACGACAATGACCAACTTAGACCAACATAGCGCACTATATGGCACCAGTTTCGGTATTATAGGCTCTCTTGAAGGTTTGTTAAAACACTCACCGACATCAACAAGCGGTGTTTTAATAACAGACTGCTCAAAAAGCAGCATGACAGCCCGTCGTATACGTCGCCGCAACAGACAGCTTCGTATGCAATAAAAAGAGGCCGTAACCGTCAAAGCATTAAAGCAAAGAGCGGGGCCGAGGCACAAAGCGAGGAAAGGGGTCTGATGACAGCCAGACCCCAAATAACTTAAAAAAGGATAGACCCATGGGTATTTTTACAAGACTAACCGATATTGTTAACTCAAACATCAACGCCATTCTCGATAAAGCAGAAGATCCAGAAAAGATCATCCGCATGATCATTCAAGAAATGGAAGATACACTCGTAGAGGTGCGCTCAGGTGCTGCTCGTGCTATTGCCGATCAAAAAGATATCACTCGCAAACTTAAGCGCATTGAAGAGGCACAAGCAGAGTGGGCGCGTAAAGCTGAACTCGCCATTAGCAAAGGTCGCGACGACCTGGCAAAGGGCGCACTTATAGAGCGCAACAATCTTGAAGAGACTAAAGAGCATTATCAAGCCGAGTTTGCTCACATAACCGAAGCTCTTGGTCGTGGTGAAGAAGATATCTTCAAGCTCGACAGCAAATTGCGTGAAGCCCGCGCTAAAAAAGCAACCATCACTGCGCGCACAAAAAGTGCCGTCAACCAAGTTCGTGTTAAACGCAATATCCATGACAATCGCATCAATGATGCCTTTGACCGCTTTGATAAAGTAGAACAGCGCCTAGATCGCCTGGAAGGTGAAGCGGAATCACTGGAGCTTGGTCGCACCGAGGATTTGAACGAAGCCTTTAAAAATATCGAAGGCAACGAGGCACTCGACAAAGAGCTTGCAGCCCTAAAGGCCAAAGTCAAAGGTCCTGCTGCCCCAAAAGCTGCGCCAAAAAAAGTCGCAAAAAAATAACAAGAGCCTAATAGATAACAAAAAGGCCAATGGAGACAGATAATGGATGGAATAATAATTGCACTGGTAGCGGTCTTAATAGCGCCCTTTGCTATTCTGATGCACTATATCACCAAATGGAAAGAGATGAATAGTTTCACACCGGAAGACGAAGCCAGTATCGGTGATATGCGAAGCGTGGCTGACCGACTGGAAAACCGTGTCCGTACCTTAGAGCGTATTCTTGATGATGAAGTTCCAAACTGGAGGAGTCGTAGCGTTGACTTATAATAGCCGAACCAGACTATATAAAATACCATCCGAAGGACGCTGTATGGGTGTGTGCGCCGGTGTTGCAGACTATTTTGACATGAAGCCAAAATTTGTGCGCATCATGTTTATCATAGCCATGCTCTTTACCGGTCTATGGCCGCTACTCTTTGTTTATTTTGTATTAGGCTTTGCGCTTGATGCCAAACCGGGCGACCTCTATTCGGACGAAGAAGAAGAACGGTTTTGGAAGCAAACCCGCAAATCCCCTGACTATACAGCCGCTGAAATGCGTCAGAGGTTTCGGGATATGGAGCATAGGACGGCCGAAATGGAAGCCTATATGACCAGCAAGCGCTTTAAGCTTGAGCGCGAACTGAAAGGTTTAGAAGATTAAAGTCTTTATTATGGGTCCTCGGCCTTGCCTTGAAGTTTCACTTCTTCGGATTGGAGATAGATCTTCCAGAATCAAGTATCCGATCCAGCTTGCTGGTGAGGCAAGGGCAAAGCCCGCCCGCAGCGAAGCGAGGACCATAAATTATAAAAACTTCCTCTGATCCCCCAACTTTCCAGAGGAATTAACGACGGTACCACTCCATAGTTTTTGGCAGGTATCGTCGCTTTTTTATGGTTTTCTTCATTTTCCCTTTTCAAACCTCGCCCTAACCACTAGATAGTTCTTTAACAGATTGTTAGGAACGCACATGGCACTTGAGACACTCACTATTGACGATATTACCGAGACATTCGACTTTATGGACGATTGGGAAGATCGCTATCGCTATCTGATCGAGCTTGGTCGTGAACTGCCCGAGCTGACAGAAAGTGAAATGAGCGAAGACTATAAAGTACGCGGCTGCCAAAGCCAGGTTTGGCTTGTGCCAGAAATATCTGAAGGCAAACTTATGTTACGCGGCAATAGCGACGCGCATATCGTAAAGGGTTTGGTTGCCTTAATGCTGGTAATATTTTCAGGCAAAAGCCCTGCCGAAATTCTTAAAACCGATGCCCTTGCAATCCTCAGTTCCTTGGGCCTTAAAGACCACTTAAGCCCAATGCGTGCTAATGGTCTTTTTTCTATGGTCGAGCGTATTGGTGATATTGCACGCGCCGCGAATTAGACCTTTTCATCCCCAATATCTAGGCTAAAGTGCTTTTCATGGAAGACTTGGTAACAAAGGCTCAAGCCAAAAGCATAACCATTGACATGTTGCCAGCTATCGCAGTTGGCACACGCCGCGCCCTTGTGCTGACACCAGACGGAGAGCTGGAAGACATCAGCCATGATGAAGCCGCTGAGCGCGTTAGCCGCACACCGCATTTAATGGTCAACATGCCTTTTGTCTCACGACGACTGGGCTTGGGCCCCATAAGAGCATACGACACGCTAGAACTATATGCTTTTGTGCGCCCCGCGCGCTTTTGCCTGCCAACCATAGGCGGGCTGCTCTCAGCCCTGATGGTAGATATTTCTCAAGCGAGCCTTGAAGATCAGGTGATTGCCGTCAAAGCCACCGCGCAACATCTACTGGCTGACCTTGGGTCCGAGACCTATAGATACCGTGCTGGCGCTATGGACGTTTGCCAAAATATGGCAAAAGGTGGCTGGCTCTTTGGGCCACTTTGTGTTGCAGCTCTCGAAAAGCAGCCAGAAATGAGCCGTGAAAATGGTGTTATGGTATGGACTGCCTTGCCAGATTGGGAAGACCAACCACCACAAGGACCCGCCGACAATCACCCAATTTCAGGTGATGAAGCAGTGATTCATCTTAAGTCCCTATTGCGCGAAGGCAGTGAAGAGCGCGAACAACAGACACGCTACACACAAGCCGCCGTCCATGCTTTTAGTCCCTCAGAGTTTAGCGAAGGCCCCAACTTGCAATTACTCGAAGCGGGGACAGGCACAGGTAAAACACTTGGGTATATTGCGCCTGCTGTCCTTTGGGCTCGTAAAAACAACGGGGCAGTGTGGCTTTCAACCTTTACCAAAAATCTGCAGCGCCAAATCGATCAAGAATTGTCCGCCGCCTACCCAGACCCGCGCACAAAGGCTAAAAAGGCCGTTATGCGCAAGGGTCGCGAGAATTATGCCTGCCTGCTTAACATTGAAGAAACTCTAAAGGCTGTCATGACGCGCACAGGCGGAGAGCGTGACAGAATTCTGCTAGGCCTAGTGCTGCGCTGGGTGCGCTATAGCCGCGACGGAGACATGATTGGCGGCGATTTCCCAAGCTGGCTTGGTAGCCACTTTGGTGCGGGGCGTATATCCGGTCTAACCGATCGACGGGGCGAATGTTTATATGCCGCCTGCCAACATTACCGGAAGTGTTTTATCGAAAAAGCTGTTCGCAAAGCCAAAGGCGCTGAAATCGTCGTGGCCAACCACGCGCTTGTCATGGCACAAGCGGCTAATCGTTACGGCGACCCTGATCTACCAAGCCGAATAGTGTTTGATGAAGGCCATCATGTCTTTGATGCAGCCGACAGCGCTTTTTCTAGCCACCTCACAGGTATGGAAGGCGCTGAATTGCGGCGCTGGCTCCGCGGAAAAGAATCTGGCGGGTCAAGTCGCGCCCGCGGCATTAAAAGTCGTCTGGAAGAACTAATCGCTGGCGATAGCGATGCCAAGGAAATGCTTGAAGCTGTGATTCATGGTGCTCATGTTTTGCCCGCTGAAGCCTGGCTTAGTCGGGTCTCGGGCACAACAGCGCAGGGCAGCTATGAAATATTTCTAAATTCTGTGCGTGCTCACGTGCTATCCCGCACAGACACACGCGGGCTTCACTCACTGGAAGCCGCCATTAATGACCCATCAGAGCAATTGGTCGAGCGTGCAAATGCTTTAAGCCAAGACCTAGACACACTTGCACGACCTATGGCGGCACTTGCTAGCAGACTATTACAGTTACTTGATGAAGAAGCGGAAAGCCTCGATAGCAATAGCCGTGCACGCCTAGAATCGTCGGCAAGGTCGCTCATGTTACGCGCAGAGCAGGTTAAGGGCTGGACACATATGACACTTTCGCTCGGCGGCGCAACAAGTGAGGACTTTATCGACTGGTTCGAAATAGAACGCGTAGGTGGCAGCGAGCGTGACATTGGTCACCATCGGCACTTTATCGACCCGACTAAGGCTTTTGCCGAGATTGTGTTGGAGCCAACCAAGGGTGCGCTTATAACGTCTGCAACACTTCGAGACAAAGTAGAGCTATCGCCTGAGACCGACGATGACTGGATATCAGCAGATAGCCGAACAGGCGTTCAGCATATGACCAACCCTCCAAAACGCCTATCGGTCAACTCCCCATTTGATTACGCTGAACAATCGCGGGTTATAATCATCACTGATGTTAATAAAAATGAACCGTCACACGTTGCTGCGGCCTATAGAGAGCTTATGCTGGCTTCAAGTGGCGGCGCTCTAGGGCTTTTTACGGCAATCAGTCGGTTGAAAGCCACCTACGCTGAGCTTTCTGGACCGCTTGATGATGCTGGCATTCCACTTTATAGCCAACATGTCGATCCCATGGACACCTCCACACTTGTTGATATCTTCCGTCAAGAAGAAGCGTCTTGCTTGCTCGGAACTGACGCTGTACGTGATGGTGTTGATGTGCCGGGAAGATCCCTGCAGCTCATAGTATTTGATCGTGTGCCATGGCCGCGACCAACCATATTGCACCGCGCGCGTCGCGCAGCCTTTGGCGCAAAGAATTATGACGAAATGCTCACAAGGCTCAAACTAATTCAGGCCTTTGGTCGACTCATTCGAAATAGTGAAGACAAAGGTGTCTTTGTTATGCTCGACAACCAAACACCCAGTCGCCTGCTCGCTGCTTTCCCTCAAGGCGTTAAACCTCAGCGCATGGGGTTAAGTGACGCCATATCTGAGATAAAATTATTTTTAAAGACTTGAGCGATATGGAATTTCCACCTAGGCTGCTCCATACACATCATTGGAGAAGACTATGTCAACCATCAGCCCTGAAACCGCTCTAGTTTATACCATGGTAATGGTTTCTATTTCAGACGATGAAATGAAAGACAGCGAGATAGTACGCATGACCGGCCTCATCGGTTATTTACCCTCGTTCGCCAATTATAGTGTTGAAAAATTACGCATGGACTCAGCGGCATGTGTCGAGCTGCTTAACTCCGAAGAGGGGCTTGATGCTGTTCTCGGACTAATTGATGAAGCCGTACCAGAAAGCCACAAAGATTTAGTTTATGCTATTGCCTGTGAAGTAGCAGCCTCTGACGGCACCCTCACACAAGAAGAATTGCGCCTGTTAGAACTAATCCGCCACAGCCTTGATATCGACCGCTTAACCGCCGCGGCAATAGAGCGAAGCACTGCTGCACGTCAAAAAACATTCTAGGTCAGAAACAGCTTAAAAGTCCGGAAATGCAGAAATTTCAGCTATAATGTGCTTAATTTCCTTCTTTTTACCCGTATTTACAGCTTTTAGCAGTTTATTGGCATTTTCTTGTAATAGGCCATCGAAAGCATCTAAAGGATCGGCTTTAATAATTGAAAGCAATAACTCTTTGGCCTGACTGCGCTCTGCCTTCCCGCCTCTGGCCAAATATTTAGCATGTTCCAGGTTTAATGAAATTTTCGTATCATTTAGCGATCTGGCTTGCTCAAAATATTGACCTGCCTTACTGCGCGATCCACCAAGTATTAATCGTGGGAGGAATCCTGCTGCAGATATCTCACTATGCCACCCAGCAAGAGCTGCATGTGCCATGGCTTCATTTGGATAGTCTTGAACAAGTCCCTCTATCAAATGTTTGGCGCGATTGACAAGGCTCACTGAGCGCTGCCTCTTGGATTGATAGCTAATCACAAGGACTGCGGATAGTCGATTTTTAAAACCACTACTATCAAGAGACATAAGCTTATCAGATAAGCGCTGGGCACGCTCAAGCCACTCTACGGCTTCTTTTCCTCTAGCAACATGACCGCCATAAGCAAGTGCAGCGCGCAGTGCCAGAGAGTATCCTTCAACATTATTCTGCGCTTCTGCCGCTAGGCTTGCCTGTTTAAAGTCCCCTTTATCATAGAGCTCTCGAGCTGCTTGAATGTCCTGTGCTACAGCAGAAAAAGATATAAGTTGTACGAGACAAGTTGATAAGATTAATAAAGTCAGCCCTAACTGATATGCTTTTTGAATCACCAGTTCACCTTTAGTTTTTGTGTTGAAGACAATGCTCACTAAATATTCACAGGAATTTTCACAGAAACATTCGCGGACAAAGTCTCATTATGGCCGCCAAAAAGATGGCGCAAGAATAACTAGGACTGCGAAAAACTCAAGTCGACCGATGAGCATTGCAAAAGACAAGATAGCCTTTGCGCTATCTGGCAAACTTTCATAATTACCCTCTGGACCAATTATATCACCGAGCCCCGGGCCCACATTAGCCAGGGCACTGCCTGTGCCAGATAGTGCAGTAACCCAATCAACGCCGGTTGCTGTAACAGCTGTTGCCAGAACAAAAAAGCTGATAATAAAAAAAGTAAAATATGACATCACCGAACTGATAACCGTTGGCTGTATAGGCTGGCCATTATAACGAATTATAAATACCCCGCTCGGGGTTAACAAACGCGCTTTCCACGCTGAAAAGGCCTTAAAAAGAACCTGAAAGCGGAAAATTTTAATACCGCAACTCGTTGATCCTGCGCAGCCCCCTATAAACATAACAAAGAAAAAGAGTGTAGTTGAAAAGGCGCCCCACTGCCCATAATCAGCTGATACAAACCCTGTGCCTGTCAAAATAGAGATAATATTAAACCCGCCATACCGAAAAGCTTCAACTAAGGTAAAGCCTTTAAATATTATCAACCATAATGTTACACTTAATATCAGCAGCGCCAAAAACCCTAAAAAGGCACGCACCTGTTCATCTCGCCAAAAAGCAAGTGGTCGGCCACGCACCAGTTGTAATAAAAGAATGAAAGGTAAACTGCCTATAATCATAAAAATTGACAATATAAATTCGATCACACCGCTGTCAAAATAGCCAACCGACGCATCATGAGAAGAAAAACCCCCCGTTGCAATAGCCGTCATAGAGTGAACCATGGCATCAAAGGCGTTCATACCCGCCAACATCAGCAAAAGCATTAAAAGAGCGGAGGCAGCAACATAAAGCGCGGAGATAGCCACAGATATTTGCGCCGCACGGGGTAATATCTTTTCTGAGGCCTCATAGCCTTCGAGCTTAAACAGCTGCATGCCACCAACCTGCAACATTGGCAACACAGCAACCGCCATTACAACAATACCAATACCGCCAAACCATTCTAATAGAGCGCGCCACAACAAAATACCTGGGGGTGCATCGTCCAGTCCGCTTATAACTGTAGCGCCTGTAGTAGTAAGACCAGACATAGCTTCAAAGTATGCATCAACAAAGCTCAAATTAAGTCCGGAAAAAGCAAAAGGAAGCGCTGAAAAAGCTGGCAGCAATACCCAAATGGAAACCGTCATAATGAAAGCTTGTCGAAGTGATAATTCAAGCTTGCCGTCTCTATTAGCAAGCATCATCTGACCGCCGATAAGGGCTGTAAGACCAGAAGCTAGCGCAAATATCTGCCAATCCTTATTGTTGGCTGACAGATCAGCAAGGGCCGGTATAATCATGCCAATGGACAACATGATTATCAAAGCCCCCAAAACAAAAGCTACTGGACGCAGACTTAACATTGAAGCCGCACTTTAGTTAACAACCCGGGTTTCCGGGATATCGAGTGAAAAAGATGGTACTGCAACATCAAAAGTTTCCCCCGCTTCATTTTTCATTTCATAGCTGCCAACCATAAAACCGGATGATGAC
>CBFDBT010000002.1:0-44033 GCA_965603115.1 uncultured Alphaproteobacteria bacterium
AAGTCTTGGCGCTGAACATTCTCGATTATTGCGATTTCCAACACTTCTTCGTCACTCAATTCCTTAATCACAACAGGCACTTCATGCACACCAGCAAGTTGGGACGCGCGCCAGCGGCGCTCTCCCGCTACAATTTCATAGCGCTGATTACCTGTTTTACGAACGAGAATAGGCTGCAACAAGCCCTTTTCACGGATGGACGCTGAAAGCTCTACAATCGATTCTTCATCAAAGTGCTGACGGGGTTGCTTTACATTGCGCTCGATATGTTCAATCGGCATCAAATGATGATCAGAGCCCGAGAGGTTGTCGTCCCCTGCCATAACCGGTGAATCATCACTTAAAAGCGCCGATAACCCTCGACCTAATCCTGATTTTCTTTTTACAGCCATACTTTTAACCCATTGATATTATTAATTAATTTAAATTATGCATTCACTTTATTACGTTTTAATAACTCTTTTGCCAACTTTATATAGGCTTGAGATCCAACACATTTATGATCATACATCAGTGCTGGCACTCCAAAACTTGGGGCCTCCGAAAGCCTAACGTTTCTTGGAATAACGGTTTTATAAACAACGTCCCCCAAATAGTCCCTTACATCAGCCGATACCTGATCCGACAGATTGTTGCGACGATCATACATAGTCAAGACAACACCTTCTATCTCAAGGGATGGGTTTGAACCGCCCTGCACCATTTCAATCGTCTTAAGGAGCAAGCTTAAACCTTCCAGAGCAAAAAACTCACATTGCAGAGGAACCAACACACTATCTGACGCCACAAGTGCATTAACTGTTAACAAACTAAGCGATGGCGGACAGTCTATTATAATATAATCATAATCATTTAATGATTTCGACTTAGTCAGCGCTTCTTTCAGTCTAAAATTTCTGCGGGGGAAATCATTCAATTCCATATCTGCGCCAGCAAGGTCTGTTGTCGCGGGCACGATATCAAGCCCTGGAATTTCTGTCTTTGATATTGTCTCCGTAAGGGGCGCCGCACCCAACACCAAGTCATAGGATGTGATTTTCCTTTGGCTGCGCTCAATACCAAACCCAGTGGACGCATTACCTTGAGGGTCCAGATCAACCATCAATATCTTTTTTTTGATCGAAGCTAGAGCTGTTGCTAAGTTAATCGCTGTTGTTGTTTTACCAACCCCACCCTTTTGGTTGGCCACTGCAATGATACGCGCTTTACGTCCAGACATAGATTATTCCCTTAGCCCCCACTCTTTCGACTTAAATGCTCGAAACGAGTATTATACATAAATATCAATGAGTTAGCTGGTTTTCAGCCTGTGGATATTCTTCAATCGTAAGATATTTCCTGACCCATCGCTTTTACTTTTATACTGATCAACCTGCATAGTCCAGTCAGCCTTTGCGGCTTTTAATTCTTGCTCAGCATTTGCGCCCTTAAGCAGCCAAAACTCAGTGTTTTCGCCGATAAAATTTTCACCCCAACTTAGCAATTGTGCAACGGGCGCACAGGCTCGAGACAATAAAATATCCATTTTTGGCGCAATAAGCTTCTCGATTCGCTCATTTTCTATAGTAGCCTTAGCCCCTGTTGCCATAACGACTTGGCGCATAAATGAGCATTTTTTACCATTCGATTCGACCACAGTTACATCACCAACTCCCATTATGGCGAGCACAAGTCCAGGAAAACCAGCCCCTGAGCCAATATCCATACAATTAAGGGGTTTATCACCGTGACAAGTACGAATAAGCGGTAAAAGCTGCGCGCTATCATAAAAATGCCGCAACCACATATCTCTCAGGGTAGAATTTGAGACCAGATTTTTACTTGGCTGCCATTTGCTTAACAGCGCTGCGTAAACCTCAAGGGAGGCGAGTGTTTCACGTGGAACATTCGTATCGCGCAAAAAGTCATCGGGTGTGTACGTCATATGCTCTCAGCCTCAAGACGCTACACGACGCGTGGATGAATTGCGTTTTATATGATATAAAAGAGCCGTTAAAGCAGACGGTGTAACACCGGCTATCCGCGCCGCGGCACCAAGTGTCGCCGGCCTAGCAATATGAAACTTTTCTACAAGCTCAGCAGAAAGGCTCGGTATCAAGGAGAAGTCCAAATCATCGGGAATACGCAGAGCCTCGTCTTTTTTAAACGAATCTATGTCTCTTTGCTGACGAGAAAGGTAGCCCTGATAAAGCGCATCTATTTCCAACTGCTGGGCAATAGCCTTTGACACACCCGCCAATTCATCCGGCCAAATGTTTTTCAACATAGAAAAATCAATCATGGTGAAACCAAGCAAAGTCTCACCGGTGCGGCGCATGCCATCTTCATTAAGTTTAAGCCCGTGCTTGTTGCCTTCGTTCGGCGTTAAGCTAAGTGACCCTAAGGATGCGCGCGCAGCTTCCAATGCCTGTAATTTTTCATGAAAGGCAGCTTTGCGCTCCTCACATACTGCGCCAATGGCTATCGCTTTTTCGGTCAATCGCTGATCGGCATTGTCCGCCCGCAACATCAAGCGATATTCAGCCCGGCTGGTAAACATTCTATAGGGCTCACGCGTTCCGAGCGTAACCAAATCATCCATCATCACACCCATGTAGGCATCAGAGCGATCAAGAACAAAGTCTTTCTCGCTCCCTTTGGCCCTAAGCGCTGCATTAAACCCTGCGAGCATGCCTTGGGCCGCTGCTTCTTCATATCCCGTAGTGCCATTAATTTGACCTGCGAGATAAAGACCTGCCACTCGCCTTGTCTCCAAGGTAACTTTAAGCTCTCTTGGGTCGATAAAATCATATTCAATCGCGTAGCCGGGCTGGATTATTTTAACATTTTCAAGACCGGGAATGGTATGAATGAAAGCCTCCTGCACCTCTTCCGGCAAGCTTGTTGAAATGCCATTAGGATAAACAGTGTGATCATCCAAGCCTTCTGGCTCAAGGAAAATCTGGTGGCTGCTTTTATCGGCAAAGCGCACAATCTTGTCTTCAACCGATGGACAGTAACGAGGGCCCTTGCCTTCAATTTGCCCACTATATAGAGGTGAGCGAAGAAGATTGTCTTGAATAATTTTATGCGTCGCTTCGGTCGTTCGCGTCATATAGCAACTGATCTGCGGCGTAGTAATAGCATCCGTCATAAAACTAAAGGGCACAGGTGGCTCATCTCCCGGCTGCTCAATACACTGATCCCAATCAATCGTGCGTCCATCAAGGCGCGCGGGTGTGCCTGTCTTTAGGCGCCCAAGCTCAAAACCAAATTTTAGCAATGTGTCCGACAGGCCAAGGGCGGGAGATTCTCCCATGCGCCCTGCAGGTATTTTTTTCTCGCCAATATGAATAAGACCGCGCAAAAATGTACCTGTAGTCAAAATGGCGCGCGCCGTAGTTATGCGCCCACCCTTATCGGTGATAACCGCTGTTACCGCTGGACGATCGCCCTCCTCGTCAACCTCGATGTCTTCTACCCCTGCAGCCAACACCGTGAGATTATCATAGTCGAACAGGATAGACTGCATTGTCTCGCGGTAAATCTTGCGATCAGATTGCGCGCGCGGGCCCTGCACGGCCGGACCCTTGCGACGGTTAAGCAGACGAAACTGAATTCCCGCAGCATCAGCGACACGACCCATAACGCCGTCCATCGCATCAATCTCGCGCACTAGGTGGCCTTTGCCCAATCCGCCGATGGCTGGATTACAGGACATTTCACCAATGGTTTCCAGCTTATGTGTAACGAGCAATGTCTTGGCGCCAACGCGCGCAGAAGCCGCCGCAGCTTCACAGCCGGCGTGCCCCCCACCAATTACAATCACATCATAGTCTGTCATTTTGATATCTTCACATTATAGCCGCTTCACATTGGTTGCGCGAACATAAGGAGCAAAAGCGGTAATGTCAAAAAGAGTCTGATGTTTCACGTGGAACATTTTAACTGAATTACTTACCAATGCAAAAATCAGAGAAAACTACATCCAAAATATCTTCAACATGAACCATCCCTGTAATAGAGCCAAGTGCCCGAACGGCCATGCGCACATCTTCAGCAGCAAGGACTGCGTCAACGCCGGCATTAGTTTCAAACCGCTCTAGATGGCTTGCTACATCTATCAAGGCGGTCTGATGACGAAGGCGGGTTAAAGCGGGTGCTTGGCGCGCGCCCATCTCTTTTTCTACACACTCGTGTAAGTGCTCCAAAAGCGCATCCACACCAATACCCGCTGTAGCCGACAGTGGGTAAACCGCCTTCAGGCCAAGATCATCTATCTCTTCCTGTCTAAGGGTAGCTTTGGCCTCGTCAACCTTGCTCAACACGAGAGTGGCTCCGCCCTTGAGTATTTCTTTGCTCTCGGCATTTAGGTGCTCCCACTCGCTTGATGGACACATGACTAGGCACAGGTCTGCTTCACTGGCATGGACACGTGTGCGACGCATACCCTCTTGTTCTATAGAGCCCCCGCCCTCTCGAAGACCTGCGGTATCAACAAGCCGCACAGGAAAGCCGCCTAAATCAAGCTGTACCTCTATCGCGTCTCGTGTCGTACCCGCTTCTTGTGAGACAATGGCAACATCAGAGCGCGCTAGAACATTCATCAAAGTAGACTTGCCGGCGTTGGGCGCTCCAAGAATAACAATACGAAACCCGTCGCGCATCTGGCGGCCCCGTTTGCTATCAGCAAGATGATCATCAATTTCACTGCGTAGTGATTTAATCGCAGGCAAAACACCAGCAGCGACCCCTTCGGGTAAATCCTCATCAGGAAAGTCTATATCGGCTTCAAGGTGAGCCAAATGACTAATCAGACTTGAGCGCCAGCCCTCATAAATATTTTTCAGCGCGCCGTCCATTTGCCTTAAGGCTTGATCGCGCTGGCAAGATGTTTGTGCGTGAATAAGATCCGCAAGACCTTCCGCTTCAGTTAAATCCATTTTACCGTGATCAAATGCACGGCGAGAAAACTCTCCCGCTTCGGCTAAGCGCAAACCATCTAGCTCACTTAATGCTTCCAGCACGCCACTTACCACAGCCACGCCACCATGCACATGAAGCTCAACCACGTCTTCGCCTGTAAAACTTGCGGGGCCTTTAAAATAAAGTACGAGCGCCTTATCAAGCCGTTTGTGGGTTTTGGGGTGTATGAGTGTTACCAGTGTCGCTTGCTTAATCGCAGGAAGCTTCTCACCTGTCATGGTGGTCAAAGCCATCGTGGCGCCCGGGCCAGACAGGCGCATGACAGCAACGCCAGCAACACCCGGCCCGCTTGACAGTGCAAAAATAGTATCTAAGTGACTCATTGCCCATTCCTAAAGTGAAAGAATATGTTATTACTATTTTCCTATAGCAATAGAGAGGCAACATTACCAGTGGCACAATTATCAATGCACACTCCCCACGGCGACCTGACCATCTTTGATGACGACAAAGGGTCTCTTGTTGCGCTCGATTGGGGTTGGACTCACACGCAAGAAAAAACAGATGTGCTACTTGAAGCCAAGCGACAATTAGACCTATATTTTGATGGTGAGCTCACTGAGTTTAATCTACCCCTCACACCAGATGGAACAGCCTTTCAAAAAAAGGTATGGAGCGCCATTAACAAAATCGCTTATGGGCAAACGCAATCTTACGGAGATATTGCAACGCAAATAAACTCAGCTGCACAAGCTGTAGGAAATGCTTGTGGGGCTAACCCCATACCCATCATTCAGCCATGTCACCGCGTACTCGCAGCTGGTGGTAAAATAGGCGGATATTCCGGTGAAGGTGGCGCAGAAACAAAAATGGCTTTTTTAGCCTTGGAAGGAAATCGCAAAATATTCGATTTCTATTGATATATCAATAACTTAGTATAATTTTATCCAGATCAGGAGCAAGATATGACCAAAGCAATATGCATCGAAAAAAATGGTGGCCCAGAAGTACTAGACTATAAAGACGTTACTGTAGGCAAGCCAGGACAAGACGAGGTGCGTATAAGCCATACTGCTATTGGGTTGGACTTCATTGATGTTTATCACCGCACAGGTCTCTATCCTGTCCCCACACCCTTCATCCCAGGGCTAGAGGGCGCTGGTGTTGTAGAAGAGGTTGGCAGCGGTGTGTCCACCCTTAAGGTCGGAGATAGGGTATGCTATCCTGCTGGGCCACTAGGCTCTTATAGCCAAGCGCGTATTATGCCAGCGGAAAGACTTGTTAAAACACCCGACTATCTGAGCGATGAAGAAGCTGCGGCCATAATGCTAAAAGGGTGCACTGTGGAATATCTTATCTTCCGCACCTATAAAGTGGAAAAAGGCGACACGGTACTTTTCCATGCGGCAGCTGGTGGTGTCGGCTTACTCGCTTGCCAGTGGTTAAATGCTCTAGGTGTCATCGTAATCGGCACCGTTGGCAGTGACGAAAAAGCCGCACTCGCCAAAGCAAATGGTTGTCATCATACCATAAACTATACATCTGAAGACTTCACAGCCCGCGTTCGCGAAATCACTGATGGCAAAGGTGTACCTGTGGTTTATGACAGTGTAGGCAAAGATACTTTTATGGGATCACTCGACTGTTTGCAGCCCCGCGGCACCATGGTAACCTTTGGCAACGCAACAGGTGCTGTGCCCGCTTTTGAGCCAGGATTGCTCAATCAAAAAGGTGGGCTTTACATCACCCGACCATCCCTGATGCACTATGCGGCTAGCCAGCAAGATTTAGAGCTAAGCACCGATCGTGTTTTTAAAGCTGTAAAAGATGGCGCCCTCAAGGTAGCTATTAACCAGCGCTTTGATCTGAGCGATGCAGCAGAAGCACACCGCACTCTAGAAGCAAGAAAAACAACAGGCCAAACAATATTGATGCCTTAAGTTTAGCTTTTCCAAATAGGGTTATCTAATCCATCAACAAAAGCTGAGTGCGCGGCTTTTTCTTCCTCGCTTGCGGTAAAGGTCCTTGCTTCGCGTTTTTGTCGAATACCCGTGGCCTCTATAGTGCCCGAGCTGGCAACAGATAAATCCATCCCGGCTTGACGTCCACCCAAAAGCTCAACATAAACATCTGCGAGAATTTCACTATCAAGCAAGGCACCGTGAAGGGTTCGGTTGCTATTGTTTACACCTAGCCTTTTACAAAGCGCATCAAGCGAGTTGGGCTGACCCGGGTATTTGGTCCGGGCAATAATAAGCGTGTCTTTAAACTGGTCTTTTGGGATGGTGACCTTACTAGCATTTTCAAGCTCCCAATTGATAAACTTCATATCAAAAGTAGCATTGTGAGCGACCAGCGGGTCTGAGCCAACAAAGGCCATAAAATCATCCAGCACATCAATAATCAAAGGCTTGTCTTGTAAAAACTCCGTTGAAATACCGTGTACTTTAAAAGCGCCTTCCGGCACCTCGCGCTCCGGATTACAATAAACATGGAAAGTTTCACCGGTCAAAACACGGTTGACCATTTCAACAGCACCAATTTCTATGACTCTGTCGCCAGAAAAGGGGTCAAAGCCTGTGGTTTCTGTATCAAAAATTATTTCGCGCATTATCCCAATATTCCTTATAAGCAGAGGCTTTTATTTTACTTACTTCAGCGATAATCTTTTTAACAGCCTTGCGGGCATGGTCCAAACCTTTATCACTTTCAATGATATAATCTGCCTTGGTGCGCTTTTCGGCGTCCGGTAGTTGCTGGGCTAAAATTTGATCAAGCTTTTCTTCCGTCATCACATCTCGCGCTAAAGCCCGTTCCCGCTGAATATGCTCTGGTGCTGACACAACAACAATAGCGTCACAGTGTTTGTCACCACCATTTTCAAATAAAAGCGGTTCGTCCAGCACAATCATTTTATCCCCTGCCGCAATGGCATTGTCAAAAAAAGTCCCTCGAGCTTGTCTTATAATCGGCGTCATAATATTCACCAGGTCCGCAAGTCTGGGTCGGTCAGCAAAAACAATTGCACCAAGCTTTGCACGATCAAGAACACCGTCTTTTACAACGCCCTCAAAAAGACCGTCAATGGCAGCGATAGCAACCCCGTCTTTGGCTTGGGCTTTATGAACAATGGCATCGGCGTCAAATACAGGCACGCCAAGCTCTCTAAACATTTTAGCAGTTTCAGATTTCCCCATGGCAATCGAGCCTGTCAGACCAAGAATAATCACTTAAAGCGCCCCTCTAGTTGATCTGCAAAGCCATCGCTTAAATCAGGATAGCGGCCAAACCAAATATTAAAAGCTGCCGCTGCCTGATGCACAAGCATACCAAAACCCGTCACAATATTTAAACCACGCGCCTCAGCGTCTAAAAGCAAATCGGTCATCAAGGGTTTATAAACAATGTCATAAACCGTCGTGTTTTTTTGTGCCGTAGATAAATCCAGCTCAAGCTTTGCACATCCTGCCATGCCCAAGGTCGTCGTATTTACAATTAGTGATACGTCGCCAACAACGCTTTCCCTGCTCTCCCACGATATGGGTATCACGGCATCACTACCAAACTCTCTCGATAAAGCCTCGGCCTTTGATAGGGTTCTGTTTGATATATAAATTTTGGGCACGCCCGCCTGCAAAAGGCCGTAAACAGCTGCGCGCGATGCCCCTCCGGCGCCCAAGATAAGCGCCGGTTTATCCGCGCACCACTCAGGGGCTTTTATCTTTAGATTATGTAAAAACCCATAAACATCCGTATTGGTGCCTGATAGTTTGCCGTCCTCGTTAACAGTAACGGTGTTCACCGCCCCCACGGTCTTTGCTATTTCATCAATATCATCCAGCTCAGCCATTATCGCAATTTTATGTGGCACAGTAACATTAAAACCTTTCAAGCCTGCTGCCACGAATTTCTCTATCTTTTCTTTCAATTTTTCTGGATCAATTTCAAGCAATCCATAACGCTCTTTTATGTCTTGCTGGGCCAGCCAATGATTATGAATTTCTGGCGATAAAGATTGTTTAACCGGCCAGCCTACCACACCATATGTAATGTCATTCCCCTTGTTGCTCATGACAGTAATAATCCTTGTGTTCTGCAAAACTGAAGAAGTTTTAAAAGCGGCATGCCAAGCACGGTAAAATAGTCCCCCTCCACACGATCAAAAAGCTGAGCGCCACGACCTTCAAGATGATAACACCCAACGGACGATAATATAGCATCACCGCACTCTAACAAATAGTCATCAATAAAATCATCAGAAAGCTTCCGCATAGTTAAATGCGCTTTATCAATTTCTCGCCATATAACCTGTCCACCTTTTGCTATAACAACAGCGGATATCAAACTATGTTTTTTACCGGATAGCACTTGCAATTGTTTTTTTGCGTCCGCCATAGTGTCAGCCTTAGAATAACATCTTCCTTCACAGCTAAGAATTTGATCTGATCCAATTACAAAAGACTTTTGCCGAATAGAAGAAACCGCAAGCGCTTTAAGCTCGGCAAGCATATCAGCAATATGATGTGCAGGTGCACCCTCGGCTAATAATGCCTCTTTTACCGGATATTCATCAACAAGCGGGTTTTGACTTTCAAATTCTACCCCTGCTGCTTTTAACATTTCAAATCGTGCACGACTGCCGCTAGCTAAAATCAATGCCATCAGGCATCACCCTCATTTTTTTCCTGTTGCCATTTTTGATACAGGTTTAATATAGCAACAGCAGATTCTTCAATAGACCGTCTGGTAACATCAATAACCGGCCAATCATGTTCAGAGCAAAGCCGACGACATAATTTAACCTCGTTACGCACCAGCTCAAGATCAATATAATCTGATGAGCCATCTTGATTTAAACTGCGCAATCGGTTTTCTCTTACCTGAATAAGGCGGTCAGGGCTGGTCGTCAGGCCTACAACAAATTGATTTTGAACATTATCAAGTCCTGCTGGCAACGGACAATTGGGAACAAAGGGAATATTAGCCGTGCAAAGACCTTTGTTTGCCAGATACATGCTGGTCGGTGTTTTTGATGTTCGCGATACGCCAACAATAATTATATCTGCTCCAGATAAATCGTCAGCAAGCTGACCGTCGTCATGCGCCATAGTATAATGAACAGCATCAATACGAGAAAAATATTCAGCGTCCATAATATGCTGAAGCCCAGGTTGGCGCGCGGCTTTTGCTCCTAAATAGGATCCAAGAAGATTAATAACCGGATCAAGCACGCTCAAAGTTGGCAAATTCATCTCACGACAATTTACTTCAAGGGCATTGCGAATATCTTTATTTACCAAAGTATACATGACCAACCCCGGCGTTTCTGCCATATCTTGAACTACTCTCTCCATTTGAAGAGGCGTTCGCATCAAAGGCCAATAATGGCGATTAACATTGCTGTCTTTAAATTGGGCTAAAGCAGCATTAGCAATTGCCTCTAAAGTTTCCCCCGTCGAATCAGATACAAGGTGAATATGAAAAACGGAGTCAGGCATAAATTCCTCTGTTGATAACTATATGGATAAAACTGTCAGTCAGAGCGGTACTCTTTGTTGAGAAGTTAAATTGTTTGTTTTTTAACATTCTGCACCTTTACTTTTAGAACTTATACAGTGGCTAAAAAATACGGGATAAAAATATCCATTAGTTGGTAATTAAATAGTTATCCATATTATGCACATTTTTCAATCAAGCAATTACCATATGTTTTTTTCAATTATCCAAAACTTTCCAAAAAATAAAAAAGCACTATAATATTATCTATATTATGTGTATTACCCTGTGGATAATTAGTTATCCCCACTATTCACAGGTATAAACAACTACTATCCTTTTTTTAAATATATATTATTAGATAGTGGTCTGAGCACTTACCTTAAAAATATATCAACTGGAATACAGCAAAACACCATGAGCAAGCTTTTATTAAATACCCTAAATGGCAAACCTGAAGACCGTGTCCCTTTTTGGTTTATGCGCCAGGCTGGTCGGTATCTACCGGAATATCGTAAGATTAGAGCAACGGTACCAGATTTTTTATCTTTTTGTTATAATCCTGAACTTGCAACAGAAGTAACGCTGCAACCGATCCGTCGTTATGGAATGGATGGTGCTATTTTATTTGCTGATATTCTTGTGGTTCCTGATGGTCTTGGACAAAAGGTTTGGTTTGAAACCGGTCATGGCCCTCGCCTTGACCCTGTAACCGATAAAGCTGGACTTGATAAACTATCAATGGAAGGCTTCCATGATAAAGTTGGTAATATTTATGAAACGATACGACGTCTAAAAGTTCAATTACCACAAGAGGTTACGCTGCTTGGGTTTGCTGGAGCTCCTTGGACAATTGCAACTTATATGGTTGAAGGTGCTGGCAGTAAAGATCATGGGGCTGCAAAATCATGGGGTTATAGTGATCCTGTTGGCTTTAAAGCTCTTTTGGATTTAATTGTGGATGCTACGGCCGAATATTTAATCGCACAAATTGAAGCGGGTGTTGATGCTGTACAAATATTTGATAGCTGGGCAGGCGGCTTGAGTGAAACAACATTTGACAGATGGGTTATTGAGCCAACGCGCGAAATAGTAAAACGCGTAAAAGCTAAGTATCCAAATACACCTATTATTGGATTTCCGCGTTTGGCCGGGCCGCTTTATGAACCCTTCATTGCAAAAACCGGTGTTCAGGCTGTGTCGATTGATACGGCAATGCCACTTGAATATGCTAAAACACACATTCAAAGCAAACTTTGCATTCAAGGCAATATGGATCCGCGACTGGTTGTGGCGGGCGGCAAAGAAATGCTCAATGAAGCCGATAGAATTTTGAACGCCTTCAAGGGTGGGGCACATATTTTTAATTTAGGTCATGGCTTTGTCCCTGAAACACCGCCGGAAAACGTAGAAGCGCTTGTAAACCATATTAAAGCTTTTAGGCGTTAAACAAAGCAGGGGTCAAAATGGACGGTCTAGAAAACTATTATCTTTGGATAAAAGCCTTTCATATTATTTTTGTAATTTTCTGGTGTGCCGGACTTTTGATGATGCCGCGGTTTTTTGCTTATCACGTTCAATGTGATATTGGCTCAGACGAAGACATAAAATGGCAAGATCGCGAAAACCGATTGTTACGTATCATTATGAATCCGGCTATGATCGTTGCGTGGATACTGGGTCTGCTACTCGCGTATCACACTAATGTTTTATATGAGCCGTGGTTTTTGGTTAAATTATTTATGGTCGCCACATTAACAGCTCTTCATATGTTATTTGCAACATGGCGTAAAAAACTAACCGCGGGAGAGCGACCACATAGTGAAAAATTTTATCGTGCGATTAATGAGCTACCATCGCTTGCCATAATAATCATTGTGATAATGGTTATTGTTCGTCCTTTTTAAAGTGAGCAAAAGTAGCAAAAATCTTGACATGAAAATTTAAAGTGTTAGCCTTTGCGCACTTGGGGACAATTCTGTCTAATAACCTTTCAAATCATATTTGTGATTTTAATTAAAACAACCTTTCATCAAAATTTGCAAATTCCATCAATGGCCACAAAACTAATCCTTTTTTTGAAGGCCGCTTTCCATATCGGACAATTCTATGCATTTAAAAGACTTAAAACAAAAATCACCCGCTGAAGTTCTCTTGGTCGCAGAAGACCTCGGCATTGAAAATGCTTCATCAATGCGCAAACAAGACATGATGTTTGCGATTTTAAAGACGATGGCTGAAGACGATAAAGAAATTATGGGCATGGGGGTTATTGAAATATTGCCCGATGGCTTTGGTTTTTTACGCGCGCCAGAATCTAATTATTTACCAGGTCCGGATGATATTTATGTTTCACCGTCACAAGTGCGCCGTTTTGGTCTAAGAACCGGTGACACAGTAGAGGGGCAAATACGCGCACCAAAAGATGGTGAGCGCTATTTTGCTTTGCTCAAAGTTGCCAAACTTAACTTTGATGAGCCGGATAAAATCCGCCACAAAGTGCATTTTGATAATTTGACGCCGCTTTATCCCGATGAGCGTTTCAAGCTAGACCCAGATGATCCAACAATTGTTGACAAGTCACCGCGCGTGATTGATTTGGTAGCGCCCTTTGGTAAAGGCCAACGTGCCTTGATCGTGGCGCCGCCGCGCACAGGTAAAACCGTATTGCTGCAAAATATTGCCAAAAATATCACCCTTAATCATCCGGAATGTTATGTCATGGTACTTTTGATTGACGAGCGTCCGGAAGAAGTCACCGACATGCAGCGTAGCGTGAATGCTGAAGTTATTTCATCAACCTTTGATGAGCCAGCTACGCGCCACGTTCAGGTTTCTGAGATGGTGATTGAAAAAGCCAAACGCCTTGTCGAGCACGGCAAAGATGTTGTTATTCTGTTGGATAGTATCACGCGTTTAGCTCGCGCTTATAACACTGTGGTGCCATCATCAGGTAAAGTGTTAACCGGTGGTGTTGACGCAAATGCTCTCCAGCGTCCAAAGCGCTTTTTTGGTGCCGCGCGTAATATCGAAGAAGGTGGTTCGCTGTCTATTATCGCAACGGCTCTTATTGAAACAGGCAGCCGCATGGACGAGGTTATCTTTGAAGAATTTAAGGGTACAGGTAACTCAGAAGTTATTCTCGATCGTAAAGTTTCTGATAAGCGCATCTTCCCAGCGATTGATATTGTTAAGTCTGGTACACGTAAAGAAGAGCTGTTGGTTGATCCAGCCACCCTTGCAAAAATGTATGTTCTTCGTCGTATCCTCACACCAATGGGTACCGTCGACGCTATGGAATTTTTGCTCGGCAAGCTTAAAGATACCAAAAACAATGAGCAATTCTTTAGCGATATGAATAACTAGCCGCAAAGCAGTTGAGAAACTTTAAGGGCCCTGCTGGTATACGGCGGGGCTTTTATATCAAAAGAATCCGATAAGCTTTCGCTTAGCGAGGATATAATAAAGGACAACTCCCATGCACCTCGTAATGTTTGATGTTGATGGCACCTTGTGTGACACTCACGATATTGATGACAAAATTTATTTTCAGGCAATCAAGGATGTTTTAGAGCTGGAGCGCCCCGAAAGCTTGATTAATTTTACCCATCGTAGCGATCCCGGTATTTTGACCGAGATGGTGATGAATAGCTTAGAGCGTGAAATTACTACAAAAGAATATAATGCCGTGCGGGATCATTTTTCAGACGTGATTATGGACATCTTTATGGAAGATGCTTCCATATCGCCGGAAATACCTGGTGCTTTAAAGCTCTTTAATCAATTGAGCAAAACCGAGGGTGTTATGGTAGCAATCGCAACAGGGGGCTGGGGGCCAACGGCTTGTTTTAAGCTTGCGACCGCGGGTTTTGATATCGAGCGTGTGGCGATGGCAAGTGCTGATGATGACTTTGAGCGCAAAGAAATAATGACAATATGCAGGGACCGCGCTTTAAAACGAGCAAAAGTCGAAAAATTTGAAAGCATCACTTATGTTGGCGATGGATCGTGGGACGAAGATGCGACTGAGGCGCTAGGGTGGCGTTTCATTGGTGTGGGGGACCGGATAAAAGGCACCAAAAACTGGATTGCAGATTTTACCAAAGTTAAGGCTGATTATTTTTTCAGCAGCGGAGTGTAGCGAATACAACTTGTCACACCCCGTTTTTCTGATATCGTTTTTAACGAAAATTATTATAGGGGACTTTTATGAGAAAACATCTTTTATCTGCTGTTGCGGCGGTTGCGCTTTTTGCTGGAACAGCTAGTGCTGGCGATGACCTTAACACAGTCGTCAAGGCTGATTACGATAATCATCTTGGCGCACTTTTCACCCATTTTCACCAAAACCCAGAGCTGAGTAGTCAAGAATATGAAACGGCAAAACGCTTGGCAAAAGAAATTCGCGCAGCGGGTTTTGAAGTAACCGAAGGTGTTGGTGGCACAGGTGTTGTTGCTATCATGAAAAATGGCGAAGGCCCGCTTGTTATGATGCGCGCGGATATGGATGGCCTTCCGGTTCCTGAAAAATCAGGTCTTTCTTATGCATCCAAGGTGGTCACAGTAGATAAGGTCACTGGTTTTACCGCGCCTGTAATGCATGCTTGCGGTCATGATGTTCACATCACAAGCCTTGTTGGCACGGCGCGTCGCATGGCGGCGATGAAAGACCAATGGTCTGGCACGCTTATGCTTATTGGCCAGCCCGCTGAAGAACGCGGGCCGGGTGCGAGTGCGATGATGGACGATAAACTTTGGGATCGTTTTGGTCAGCCTGATTATGCGCTGGCTTTCCATGTTTCGTCTGGCGGTGTCGCAGGGCAGGTAAATGTTCTTGAAGGCAGCCCTTATGCAGGCGCTGATACGGTTGATATTACGGTACACGGTGTTGGTGCTCACGGTGCGTCGCCGCACGCGGGTAAAGACCCTGTTTTAATTGGTTCGCAAATTGTTGTGGCGCTGCAAACTCTGGTATCGCGAGAACTTTCTCCGCGCCAACCGGGTGTTGTCACCGTTGGTTCATTCCACTCTGGTACCAAGCATAACATTATATCTGATAAAGCGCTTTTACAAATAACTGTGCGTAATACGAATTTGGAAACCCGTAAAATCTTACTCGACGGTATCAAGCGTATTGCTATTAATACAGCACGTGCAGCCGGTGTTGCAGAAGATAAATTACCGGAGGTGATTGTGTCACCAGATGGTTACCCGCCAACAGCCAATAATAATGAAATGGCCCGCAAACTAAAAGCGCTTTGGATTGAAAAAATGGGTGCCGATATGGTTGTGAGTGTACCGCCGACAGGTATGGGCGCAGAGGACTTCCCGTTTTTTACAACGGACCCTTATATTCCAAGCGTTTATTTTTCAGTTGGCGGAACGCCTCAAGCCGGTTTTGATCGCGCAAAGGCAGGCGGTGCTCCTGTGCCGTCGCACCATTCGCCAATATTTAAAATCACACCGGAGCCCGCCGTTAGAAGCGGCGTTGAAGCAACCGTGGTTGCTCTACTGGATTTAATGAAAAAATAACGACCTAAGACAGGTTTAAAATTAAAAGGGCTGGAGAAATATCTCCGGCCCTTTTTTGCTAGATGTAGTGAATTGATACAATCTATGGATTCACTATAGATGGTAACTTGACAACCATAGTGGAGTCTTATATAATATATTTGTGATCTGATCTTGGATTTGACCAAGGGTAGGATTGCCCCGGGGAGGTTTCGACCTCCCCCTTTTTTATATCTGCACAATCCCAAAACCATTAGTGTTTGATGCTCTAGTGTTTAAAATTGGATTCATTCGATTGTAATAGTGACGAGCGCCTTGTTTCTTAATGTACGCTGACGGTTTATATTTTTGATATAAAAAATATGCGGCGACATCCGCAGCCTGTATCATATAGCTATGTTGAGAATCTTTTGTATAAGGGTCTTCAATAATTTTAACTATGGGTATGTTTCTATAACCATCACCAAATTGATGCATATTTGGAATAGGGTTATATTTATTCATTTTTCTTACTAATTTTGTTAATTTTTTGCCATCAGTATTATCTGTTATTGCTAGGCCATAATCAGTGCGATATGCACCTGGAAAATTTCCATATTTTAGTGTGTTTTCAAATCTTTGAAAAAGAGTCGACCAAGCCTGATTAAATGTTTCATATTGGTTGGGCTTTCCTTGTTTATCAACTATCACGCTTGTTATGGAGAGATAATTTAATTTTGCTAATTCATCTAGAAAATTTCTTAAAATAGCCAATCTCTGATATTTAGGAATATTAAGTAGAGATTTATTTAAATATTCAGAGGCATGTATTTCTCTGCGGATAGGTAAATTATAGACCTGATTCATCGTATATCTAAAATTGATTAATGCTTCATGAAAGACATGCCATTGGCTTTCGTGGATTACGATGCCAGACAAGCCAAAATATCTTGTTGGAGAATTAATGAGGCCCGGGTCACCACTTTCATCTACATACATTAGATACATAAACCACCCTATAGTTACTACAACTGTTGCAACCATATACTAAGCAGAATAATATTTAAAGTAGAGTTTTAAAGTATAAATCTGCTTAGGTCAGCGTCGCCGCCTTTGGCAAGTTCGCCCATATGTTCGCTGACATAGTCTTTGTTAACCGTTACGATTTCCCCAGACTTATCCGTAGCGGTGAAGGATATTTCTTCTAGAATTTTTTCAAGCACTGTGTGTAAACGCCGTGCGCCAATATTTTCAACCGTTTCGTTAAGGTGGGCTGATATTTTAGCTATTTCAACGATGCCGTTTTCAGTAAATTCAACTGTTACACCCTCTGTGAGCAATAGCGCTTCATATTGTTTGATCAAACTATAATCAGGCTCGGTCAGGATACGGCGGAAGTCTTCTTCTGTCAGCGCGCGCAGCTCAACGCGGATCGGTAGGCGACCTTGAAGCTCAGGCAACAGGTCTGACGGTTTAGCCAGATGAAAGGCGCCAGACGCGATAAAGAGGATATGGTCGGTTTTTACAATGCCGTGTTTGGTAGAAACGGTCGTGCCTTCAATCAGGGGCAATAGATCGCGCTGAACACCTTCGCGGCTCACTTCGCCGCCTCGTGCATCGTTACGCGCACAAATTTTGTCAATTTCGTCTAGAAAAACAATACCGCTGTCTTCGACAAGTTTGAGAGCATCTTTGGTTAGACTATCTTCGTCCAGCAAACTGTCAGATTCTTCACCCATAAGCACTTCATAGGCGTCAGCCACACTTAGTTTTTTCTTAACTGTGCGATTGCCCATGGCTTTGCCCATCATGTCACCAAGGTTGAGCATGCCAACACTGCCGCCGGGCATTCCTGGAATGTCCATTGTCGGGAAAGGACTTGTGGTATCGGCAACATCCAGTTCAATCTCTTTGTCCGATAATTCACCCTCACGCAGCATTTTGCGAAACTTTTGGCGCGTCGCTTCTCCAGCGCCGTCTCCACAAAGAGCATCAAGCACTCTGTTTTCCGCTGCCAACTCTGCTTGGGCGCGAACACCCTTGCGTCTTTTTTCACGCATGATGAGCAAGGCGCTTTCCACCAAATCACGAATGATTTGCTCAACGTCACGACCAACATAGCCCACTTCGGTAAATTTTGTTGCTTCCACCTTAATGAAAGGCGCATTGGCAAGCTTGGCAAGTCTGCGAGAAATTTCGGTTTTACCGACGCCTGTTGGCCCAACCATAAGAATATTTTTTGGTAAAACCTCGTCGCGCATCTGGTCGACCAGTTGTTGGCGCCGCCAACGATTTCTAAGCGCAACAGCGACAGCTTTTTTGGCGTCGCCTTGTCCTATGATGAAGCGATCAAGCTCTGATACGATCTCGCGAGGGGTGAAGTCAGTCATATTTAAACTCTCTAATCATTATTATATTCATTATTCAGTGTCGACGGAATCTAGGCTTTCAATAGTTAGGTTGCTATTGGTGTAAACACAAATTTCAGCGGCAATGCCCATGGCTTTTGTGGCAACTTCTTCAGCAGATAAGGGTTGGTCAAACAGGGCAAGTGCAGCCGATAGTGCGTAATTGCCGCCGCTACCAATGGCTATAACACCATGCTCGGGCTCAAGTACATCGCCGTTACCTGTGACCACCAGGGACACGTTTTCGTCGGCAACAATCATCATGGCCTGCAGTTGACGCAAATATTTATCCGTGCGCCAGTCTTTGGCAAGCTCAACAGCCGCTCGGGTTAGTTGCCCTGGGTGGCGCTCAAGTTTGGCTTCTAAGCGTTCGAACAAGGTAAAAGCATCAGCTGTGGCGCCAGCAAAACCGGATATAACCTTGCCGCCCCCTAAAAAACGTACCTTTTTAGCGTTACCCTTCATTACCGTATCACCAACACTGACTTGACCGTCGCCGGCAATGACAACTTTTCCATCTTTTCGCACACAGCAAATCGTGGTTCCACGCCACCGGGAGGCATCGGCATAATCTTGGGACTGGGACATATATTTTATCCTTTGGACAGATTGGTTACAGTGAATGCATATAGCGAGCGATATACTTTATACAAGAGAGATTGGGTAAAAGCAGTATATTAAACCATTAATATTATATGCCCAAGACATTCTGGCTTTGCATTTTTGGCTTATTCCCTATAGAAGGCATAGCTACAAGCGGTTTGATAATCTATTGTTTGGTCAAATATTCTTTTGGAGACTATCCATGCGTACTGCGTCTGTGACAAGGAAAACAAATGAAACAGCGATTAAGGTAAAGCTAAACCTTGATGGCTCAGGTATTTATGACATTAAAACCGGCATTGGGTTTTTTGATCATATGCTCGAGCAGCTTTCACGACACTCTTTGATGGACCTAACGGTTAGCTGTAAGGGCGACCTACATATTGATGCGCATCACACGGTTGAAGATATTGGCATTGCAATTGGTTCAGCCTTAAAGCAGGCCCTTGGAGACATGGCGGGTATCACGCGCTATGCCAACAGCTATATCCCAATGGATGAGGCGCTTACACGCGCAAGCCTTGATATATCAGGGCGGCCATTTTTGGTGTGGAAAATTGCTTTCAGTCAAGATCGTTTGGGTGAAATGGATACCGAGCTTTTTCAAGAATTTTTCCGCGCCTTTGCATTTGGGGCAGGCATGACGCTGCATATGGAAAATCTATATGGTGAAAACAATCACCATATTGCGGAATCCAGCTTTAAAGCTCTGGCCCGCGCCATCAAAGATGCTGTGGCAATAGACCCAAGAAAAGCAGACAGCATCCCAAGCACAAAAGGTACGCTGGGCGGTTAGCTTTTCTGTATCGATCTTTCTATGGCGGATAGTTCCATGACTGAAAAAATTATAATCATTGATTATGGATCGGGCAATCTTCGCTCTGCCGAGAAAGCTCTTGAGCGTGCGGCTTTTGATGCCGAGATTAAAGTCAGCGATGATCCAGATGTAATACGCACAGCCGACAGAATTATATTGCCGGGGGTTGGTGCTTTTGGCGACTGTGGCCACGGACTTCGCGCCATAGATGGTATGATTGACGCTTTAGAAGAAGCAGTCTTGGAAAAGGCGAGACCATTTCTTGGTATTTGTGTTGGTATGCAACTGATGGCAACAACGGGTATTGAGCACGGGCGTCACCAAGGGCTTGGTTGGATTGACGCTGATGTTATTGCTTTAAAGCCGGATGATAAATCCCTTAAAATTCCACACATGGGCTGGAACGAAATTGAGCTGACACAATTTGGCAAGGCACATGCGGTTACGCAAGACATGTGCGCGGCTGACCACACCTATTTTGTTCATAGTTATCATATGGTGGTGAAAAACCCTGCGCATGTTTTGGCAACCACGTCTTATGGCGCGCCTCTGACAGCTATTGTGGGACGGGATAATATGATTGGTTTTCAGTTTCATCCGGAAAAGAGCCAAAAGGTTGGTCTTAAGATATTAGAAAAGTTTATTAGGTGGCGCCCATGATTACCCTTTACCCAGCTATTGACCTCAAGGACGGCAACTGTGTGCGATTACTTAAGGGTGATATGCAGGCCGCAACGGTGTTTAGTGACAACCCGACTGCGCAAGCCAAAGCCTTTGAGGACGCTGGTTGCAAGTGGCTGCATTTGGTTGATCTTAATGGTGCTTTTGCTGGCAAGCCAGTGAACGGTGATGCGGTTAAGGCAATTTTAGCCAATGTTGATGTACCTGTTCAGCTTGGTGGTGGTATCCGCGATATTGCTACAATGGAGCGTTGGTTGGACGCTGGCCTCTCGCGGCTTATTCTTGGAACACTCGCGGTAAAAGATCCGGATCTTGTGATTGAGGCGTGCCGCCTTTTTCCCGGAAAAATAGCTGTTGGCATTGATGCGCTTGGCGGCAAGGTTGCAGTCGAAGGGTGGGCTGAAGCCAGTGAGCTTGGTGTTATCGAGCTTGCTAAAAAATTTGAAGACGCGGGTGTGGCGGCAATAATTCACACCGATATTGACCGCGATGGAACACTGACAGGGGTAAATGCAGAAGCGAGCAGCGAACTCGCTGCAGCTATTTCTATTCCGGTTATTGCTTCCGGTGGCGTAAAAGACTTGGGTGACATGAGAGCGGTGAGAGATGCGGGTAATCTTGACGGCGTGATCACGGGGCGCGCCATATATGATGGCGGCATGGATTTAAAGCAAGCGCTTAAAATTGCTGCTGGGGAAATGGTATAATGTTAAAAGCCCGCATCATTCCCTGCCTTGATGTCAAAGATGGCCGTGTGGTTAAAGGGGTTAATTTTGTAAATCTTCGCGATGCTGGCGACCCTGTTGAGCAAGCCACGCTTTATGATGCTGCGGGCGCCGACGAGCTAACTTTTCTAGATATTACCGCTTCTCACGAACGGCGTGATATTTTACTCGATGTGGTATCCCGCACGGCAGAAGCGTGTTTTATGCCGCTCACCGTCGGCGGCGGCGTCAGCAGTGAAGAAGATGTTCGCAAACTATTACTAGCGGGCGCTGATAAGGTTTCGCTGATGACAGCGGCGGTAAAGCGCCCTGAAGTTGTGGCGGAACTTGCAACCAAGTTTGGCAGTCAATGCATTGTGGTGGCGGTGGACGCTAAAAAGGTTGGACCTGACAAATGGGAGGTTTTCACCCACGGCGGCCGCACAGCAACGGGGTTGGACGCAATTGAATATGCAAAGAAAATAGCAGAGCTGGGCGCTGGTGAAATTTTACTGACAAGCATGGACCGCGACGGAACGCGGGAAGGTTTTGATCTCGCCCTGACGCAAAAAATAGCAGACAGTATTTCTATTCCTGTGATAGCCTCCGGTGGGGTCGGCACGCTGGATCATTTGGTTGATGGTGTAAAAAAAGGCCACGCATCGGCGGTGCTGGCGGCATCAATTTTCCACTTTGGAGAATATACAATTGCTGAAGCGAAAGCCCATATGAAAGTATCGGGCGTTGCGGTAAGGGAGATATAAGATGAAAAATGATAGCGCAGAAATACTATCAAAACTTGCTGACGTAATTGAATCTCGCAAAGGCGCGGATGCTGGCGAAAGCTATGTGGCTAGCCTTTTTGAGAAAGGCAGCGAAAAAATTGCGCAAAAAGTTGGTGAAGAGGGTGTGGAGCTCGCCTTGGCCAGCGTCACAGACGGTAAGGTCGTTAGCGAAGCCGCTGACCTTTTGTTCCACATGATGATTTTACTCAGCGACAAAGGTTTAAGCTTAGATGATATCGCGGACGAACTTGCCAGCCGCGAAGGTTTGTCTGGACACGAAGAAAAAGCGGCGCGTTAAAGCTTTTCTTGCACCAAAGCTTTAATATCAACAGCAGGGCGCGCACCAATGTGGCTGATAATTTCAGCCGCGCAAATACTGCCAATTTTCCCAGCTTCAGCTAAGTCATGACCATTTGTAATGCCGTAAAGGAAACCAGCCGCAAACAAGTCGCCTGCACCTGTGGTGTCAACAACGGTGGTCGCAACGGCATCAATGACATGAACCTCGTGCGGCGTTACAATCACGCACCCTTTTTCGCTGCGTGTAAGTGCAGCAATGCTGACATGTCCCGCCACATGCTGGAGTGCTTCATCAAATGTGTCTACCTCATAAAGTGATGTAATCTCGTCTTCATTGGCAAAAAGAATATCAACGTGATGCTCTACCAGCTCAAGAAACTCCGCTCTAAAGCGGCCAACACAAAAACTGTCTGACAGCGTGAGAGCTACTTTACCCCCCGTTTCGTGCGCTATCTTCATGGCCTTGAGGAAGGCTTTTTTTGCAGGCTCCATGTCCCACAGGTAGCCTTCAAAATATACAATTTCAGTATTTGCAATATCATTTTCGTCGATATCGGCTTCCGTAAGGTTTACGCAGGCACCAAGATATGTGTGCATGGTGCGCTCACTATCGGGTGTTACTAAAATCATGCAGTTAGCTGTCGGGGTTTCGTCACTTGAAGGGCTGGTGAGAAAGTCCACACCGGCCGATTTGATGTCGTGCGCAAAAATGCTGCCAAGCTGATCGTCTTTAACCTTACCAATATATGCCCCTTTGCCGCCGAGAGCAGCAAAGCCCGCCATAGTATTGCCGGCAGATCCACCAGAATGCTCTTCAGCGGGAGGCATGGCATCATAAAGTTTTGCAGACCTTGCTTTGTCTACCAAGTTCATTGCGCCTTTGTCGTCGCCGTGCTCAGCGAGAAAGTCATCACTAACAGCTGCGATAACATCGACGATGGCATTTCCTACGCCTAAAACTTGGTGTTTTTTTGTCATTTCATGGTCCTTAAAGTGAGAAAATTATGAAAAACTGTATCGCACGTGCTAAAAATATTTGCAACTTGGATATTTTTTCCTATCTATAGTGGATACGGGCGGTCGAAATAAGCCCGACAGCGAGTAGAAATAAAGATATACATGGGGAAAAACCCCGGGGAAGGAAACACCATGCTTGATCGCGCTTTAAGCAGAACTATGGAACAATTGTCACACCCGGCTTTTCGCCGTGTGTTTTTTCTCGGTACCTTTACAGCAATTCTTGTGCTGTTCATCACTCTTTTTAGCCTTTGGACCTTGTGGCCTGCCGGCACTTTCACCGGGTGGGACTGGCTCGATGACATTTTAATGGAATGGGAGCTTCTGGCAAAATTTGCGGTTTATGCCCCCGTAGCGATACTTGGAACCTATTTTTTGTTCCCGCCGCTTGCGGTTACGGCGATGGGCTTACTTCTTGATAGTATCATTGAGGCCGTCGAAGAAGAATATTATCCCGACAGACCTGCGGTTCGCAAAGTGAGCATGGGAGAGACAGTGCTTATGGCCCTCAAGCAAGGGGGTGTCGTGTTGCTGGTTAATATCCTGGCTATGCCGCTGTATATTCTGTTTTTCTTTATGTCCGGCGGGATATTATCGCTAGGCTTATATTTGCTTATTAACGGCTATTTATTTGGTCGGGAATATTTTGAAATGGTGGCGATACGGTTTATGTCACGCGGTGAAGCCCGTCGCCTTAGGGCAAGCCGTCATAGTAAAGCCGTACTTGGTGGTATGGTGGTTGCGGGGCTTTTTCTAATTCCCTTTGCTAACCTTATAGCGCCTGTGTTTGGCGCAGCCCTGATGACGCACCTTGTGCATTATACCCTTAACCGCCATTCTTCTGGCCCAGAGACTTGAGTTTATGAAAAAAATTATCTTAATATCTGCTCTATTGATATCGGCTTGCAGCGAAACTGTTGTTACTGCGCCTGCGCCAGACGCTAATGTTGCACCAGTCTCCGAGGTGGAGATGAAGCCTGTAAACATTCATGAGCCTGCCCTTGTTGAAAGTCTGATGGGAATGTCTCCCAGTGAAGTGATTATTCGTATGGGGCCACCCAACCTTGTTCGCCGCGATGGCCTTGGTCAGGTGATGCTTTTTGAGCATGAATCTTGTGTTTTTGATGTTGTTTTTTATACTGAGACGATAGAAACACCCTATGTTGTTACATATACTAGCTCCCGCACACCACTGGGACAAAGCTTTGATAAGCAACAGTGTTTAAATATTATCAAACCGGATGGTTTTGATAATTTGATTACACCCAAAGAGTAGACAGGATAAAATTATGGATGTGCGGACAATCATTAAGCTAACAGTATGGTCCTTTGTTGTCGGGGCGCTGCTCTTTTGGCTCGATGCCAGCCCGGCGGATGTTTATGGTTGGGTTTTTGATAAACTAGCCGCCTTTTGGGGCTGGATATCTCAGTCAGGAATTCAGTATGTGCTGGTTGGCGCCTCAATCGTTGTGCCGGTATATTTCATTGATAGATTTATGAAAAAGCGCAAGCAATAAAGGACACCATGAGAAAAACGAATGTCTGATTTTGATAAAATGAGCACTGAGGATAAGCGTCGGCAAGCGTCGGCAACCGCACGCAACCGCGACGCCATACTTGATGTTTTGAAAAATCATTTAACCGCTAGCGGTACTGTTCTTGAGCTGGGAAGCGGGTCTGGGGAGCATGCTGTTTATATGGCGCCACAGCTTCCTTCTTATGATTGGCAGCCAAGCGATTTTGACCCTGATAACCATGCGTCCATCGATGCGTGGCGTGAAAGCGAGGCTGTAGATAATCTTTTGCCCGCCATGCATTTAGATATATTAGAGAGACGCTGGCCGATTGAAATGCTTGCTCCGGCAAAACCCATCACAGCTATACTCGCGATTAACATCATTCACATCTCTCCATGGGAGGTGACGCAGGCTTTGATAAACGGTGCAGATCGACTGCTTTCATCTGGAGACACGCTCTATTTTTATGGTCCTTATAAAATGGACGGTGAACATACGGCTCAGAGCAATGTGCAGTTTGATGCATGGCTAAAAGACCGTGACCCAAGCTGGGGTGTGCGACATATGGAAGACGTTAGTGATATTGCGCATTCTTTTGGCTTTTCTAAAGCTGAAGTAACACCCATGCCGGCCAACAATTTTTCACTGGTGTTTAAGAAACTTTAGCGGGCTCTGTTTGTTCTTGCGGCGCCTCGCCCAGCCCTCGTTTCCACAGCATCATCAAAATGATAATGCTTGGTATGCAGATTGCGGTCGACATCAAGAAGAACTCTACCCAACCATAAGCATCAGCGATAAATCCAGAACTGCTACCGATCACGGCGCGACCGATACTGCTCACCGATGACAAGAGAGCATATTGGGTTGCGGTAAACTCTCGATTACAAAGCCCAGACAAGAAAGCAACTATGGTGACATTACCAAGCCCAGACGCGAAATTTTCTGCAGCAATGACAATGCCAAGTGCCACGACATCATTGCCAGCATAAGCTAGATAGACAAAAGCAAGGTTGGTGACCATCATCAACAGCGCAGTACTGAGAAGAGAGCGGTAAAGGCCAAACCATCCATAGACAAGTGAGCCTGCAAAAACACCAACCCATATCATCACGCCGCCGATGGTTTTATTAGCAACAGCAATTTCTTCTAAAGTGAAACCTAGCTCTACCAGAAATGGAGGTGTCATGATGGTAACAACCGCATCGCCTATCTTGAAAGATAGAATAAATACCAAAATGAGCCAAGCGCCATCGCGGCTGAGAAATTCTTTAAAGGGCAAGACAACTGCCTCATAAAACCATTCAACTCTTTTCACATTAGCGGCTTTGATGTTTTTTTGACCCAGCATATTTTCAAGCTTTGCGTCTTCTTGGCTGATATAACTTGATGCAATTTTTACAGGCTCACCAACCCACATAACTGCGATGATACCAGGCAGCAGCATGACAGGGGCTATGGTAAAAACAAATTCCCATGGAAGAACAGCCGCCATAAAAAGGGCGGAGGCTCCGGTAACAAGCCCTGCGGCGCGGTAGCCAAAGGTGATGGCGGTGGCACCGTGACCATATTGATGTTTTTCCATAATTTCTATGCGGTAGGCGTCGATCACTGTGTCTTGGCTAGCGGATAGAAAGCCAATTGCGAAGGCAAAAAGACCTGTGATAAAGGGATCTTCTGCCGGATTGCTGCCAGCCATTCCCCAAATAGCGAGTGTCATTAAGGCTTGGATAGTAAAAAGCCAGCCACGCCTTCTGCCGAAGCGATTGGTAATGAAGCCAAGTGGCAGGCGGTCAAGAAAAGGCGCCCATAAAAATTTGAGAGCATAAGGCGCAGAAATAAGCGCAAAAACACCAATAGTTTTTTTGTCGACACCAACAGAGGCTAGCCAGTAGCCAAGCACCCCAAGAATAAGAGTTAAGGGAAAACCTTCAGCCCAACCAAGTAAGAAATTGGCAAGAACGGGTTTTTCCATATAGGGCTTAAGTCCGCCCCAGAATGTTACTTTATCTAATTCATCAATCATGAGGCAAAGGGGTTGTGGTCAATGTGAATCCACAGTCCTTCAGCACACGCGACAATATCATTGTTCTCGTTATAAATTGCCGTGCCGGTTATGGCTTTGCGCCCAGTAGATGTAATGGGCCAGCCGATGACGGTTGCTCTTTCGCCAACATTGAGTGCCCCTGTTATGGTTGTGGTCATGCGGCCAAGAAGCGCAAGTTGGCCATCTTCGCAGCCTGCGAAATATCCTGGGCAATCAAGCGCCGACCATATAAATTCACTTTGCACCTGACCCTTATCTCCGCCGTGGGCTGCGTCTGGTGTCCAGTGTGCTGCGTGCAATCCTTCAGCGTCCGCATGGTCAACGGGCCCGGCGAAAATACGCATAGCCGCGTGGTCATGGCGGGCTGTACCGCAAACAAAACATGTGTCGAAAATGGCTTTGCTGTTGTGGCCACGGTAGTTGGCGCTGGCCGCTTCGGTTTTGTCAGTAGTCGGGCACTCGGGAATTTCAAGATTGAGCACACCGTCTCCGGCTGAAACGAGTAATTTATCACCTGAAAAAAGATCGGTCTTATCGCCATTACTCGTTATGGAAAGCACTTTGGCTAGCGGCGTTGGTAACTTGAGCGATGTTTCACATGTCGTAGATCCATGCTCTTTGGCTAGCAGACCAGAAACATAGCCGCCCTGACCACAGTTTGGAGGACCATTAAAGGCTGTGCCAATTTCTATTTCTTTTTTCATAGAGATACCCTTTTCACATGCTTTACAATAGAAGCCGAGCAAGGGTGATTATGCAAGAAAATTATTTATGCGCTTTTCATAAAAGAGGATTGTACCTGTGGATTAATGCGTCGGTATGAGAGGGCCTCGGCTATATGGTGCTCCTGCACCTTCTCATCAGATGCCATGTCAGCCAGGGTGCGCGCAACTTTAAGCAGAGTTTAAAAGCTTGCGGCCCGCTTCGCTGGGCGCTGCAATATCTTCAAGTAGCTTGCCGTCCGCTTGTGCATTGCAATAGATATTTTTGCCGGGCGCAATATCATGAAACCGGTCAAGCTGTAATTGCCGTGCATGAGCCACTCTAAGCGCTACAGTTTTCGAGCCTTCTGATGGTGGTGGAAGTGTGAGGTCAGCGGCGGATACCGCAGGCACATCCATATGAATGTCGATCCGGTCATAGAGAGGGCCAGATATTTTGGTCTGATAATCCGCCGCACAGCGCGGAGCGCGATTGCAGGCCTGGGAAGCATCATCAAGATATCCGCATTTGCACGGGTTCATCGCGGCGATCAGCTGAAAGCGTGCGGGATAACTAACGTGGGCCATCGCGCGCGCGATAACGGCGCGACCGCTCTCGATGGGTTGACGCAGGGCCTCCAGTGTCGTGCGGGAAAACTCTGGTAGTTCGTCGAGGAATAATACGCCGTTGTTGGCTAGCGATACTTCACCGGGCTTGGCCTTTGCGCCGCCGCCAATGAGCGCAGGCATGCTGGCCGAGTGGTGCGGATTTCGAAAAGGACGGTTGCGGGTTAGCGTGCCATCCAAGAGTTCGCCAGCGAGCGAGGCTATCATAGAGGTCTCTAGTGCTTCTTCAGGACTCATCGGCGGTAGGATACCGGGCAAGCGCGAGGCCAGCATGCTCTTGCCAGAGCCAGGCGGGCCTACCATCAGCAAATTATGACCCCCCGCGGCGGTCACTTCCAGCGCACGCTTGGCTACTTCTTGGCCCTTGACATCAATAAGGTCTGGCTGGTGAAGGTCTTCTAGCGCCATAGCTGGCTCAGGCGGTGTTAATATTTGCGATCCTTTTATGTGGTTAATAAGCGCCAGCAGGTTTTTTGGCGCCCAAATATCAAGTTGTCCGGCCCATGCGGCCTCACTGCCGGACGCGTGCGGGCAAATTAGCCCCATGTCCAAACTGTTGGCGTGAATAGCAGCAGGCAGTGTGCCGGTTACGGCGCGCAATGACCCATCAAGGCCAAGCTCACCCATAACAAGATGTTCGCAAACGTCCTCGTCAGAGATAACACCAAGTGCCACCAGCAAACCCACAGCAATTGGTAAATCAAAATGACTGCCTTCTTTGGGGATGTCAGCAGGGGAGAGGTTAACCGTGATACGTTCGGGCGGTAGCGACAGACCAATAGCAATAAGCGCCGCGCGCACACGCTCTTTGGCTTCGCTCACGGCTTTATCGGGCAGACCAACAATGGTGAAAGCCGGCATGCCGCCAGCGATCTGCACCTGCACTTCTATCGTGCGGGCTTCAATACCCTGAAATGCTACCGTTGATATCTGCGCGACCATGTGAAGTCCCTAAAAGAATCACCTAAGGCTGCATTATTAGAACAAAAAGTGAACGTTGTCTAGTAGCTTTTATACTATTAGTCAAAGCAGTAGACATTATAATGATCTAACAACTAAAGTATTTCATAGTCTGATTATGACCCAAAGCAGTTATTGGGAATTACGATTAGATTTTGTTAAATAGATAAGAATAAGAGGGAATGAAATATGCCTTGGTTACCTATGTATTTGGTAAAAGATGATCTTGATTATCTATCTGCATGGTTAAGTAGTGAAGCAGACATTGCTATTATTGTATCTGTGGGTAAGGGAAAGTGGCAAGCTAAGAATGATATTAATTTAAGAAATGATGGCAGGTATTGTTTATTTCACAAATCGTGTGGACCTCTCCCATTGTTAACTGAAAAATCCGATGGTGAAGATGAAGAAGTATTAGATCCATTTGCAGGGTGGAAAGAAAACCGCGCAGGTGCCGATTCAAGTACACCTTACTTTGGAGCTGGACACCCAGCTATCTTCTGGTTGAACGTTCGCATGAATAAGAATAATATCATTGGCATGTCTAGTTTTGAATGGATAGGTAATCATTATTCTGCAATCGACATTCCAGCGCCTGACCGTGCAAAAAAATGGTGGGGTCGCTTATCACGCTGGGTCAAGAAAAATACCACCAAAATACCTAGAAATGGTCCGGTTGATGGAGATAGTGCAGAAATCTGGACCTTCAGTTGTGCCTTGCGAGAAATAAATTCAGGTGTAAATCGGAATAATAGCCCCTAAAAGGTCTATGTTTTGACTTATAACAGGTTGTTTTAATAGTTAAACACTATAGGTGGGTTAATCTATCCCTGAGTAGTGAACGCCGGCATGCCGCCAGCGATCTGCACCTGCACTTCGATGGTGCGAGCTTCAATGCCCTGAAATGCTACTGTTGATATCTGCGCGACCATTGGTTTCCTACTTGTTAAATGACGTTCAAACGCCACTAAGGCTTACACGCCCACGCTTGGCGAACACTGGTGTTCTTGCCCGACTTCGCTCGGAAGTTTTATTTAACAGAACAAAAATTGAACAATGTCTATTTTAATTTTTGTAACCAATCATCCAGTTCATTTTCATCCATGCGGCCAAGTTTTTCACCAAGCTTGTTGGCAAGGATGGTGGCTTTGGGGTTGAGCCCTGCTGTGTCGATGATAACCTTTGGCTGAGAAATTTTAGCAAGGTCTTCCAGCTCTTCAGCCGCATCCCAAATAAGATTAAAATATTCTATAACGCGCAGAACCAGTCGCCTTGGCGGCGCGCCTTTTTTACCATGTTCTAGTGCAGACAAATAGGCAGGACTAACGCCCAGCGCTGTGGCTAAAGTTTTTTGTTCGATGTTTTTAGCCGCGCGAAGTTCACGCAGTTTAGCGCCAAATGGGGTCATGGTCTGCCACCCCTTGGTGCCTTGTTTCGCAGCATGATATATAGCGCACCATCACCACCGTGGCTTTTGTGCGCACTATCATAAGAAATGACAAAAGGGCTTAACTCCGGGCTTGCCAGCCACTCGGGTACCAATCGCTTCAATAGGCCCGTGCCGTGATTAAAGTCATCCCGTTTGCGGTGCGGTACTGAGGCGCTTTCACTTTGTGCAACGCGCTTACCACCTTTTCCGGTGATGACAAGCAAACAGCGATGGCCCATTTTAACACTATTGATAATTTCGCCCCTGAGGCGATTGTATGCTGCTTCGCTGGTATTGCCGTGCAGATCAACCACTTTGTCGACATTTATATGGCCGGATGAAAGCCGACGTTTGCTTTTGCGGTCAATGTGGGTTTCTGGCATTGGCGCATTATCCATTTGCCATTCCATGGGCAGATCACGGGCGTGATGATCAATATGCACGCGGTTTACTTTAGGCAGCGGTTTGGCGGGCGGGCGATCTTGCAGGGGGGTAACGGATTTAGTGACACCTTGCCATACAGCTTGATCGTCTGTAGTGAGCTCACCAGCTTTTTTTTCGTTGGTATTAAGCACTTTCCCATCGGGTCCGTATTTTTTAACGCCCTTCACAGGCTTGCGACTTTATCGGCAAGGTCTTTTGGTAAAAGCAAAACAAGCCGGCCCTGATTGTTCATGCGGCCTGCAACCTCGTCGGATTTAGCGCCGTGACCCCAAAAGACATCGCCGCGGATGGCACCCTTGATGGCGCCGCCCGTATCTTGTGCGACCATCAGCTGTTTAAAGGGCACATGGTGAATGCTTTTATCATTTTGGTCTGGTCGAGAAGCATCTACCCAGATAGGCGCGAGCAAAGGTAAATGCATTGGGTCAACGGCTAGAGAGCGCTCGGCTGTGAGCGTAACACCCGCCGAACCGTATGGGCCATCATTGTTATCCAACAGGCGGAAAAATACATAAGATGGATTTTGGTCCAAAAGCCACCGCTGTTTGTCTGGGTTGTCGTGTAGCCACTGTTTTATGGTTTGTGCGCTTGTTCCCTCCAGTGTCATCTCGCCAGCATTTATGAGTATGCGCCCAAGGGAGCGGTAAGGTTGGCCATTTTTGCCAGCATAGCCAATAGAAATGATGGCTCCATCGTCGAGCTCGACACGTCCACTGCCTTGCACCTGAAGAAAGAAAGCATCAATAGCGCTATCGACCCATAAAAGCTCCAAATTTTGTTCACCTAAGGCGCCATCAACAATATTGGCACGATTGGCATATGGCACCACTTGATCGCCCTTTAAAGCGCCTTGTAGGGTAACGCCTTTGTATTTTGCCCGAAAATCACCAAGGTTAATTTTTATGATATCTGCTGGTTTTTTATGAAGCGGTATATTGTAGCGCTCACTTTTGGTAAAGCTGCCTTTTAAGAGGGGTTCATGATACCCTGTAAAGGTGCCACTAGACTTGCCATTATAATAAACCTCAAGGGGCGTAAACGCCTGCTCGAAAAACACCTTGGCATCGCTTTTGGGATCCGCCGTTAAGCTTGATGCTGTTTTACATATAGGCTGCCAGTCACCCGTCGTGCCGGCGATAGCAGCGTTAGGCATAGGTTTTGAGGCTTTGCGCTTAAGGATTATTTCACAACTTTTTAAAAAAGCCGTGAGCGCCGCATGATGATCATCATATTGCCAACCATCAAGCGCGCTATATGTCGTTACTTTAAAATCAAGGCCGGATTTTTTGGGTATTAAAAAAATGCCTAACCAGACGGGTAGTGCGAGAAAAAACAACGTTAAAAAAACCAGTGAAATGACTTTTTTCATTGAGAACTTTATCCCGCATGTGTGGCGACAAGTAGCCAGCTTGGGTCACCGGACATAGTGTCGTGGGTAAATGTCCATTTATCATTAAGGATTGTTGCGTCTGACATGTTGCCATCAATGGCATTGCCATCCTTGTCCCGCGTGACTGCAATAATTTCAGCTTTGAAATGCACAGAAATTTCCGCAATATTATCTTTAAGTGATGCATCAACAATATCTATTTTGACAATATCAAGAATTTTATTTTCCAGAACATGCTCAGCTTTTTCCCGCGCAACAATAGCCCCTTCAAATTGGTCATAAATATCTTGGGACAAATAGGACTTTAAAGTTTCGCGATCTCCACTCCAAAAAGATTCTAGAACCATTTGATAGACGGTGCGCGCACCATGTAAAAAGTTGCTAATGGTAAAGTTTCTGTCCGCTGCTTGAATTTGTCTGAAAGCATCCCTCAGCTCAGGGTTACTTTCTAGAGGAATAACATTATCGGGTGATGCTTCATATTCACCATCAATAATTTCATCGCCCTTAATATCACGTTGATGTGTTTCCGCAGCGTCAGCCGTGCCAGGAGGGTTAGCCTCACCCCCTGATTTGTTACCAAGTTCGGAGCGCAGTCTAAGGATAATAAACCCTGCCACCATGGCGAACAATATAATATCCAAACTACCCATTAACTTACTCCTTGTGGCAATAGACGGTTGAAACTCTATGCCAGTATATCAATTTTCTTTTCGGTCTGCCATTGAATAGATAAGCTTAACCCCCTATCTTCACAATAACCCTGACAGTATACATAAGAACATTCTTGGGAAAGGACAAGTATGCCTATCATTATTGTTTTATTATTTATTGGCATACCGATGCTGGAACTGAGCGTTCTCATCGATGTTGGTACTGAAATTGGTGTTTTTGGTGTGGTCGGTTTGACTATTTTAACGGCCGTAATTGGCTTGGCCCTTGTGCGCCATCAAGGTTTGAAGGTGATGCAAGACATGCAGATGACCGCCAAAAGTGGCCAACCGGTTGGGGCAGCGCTTGTTCATGGTTTTTTTATCGCCGTGGCGGGTATTTTATTATTTCTGCCCGGATTTATCACCGATGCGATCGGTGCGCTATTTTTAGTGCCGCCGATTAGAAGCTTGCTTGGTACATTTATTATCTCGCGCATGATGGTTAAAATGCACCACCAGCAGCGGGAAGGCTATCAAGAACACCAAAAGGGGGACGAATCTGTCATCATTGAAACAGAGTTTTGGCAAGAGGATATATCTGCGCCAAGGGTGACTAATGCGCAACAAGATAAGAATAAAGACCAAGATACTTAAATATTAGTATAAAACCATGGGTTTTCCACCTTGAATGCTGGAGCGGGGTGTGATAGCTGGTGAAGTTGAATTTGCGCGCGATGCTAATGTATGGCGCATTTGATTGATATAATAGTAGTGAAAGATTGCAGATGGGGGCCGTGATGGTCGCATATGAAACATTCGCTCAATAGACTGGAAATATATAATGGCTGAAAATGAAAACGAAACTGGTGCTGCAGCTCCAGAAGTAAACGAGGAAGATGCACCACAAGTAGCAATGCTTGCTCAGTATGTTCGCGACCTCTCTTTTGAAAACCCAAATGCACCAGCATCCTTGCAAAATGAAGGTGATGCCAAGCCAGCGATTGACGTTAACGTTAATGTTGGTGGTCGCAAAGCCGGTGATGATGTTTATGAAGTTGAGCTTAAGCTCACTGTAAGCTCTAAAAAAGAAGATCAGGTTTCTTTTGTTGTTGAACTTTCTTATGCCTCTCTTTTTGGTATTCGCAATGTTCCAGAAGAAGCTATCGGCCAGATCATGCTTATTCAGGCACCGACCCTGATGTTTCCTTTTGCACGCCGCATCATAGCGGACGCTGTTCGTGATGGCGGTTTCCCACCACTTATGCTTGATCCGATCAGTTTTGAAGCCCTTTACCGTCAGCAAGCCGAGCAAGCTGCGGCTGAAGGTGGCGCTGCTGATGGCGGAGAAGTTTCAGAGTCTATCACTGTAAACTAAGCCCTTTAGGCTAAATAAATTTAAAGACGGTCAGGGCAAAATGCTCTGGCCGTTTTTGTTTGTTGACCTGATGGTGCCTTTTCCTCCAAAGTGTTGTTGAAAACGATTAGGAGAAAGCCATGGCCTATAATAACGACAATATTTTTGCAAAAATTCTGCGCGGAGAAATCCCCTGCAATAAGGTCTATGAAGACGAGTGGGCGCTGGCTTTCCATGACATCAACCCCCAAGCCCCTGTGCATGTGCTGGTGATCCCCAAGGGTGCGTATATCTCGATGGCGGATTTTACAGCCTCAGCCCCAGCTGATCTTATTGCAGGCTATATGCGCGCGGTGGGCAAGGTAGCTGAGGCGCTGGGTTTGGTTGAGGCTGGCTATCGCACGCTTGCTAATACAGGTGACAATGCTCACCAAGAGGTACCTCATTTGCATATTCACATATTTGGCGGCAAAAAGCTTGGGCCGATGCTGGACAGGTCATTTTAACCCTTGAGTGATTGAGACTATATATGAAAATTATCGGATTAATTGGTGGCATGAGCTGGGAAAGCACCGCTACATATTATACCGCCCTTAATCAACTGGCACGTGAGCGATTGGGCGGCCTGCATTCGGCCAAGCTGTTGCTCTGGTCGTTTGACTTTGCAGAAATCGAAGCCATGCAGGCAGCAGGCAATTGGCAGGCTGCGACGGAGGCGATGGTAGATGCGGCTGAAAACCTGGAGCGCGGCGGCGCTGAGTGCATTCTCATTTGTACCAATACCATGCATATGATGGCCGCTAGGGTGCAAGAGGCTGTGAGCATTCCTCTTCTTCATATAGCGGACGCAACAGCTACGGCTATTCAGACGGCCAGCTGTAAGAGGCCCTTGTTGCTTGCGACCAATTATACGATGGAAAAAGATTTCTACAAAGGCCGATTGAAAGATAAGCACGGCCTTGAGGTTATGATACCAGACACTAAAGACCGCACGATAGTGCACGATATAATTTATAATGAATTATGTCAGGGGGAAGTGAAGGCTGGCTCGAAAGCAAAATATATCGAGATTGTTGATAAGGCCATAGCAAATGGCTGCGACAGTGTCATATTCGGTTGCACGGAGGTCGGTTTGCTTGTCAGTCCTGCTGATTTTACAATTCCGGCTTTTGACACCACATTGCAGCATGCAGAAGCCGCTATTAACTTTGCCCTAGATTAATCTAGCTCTCTTGCTTCATCGATGAGCATAATTGGAATGCCGTATTTGATAGGAAAAGCGAGACCGGCTGCGGCGCTGACCAGCTCTTGCGCGTCCGCGTCATAATGCAGGGTGCTTTTGGTGACAGGGCAAACTAAAATTTCTAAAAGTTTTATATCAACCTGTTGATTTTTCGCTTCAGTCATAAGTACTGTCCTAGCTAAACAAGAGAGATGAGAGGCGGCGTCGGTATTTTAGAGTGAAAGGGTCGCCAGCACCAGCGGCTTCGAACATGGTAAGCAATTCTTTGCGCGCCGCACTGTCATTCCACTCCATATCTCGCATTAAAATTGCAAGCAGGGCTTCGGCTGCTTCAGCCATGGCGCCTTCGCCTTGATAGGCCTTTGCAAGCTCGAAGCGGGCTTCATGGTCCAAAGGGTTTGCTTCAATGCGATCGAGTAAAGGCGCTTTATCGCTAATTTCGGTAGCATTTTGGCGCATGGCGATGGTGGCTTTTAGCTTGGTTAGGCGCTCTTTTAAGGCTGGCTCCAGTTTGGCATCTTCTGGAACATTGCTAATAATTTCACTGGCCTGCACCACGTCATCCATGGCCATGGCAACTTCACCAAGACCAATGATAGCGTGGGTGCAACTATTGTCGGCTTGTAGAGCTTGATTGTAAGCATTGGCAGCGCCTTCAACGTTTCCCGCAGCCAGCATTTCATCAGCTACTGCCAGCATCTCTTCAACTGGGTTTGGCGCCGCCGCACCTGCGGTTGTCAAAACCTTGGCAATAAAGTCTTTCAGCTGACTTTCAGGCAGAGCGCCTTGAAAGCCATCAATCGGTTGACCCTGCCAAAAGGCCATTACGGTTGGCAGGCTTTGAATACGTAATTGACCGCAAATGGCTTGGTTGGTGTCGGCATTGATCATAACCAGTGCCACTTTGCCACCAGCCTCGGTGACAGCTTTTTTCAATAGTGGGGTTAGCTGCTTGCAGGGTCCACACCAGTCTGCCCAAAAATCCACGAGTACAGGTCGCTGCATTGAAGCCTCAACCACAAGGCTTTGAAATGTTTTGATATCAGCCTCAGTAATGAGCGCAGGGTCATTTTGGGCCGGGGTTAGATCTTCCATGGAAACACCTTGTAATAGATTGAGAAACATACAGCGCTTTAAGCATCACAGTATTGAGGCATATACATAAGCTGCCAAGTAGGCTTTTACCAGTAAGTTCATTGAATATTTTGGGCTTTTTGTAACAAATAGCCGTGAGTCCGAGATAGCTTAGGCAGCAGTTGCTGGATATAGGTTTATATCTGTTATTATTCTTCTATATATATCAGATAGTTAAGAGATTTCCCCAGTATAATGAATTTAACTGTTGCAATGATGAATAGGATTAGTAATATCCCGCCACGAAAGCGACATTGTCGCCTTCTACCTCTTACGTGTTGAGCGGGCGTAGCTCAGGGGTAGAGCATAACCTTGCCAAGGTTAGGGTCGTGAGTTCGAATCTCATCGCCCGCTCCAATAAAACAGCCTCCACTTTTGTGGGGGCTTTTTTATTGCACTGAGTGTTGGATTCGAACGGGTGAGTTCGTTAGCGAAGCTGACATGAGGCCGCGAAGCGGGCGATGTCACCCTCATCGGTTATTTTACTCTCGTAAAATAGTGGGCCCGCTCCAATTTTCCTTAGGGAAAACAACGTATTACATAAAGCCTCCTTCGGGAGGCTTTTTTGTTTTGTAGGGTTTTAGGGGTACATTCTGCGCAACTTGCGCAAAACCAATTGTAATTTAGAAGTATAATATCAATTATTTCAATAAGTTAAAGCCAACGGCCCTAACCTAGCAGGGGTTATGACCGTCCTGCAGAGACACCCCAACCGCAAGAGACTGGAAGTGGTCAGCGGTTCAGGTGAGTAGAGCTATGAACAGGTAATCATAAATATTAGAATATAAAATCATCCGCTGTGATGTCAGTCGAGGTGATGCCTGAAAGAGTGATGCTGTTGCCAAGGCCGTCTTCGATGAGGGTGTCCACGCCGCTCTGGGTGATCGTGAGATCGGTAAAGGTCAACGTTGATGCTGAGAAGTCTAAGAGATCAAGGCCGTCCTCAAAGTCTGTGATGGTGTCATCACCAAATGTGCCATCGAAGACTAAGACATCAGCACCCAGGCCGCCAGAGAGTGTGTCGTTACCTTCGCCGCCATTTATTGTGGCATTGCCAAGGCCAGCTGAAATTGTATCATTGCCTGTGCCTCCATTAATGATCCCGATAAAAGTTCCATTTGCTCCATTAAAGCTATCGGCCCCGGAATCTAAAGTTATGTCACCATATATTTCCCCAGTGTTGGTAATCTGATCATCTCCGTCAAGGAGGGTGATGTCACCATTAATTATGCCTGAATTAATTAAATCCAATGTACCAAGAGAATCGTATGGAGTTGTTGATAGTTCGGCATATATGGCATTTGAACCAGAAATAACCCCAGTATTTGCCACTGACCAGGTGACATTCCCATCCCATGGTTCTAGATAAAATAAAGCAGTAGAATTCTCTGTACCTTCAGCAGAGATATTTCCATCATTTATAATAACAGAGCTCCAAAGAGTACTGATTGCATAAGACTGGGTTCCAGAAGCAAATATAGTACCTGTGTTGTTAAGTGTGGCGGTAAATGTAGATATGTCTACACCAACTGCCAGACCATTTCCGGTAGTACTGGATATCAGTCCATAATTTTCAAGCGGGCCCCCAAAGAGGGCGGTATTATCCCCCTGAGCTATAGACGAGGATAAAATAGCGTCTTCATGGTTGGTTATAATAAATGATGAGAGTAACACGGTGGAGGACCCAGCTGAGCCGCCCTGCTCTAAAGTAATATTTCCATAGTTTTGAACATCAATAGCCTTATTGCCACCCCTAATACCGTCCCATCGATATGAAGAGGTGACATTGATTGTGCCATAATTTTCAATTATGAAGGAATCTGCCAATATATCGTGACTATATCCTGTATATATATTTAGTGTGTTTAATGTCAGGTCTGCATCAATGAGGATGTTGTCCCAAAGCAAGACACCCTCACTAAGGGTTATGATATCATGATCAGTGGTGTCTTTGGGGGTTGGTGCGGGAAGGTTATCGTTAAATATTTCCTTACTTGAATAACCTGAAGCAACAGAAATATTTATCGTGGTTGAGATGGTGCTCTGTATATTTATTGTTATGTCACCATTCGTGTAAATATCATATTGCTCACCGTTTATATTGATTGTGGACCCCTTTAGCCAGCCCGTGCCGAGCAATATTGTTTCGTTATTCGTTGTTCCGGAAACTTGATATGTTTGTCCAGCAGATAAGATAGCTGAGTTTAATGCAACTGCGGCCCCTGTATTTAGATAAAAGATATCTATATTAAGCAAGCTATTATTTTCAGCAGTGAAAGAAAGGTCGGCTTTCAGATTGTCTGAGATTATTAATGTATTAATACCTGTCCCGCCATCAATTGATTCAAAGCCAAGGTCGGTGATTGTGATGGTATCATCACCTGATCCAGCAAGGATGACATCACCTTCTTTTTGTAGAATAGTATCGTCACCGGAGGCGCCTGATATATAATCGTTACCCATTCCACCTATTAGGGTATCATTATTTGCTCCACCAAATAGCATATCTGGTCCTTGGCCACCATCAATTATATCATTACCAAACCCACCATAGAATGTTTCATTAAAACGCCCACCAGTAAGTGTATCATCGCCTGCTTCACCATGAATTTCTCCCGAAAAATCACCGTTACTTCCATTGTAAATATCGTCTCCTTCACCAAAGAAAATATCACCAACAATGATGCCATTATTATTGATGGTTTCACCTCCGAGATTAAGGAGAAAGTCACCCCAAATTTCACCACTATTATTAATTACCCGTGATGAGATTTGGTGAGGTGAGATTATCTGAGATGTCTGAAAGGCAATATCCGCAGAGATAAACCCAGTATTTTCTATAGTGTTCAAATAAGAGCTATGAATTCCATATTTAATGGCAACTGATTCCACGTTAGCATTGGTACTTTCGGCAATTATAGTGCCATTGTTGATAAAAACCCCATTTAAGCCTTCTGGTAGGGCATTAAAACCAAACCCAATAGCTCCAGTAAAGCCCTGTACCAATATACTCCCAGAATTAACAACCTCGGTTGTTGGAGTATTATAGGGACTTACACCGACAGCGGTGCCTGCCGTAGAAATTACCTGAATGACACCAGAATTAGTAAAATCACCTTCAATACTACCAAACCTTACACCAACTGTAGAATGACTGGCACTTGTATGAATCAGGCCTGAGTTATTGAATGCTGTCCACCCAGAAACCCAAGCCGCACCGGTGCCGCCAATGTTAATAATCTCACCAGAATTATTCAGCACATCTAAATAGTTAACTTTTATCGTATAAGCCCAGCTATTTGAATTTGTTTCAGTCCACAATATACCGGCATTGTTAATGATTATATCATAACCCCATATATTGATTGGCCCCAAAGGATTGGAATATACCTCTCCGTCAGCGATACTGTATGTGGTGCCACTTAGTAGCGCTGGCGCATCGCCTGTTATGGTTTCGGGTAAAGGTCTTACTTCTTGAAAAGATAGTGTTTGAGACGGTGTTAAGTTGCTGATAAAGTCTACAAATAAATCATCATGCCCACCTGCGCCATCACTCACTTGAAGATGAAGCGATCCAGTTTCACCTATATAATTATCACCTGTTATGAATGTCAGGTTTTTATATTCATCAAGAGTAATTGTATCGCCAACAGATACAATACTGCCACCGGCATGCTGAATTTGCGTGTGATGTGGCAGCGTTACAATGGTTATTATTAGGGCATCACCATCACCATCTGTTGGTATCGGCAAGGCAAGATTATTGAAGCTTCCCGGGGGCGTATCAAAAACAATGGTTTCGCTATGATTAAAGGATGGCGGTATATTAATTGTAAAGGTTATGCTTTGCGTTGATGAGGATTCAACGACCAGATTGACAGTATCGCTTATGCTTGAAACATTTAGAGAAAAACCATTTATACCTGTGCGGTCTATTGCGTTTTGGGTAAGCGTAAGCGTCCCCCCGTTTAAGATAAAGTCTTCAGTTGTTAGACCATAGGGTTGCAAGCCATTAATTTGGATAGTGTCGTCATAATTAAACCCAAGAATAGTGTCTCCAGTTAGTGTTGTCATATTTCCTATAATGATATCTTGCCCATCACTGGTGCTGATGGTTTCGAACCCTGTCCCTGTAATAAAAATATCATCACCCTGCGTGCCAGAGAGAGTTTGATTGGTTTCGTTGCCTTCAACCTGTATACCGCCGCCTACCAGAATTTGATCTGGGTTGACGATAAGAAAGCCACTAAGGTCTGCGAGAGTGGTGCCCTGTACATTAACTAAATTAATGGTGTTTGAAATTGCTATATTGTCAAGTACAGGGTTTTGTTCAGATATCATAAGTGTACCAGCACCTGAAATTGTGCTTATTCCAATAGAAGCAAGACTGTCCATATTTGCGACAAGCAAACTGATATTTTCTCCAAGCTCAAGGGTATTTATATTTTCTACAGTTAAGTCACTTAAATTTATTTGTTGTAGAGACTGTGAGGCGGTAGCAAATTTTATTGTGCTATAACCGTCACCAGTAATAGTGGTTATATCGCCACCATTTCCGTTGAATTGATTAATATTAAATGTCACAGTGGAATTAACGTAAACTGTAGAAATATTAGCAATAGTAATGCCGGTTAGATCTACAGTGCCATAAATGAGAAGTGTGTCATTACCAGCACCGCCATCGATGGTTTCACCAGCTTCCGCGTCACTTGTTGTGTGACTATTTAGTTCAGCGAGGGTGAGGATGCTTGAGACATCAAGGCCGCCACCTGCGGGGTTGGTGATGCTTGTATCGCTGTAGTCGCTTGCACCAGTGGTGCCAACGACCACAATAATGTCGTCGCCCGCCCCTGCATCAACGATATCTGCACCAATACCCGCTCGAATGAGGTCATTGCCGTCACCAGAAGATATAGTGTCACTGCCACCAGCGCCATTGATTACATCATTCCCCGCCCCTGTAGTGATGGTGTCATTACCGTCTTTGCTATTTACGGTGAGGTCAGTGGTGGCCGCGCCTTGAGAGAGGGTGAGGTTGGCATTATCCCTACCTGTAAAGGTACCTGTTGGACTTTCAGTATAATCCGGCTCAGGGGGTGGAGGTGGTGCTTGTGGTGTTGTTGGTGCAGGGGATCCGCCACCGCCACAAGCAGCTAGAGGTATCAGCGATACCATTGATAGCAGTTGTCCGCGTTTGTTTTTTAGTTGTGAGATTTTTTTGATAACGTAATTAGAGTTGATAATTTGAAGTGCCATCTCATAACTCATAAGTTTCCCCCAGTACCCCAATATGCAATAAAAATAAATTAACTATTTGTTAAGGATACGCTATAGACAGGGAGAGCATCGTGCAACCATTAATATGAGCGTGCACAATCCCTATAATTATTCCAATGCTCATGTATTTCTGCGCAAGTTGCGCAGAATAGGTGCATTTTGGTGCTATTTAATGCCTTTTGTTGCAAGTATGGATAAGAGAAACCCTAGCATTTCTGCGACTTCCGCTAGGTCGATGGGAACCTTGCCAAGGTTAGGGTCGTGAGTTCGAATCTCATCGCCCGCTCCAATAAAACAGCCTCCACTTTTGTGGGGGCTTTTTTATTGCACTGAGTGTTGGATTCGAACGGGTGAGTTCGTTAGCGAAGCTGACATGAGGCCGCGAAGCGGGCGATGTCACCCTCATCGGTTATTTTACTCTCGTAAAATAGTGGGCCCGCTCCAATTTTCTCTAGGGAAAACAACGTATAGGTAAAACCGAACCACCCAATCTTTTATAGGTTATGGTCTACTTCCATTTGTAGATAGTAGTTTGTTAGACATTGATTATTTTACAATCAGCTCAATATTAGTTCGACCTCTGGGTCTACGTGGATTGTGGCATCACCTGATGTGTAAACATTATAATCCACGCCACCTATTATAGTCGTACCATTCGCTATCCAGCCTTCGCCCTGTGAGTTGAGTGTGTCACCAACGTCGCCGTCGATGACCATCACGTTGTCCACAGCGGTCATAGCGATAACCTGATCGGCAGTCAGCAAGAGCGTATCATCCGCATCAGGGTTGCTGATGTCAATATGCTCGAAGTTGAGCACCGCATCGCGGGCAACAAGGTTAGACAGATCAATCATACCTTCAATGCCGTCAAGGTCATCACCAGAGACCATGAGCGTATCATAGCCCGAACCACCATCGACACTGTTAAAGTTTAAATCCGTGATGGTGATGACATCGTCACCGGCGCTGGCATCAATGCTCTCAAGTAAGCCAGCGGCTATCGTGTCATTGCCGAAGGTGCCGCTTGTGGTGGCAAAGAGCGCATCACCCGCTTGCAACTCGCCGTGGAAGCCCTGCAGTAATAGATCATTACCGTTTGCATCATTGATGAAGAGACCAAAAGACGTGTCATTAATTGAGAGGTCAGCATATGTCAGACCAGAGCTTGAGAAGTCGAGCATATCATCGCCCTGTACAAAGTCGGCGACGGTGTCATGGCCCCAATTAGCGCCGAAAGAAATGCTATCAGTGCCAAGATAGAGCGTGAAGACTTCATCACCGGTGGTGCTGGTGATATTATCAATCTCACCAGTGCCGTCTACCGCCACACCGGGCTGTGCGCCGTCACCGAGAACGCGGTAGGTGAGGTCAATGCCCATCGCGGCAAGAGTAGCGGTATCGTATGCCGTTGTATTGCCGGCAAAATCGTCAAGCTGAATTTGATCAATTGAGAAAATACCAGGAGCAGAATTGCCGTATACTTGATGCGTCAAACTCTGACTGAAGCCAGTGCCAAAAGAGCCGGTGCCATCCTCAGCCACACCCCAGTAATATAAGTTATTTATTCCACTTCCTGTTTCGTCGACTACGTACTGAATATAGAGTGGGTCATTGGCTGTATTGCCAGTATCAAGGTAGGCCTGATTAAGGGATAAACTAGTCAGCACTGGTGCCACCGTGTCAGATTTTGCATCGGTTACCTCAAAGGTGGTCTGAAAGCTCATGGCTGCTAGCGCTGCTGTATCGTAGACTGTGCCATTGCCTGCGGCGTCATAAACAGTGAGTGAGTTAATGGTATATGCGCCAACGCCGGACCAATCAGAAAAACTCGTGCCGCCGATGAATTGGTGTTCATCATTTAGAGCATAGCTTGAGCTTGAAGTGCCGTCAGGATTGCTAACGCTCACGACAAAATGAGAAACACCTGATAAATCATCACTACCCGCAGCAGTGAAATTCAGAACATTTTCAATGCCAGCCTCAATCGTAGTAGCTGAAATAGTAAAGTCTGTAAGCGTTGGCGCAATAGTATCTTCAGTGGTGTTAGTCACTGT
>CBFDBT010000003.1:0-39545 GCA_965603115.1 uncultured Alphaproteobacteria bacterium
CTACAAAATGCTTATGCCAATACGACCTCTTCGATATTGGTTGCCAAGGTTCAAGGCAACATCGTTGATGTTTTGATGCCGCCACTTAATGCTTTTGAATTGACATTGGGGTTTATGATCGGCGGCATTATACGCGGTGCTGGTGTTGGAGCTATAACGCTTTTGGCCTTCATGCTGCTTATGCCCTGGATTGATTTGGAGTTAAACATTCACTCCACCGGGGCTGTGATATTTTTTGGATTAATGGCGAGTATTTTTCTCGCACTTGCTGGCATACTCACCGGAATATGGGCAGATAAATTTGACCATGCGGCCACGATCAGTAATTTTATCATCACACCACTCAGCCTGCTATCAGGCACATTTTATCTCATAGAACGGCTCCCTACGGGTTGGCAGATTTTTTCTCATATGAATCCTTTCTTTTATATCATAGATGGATTTCGCTATGGTTTTATTGGTCATGCGGAAAGCAATTTGATGATAGGCGCAGTATATTGTATAATGCTGAATGTTATTCTTTGGGCTATAGTCCAATATGTGTTTCATAAGGGCTACCGCCTTAAGGCTTAAAGAGATACAATTATGACAGTCTTCATTGACTTGAGCCTTGGGTGAGCATAATACTCAAAATATGAAAATAAGCCGGTGCCGTGCGCTGGCTTTAAGCTTTTCTGAATTGAGTGATATACAAGGTTTTAATTGCAGGAGACGAGATCAATGATAACGCCACTATTGCCAACATATCGCCGGATGCCAATCACTTTTGAACGCGGCGAAGGTATGTATCTTTTTGATACTGACGGTAAAAAACATCTCGATTTATATTCTGGCATTGGCGTGAGTGCTCTTGGTCATGCACATCCGCACCTTGTTGCTGCCCTAAAGGAGCAAGGAGAAAAGCTTTGGCACTTATCAAACCTGTATGAGATACCGGGTCAGCAACGGCTTGCCGAGCGTTTGGTGGAGGCTAGTTTCGCTGATACAGTATTTTTCACTAACTCGGGCGCAGAAGCTATAGAACTCTGCATCAAGATGGTGAGAAAACATTTTTCAGACAAAGGCCAAAGCCGCCACCGTATGGTAACGATGGGATCTGCCTTTCATGGGCGCACACTGGCTGGTATTGCAGCCGCGGGTCAGGAAAAATTGGTAGCTGGTTTTGCTCCCCTGCCTGAAGGATTTGATGTTGTGGATTGGGGTGACCTTGATGCGGTTGAAGCTGCGATAACGCCGAGCACAGGCGCGATTATGGTTGAGCCAGTGCAGGGTGAAGGTGGAATTCGCCCTCTAGGGCATAATGTTTTGAGAGGCCTTCGCGCCCTTGCCGATAAGTATGACCTTTTGTTGGTACTCGATGAAATTCAGTGTGGCATGGGTCGTACGGGTAAGCTTTTTAACCATGAGTGGGCTGATATCAGGCCAGATATTGTGGCTTCAGCCAAAGGTATTGGAGGCGGCTTTCCAATTGGCGCTGTTCTGGCGACAGAAAAAGCAGCTAGTGGTATGGTTGCGGGCACACATGGCACTACATATGGCGGCAACCCGCTTGCGATGGCAATAGGTAATGCTGTTATGGATGTGATGTTGGAAGATGGCTTCATGGACCATGTGGTCGAGGTAGGTAATAGACTGCAAGAGGCACTTGTGAAGCTGAAGGATAATCATCCAACTATAATTGATGAAGTGCGCGGAACGGGCTTGATGCTGGGAATGAAATGTTCCTGCGTTGATACACGCATTGCTGTGCTCGATTTGGTTAAAAGAGGCCTGTTGGTGGCACCGGCTGGAGACAGCGTCATTCGCTTTTTGCCACCACTCATTATGCAAAATGAGCATGTTGAGGAAGCCTATAAGGGTCTTGATGCGGCTTTGACCGACTGGCAAACCAACGGTCTACCCAGCGAGTAAGGTTGCCTAATGAAAGTGAGAGTTAATGTCTGACATTCGACATTTTATAGATATAAGCGATTTTTCCAGCGCGGAGCTCAGGCTCATTCTGGACCACGCAAAGGCTGTTAAGGCTGCTCGCAAAGGCATGCCCAAAGGCGCGCTTGACATTGATGCGCCATTGAGTGGGGAAAGCCTCGCGATGATATTTGAAAAATCAAGTACGCGCACACGCATCTCTTTCGATGTGGGCATGCGCCAGCTTGGCGGGTCAACTATTGTTATGCAAAGTGGGGACATGCAGCTTGGACGGGGTGAAACTGTGCCCGATACCGCACAGGTTCTATCGCGCTTTGTCGATGCTATTATGCTGCGGGCAAACGACCATAATGCGTTGCTCGAACTTGCTGAGCATGCCACTGTACCGGTGATTAATGCGCTGACAGACTTTTCCCATCCCTGTCAATTAATGGCGGATATTTTAACGATAGAAGAACATCTCGGAGATATTAAAGGCAAGAAGGTCACTTGGATGGGAGACGGCAATAACGTTGTGACAAGTCTTATCCACTGCGCGGTGCGTTTTGATTTTTCACTTACGATTGCTTGCCCTGAAAACCTTACACCAGACGCGGATGTTCTCGCTTGGGCCAAAGCCGAAGGCGGGGATATCACATTGCTGTCGTCAGCTGAAGGCGCGACAAACGGTGCTGATGTTGTGGTCACTGATTGCTGGGTATCTATGGGCGACACGGACGTTGATGAACGCATGAAAGCTCTTTTGCCGTTTCAAGTGAGCGATGAGAGCATGGACGCCGCAGCAGATCACGCTATATTCATGCACTGTCTTCCTGCCCACCGCGGTGAAGAAGTGACACCTTCTGTTATAGATGGCCCGCGCTCTGTTATTTTTGACGAGGCTGAAAACCGTCTTCATGCGCAAAAAGCCATATTGGCTTGGTGTTTGGGTAAAATTTAAACCAATAAACGAAGAATAATTATGAGCGATGCACCAATAATAATAGCCGACCAGCCGGGTAGCCGGGATAATGAAGTTCGCCCTTTTCAAATTGAAGGCATGAATGTGCGTGGTCGCGCTGTGCGGCTTGGTACTGCGGTTGACCAAATTTTATCAGCCCATGAGTACCCGGACAGCATTAATGTGCAGTTGGGCAATATCCTCAGCTTGACGGGCTTGCTTGGCAGCATGCTAAAATATGATGGCATTGTCACTGTTCAGTTTAAGGGTAGTGGCGCTGTAAAAATGCTGGTTGCCGACCTTGAGCATAGCGAAGGAAAGCTCGGAAAACTAAGAGCCTACGCGCAAATCGATGAAACTATTTTGGCGCAATATGGCAAAATGCCAAGTTTTGGCGCCTTGATGAAAAAAGGCTATCTCGCGATCACCATCGATCAGGGTGATGATATGGAGCGCTATCAGGGCATTGTCGAAATAGAAGGCACAACGCTACAAGAGTCTGCTATGGCTTACTTTAAACAATCTGAGCAAACGCCAACTGAAATTCGTTTGACCACAAGTCGCGATCCGGTTTCAGGAAACTGGCGATCCGGCGGTATTATGGTTCAGCACCTTGCGCGCGGGGAAGTGGGCCAAGAACGTAATTTAGATGATGATCAGGGTGATGCATGGAACCGTGCATCCATATTGATGAAAACGGTAAAAGACGATGAGCTGACCGATCCTACCATCGATCTGGACCAGTTGCTTTTAAGACTTTACCATGAAGATGGTGTGCGGGTATTTGACCCATCTCAGCTTGAGCATGGTTGTCGCTGTAGTCGCGAGCGCGTTGTCACTGTGCTTGCCAGCTTGAGCAAGGATGATATAGACCACGCTTTTCAAGATGATAAAACTATTAGTGTGAACTGCGAATTTTGCAACAAAGACTATTCCTTTACAGAAGATGATATTCGCAAGGAACTAGAGACTAAATAGAAATTGCAGATGGTCAGGGCATGAAAAAAGCCGATATATATAGCGTTTTCAAGCGCTGGCACGATGATAATCCCGAGCCCAAGGGCGAGCTGGATTATGTCAATGATTTCACCCTGCTTGTGGCTGTTGTGCTTTCCGCGCAAGCTACCGACGTTGGTGTTAACAAGGCGACCAAAGCGCTGTTTAAAATAGCAACTACACCGGAAGATATGCTGGCGCTTGGTTTAGACGGTGTTATCTCCCACATAAAAACCATTGGATTATATAACGCCAAGGCTAAAAATATCATTGGTCTGTGTCGTATGCTGATTGATGATTATGATAGCAAAGTCCCCGAAACCCGCGAAGACCTAGAGCGTCTGCCCGGTGTTGGCCGCAAAACGGCTAATGTGGTTTTAAATATAGCTTTTGGCCAATCGACAATTGCTGTGGACACACACCTGTTTCGCGTTGGAAACCGCACTGGCCTTGCCAAGGGTAAAACGCCGCTGGCCGTTGAAAAAAAGCTAGAGAAAATTATCCCGAAAGAATTTGTCCGCGATAGTCACCACTGGATGATTTTGCATGGGCGCTATATTTGTAAAGCCCGAAAACCCTTGTGTGAAAAATGTATTATTTCTGATTTATGTGAGTTCAAGGGGAAGACTCTTTAATCGTTCAGACGTCACTAAGGCTCCTCGCATAAGCTCGGCCTCCTACTTAGTTGGTACGCTCACTAGTCGTGAGCTATTATCCGAAGCAGCTTGCTGATGAGGCAAGCGTGACTACGCGCCCGCAGCGGAGCGAGGACCCTAAATAATATAAAACCTAATGCTTAAAATGTCGCATGCCGGTAAAGACCATGGCTAGACCCGCTTCGTCAGCGGCTTTAATCACATCGTCATCGCGCATCGAGCCACCCGGTTGGATGACAGCTGTTGCGCCCGCTTCAGCTGCTGCAAGCAAACCGTCAGCAAAGGGAAAGAAAGCGTCACTTGCAACAACAGAGCCTTTAGCCAGTGTTACTGCGTCGCCTGCCATTTCAGCGGCTTCACCAGCCCTTAGGGCCGCAATGCGGCTGCTGTCTTTACGGTTCATTTGACCCGCGCCCACACCAACGGTCATGCCGTCTTTAACGTAGACAATAGCGTTTGACTTAACGTGTTTGGCAACCTTCCACGCAAAGAGCATGTCTTCAAGTTCCTTGTCACTTGGCTGGCGCTTGGTAACAATTTTCAGGTCGCCTTTAGTGAGGCTGCCGATATCACGGTCTTGCACCAAAAAACCACCGGCTACAGTTTTCACCATTTTAGCGGCTTGGTCCCTTGTTGCCATCGTGCCCGTGGTCAAAAGACGCAGGTTTTTCTTGGCTGCAATTATGGCTTTCGCCTCGTCGCTCACGTCTGGCGCGATGATCACTTCAGTGAAAATTTGCACTATTTCTTCAGCTGTTGCAGCGTCCAGTGTTTTGTTGACTGCAATGATGCCGCCAAAGGCTGATACTGGATCACATTTTAGCGCATTTTTATATGCTTCCACCAAGCTATCAGCCGTTGCTACACCGCAAGGGTTGGCATGCTTGATAATAGCTACCGTTGGTGTGGCGCTGTCAAATTCGCTCACCAATTCAAAGGCGGCGTCAGTGTCATTAAGGTTATTATAAGAAAGCTCTTTACCTTGGTGTTGCTGGGCGGTCGAGATGCCAGCGCGGCCTTCATTGTTTGTGTAAAAAGCGGCAACCTGATGGGGGTTCTCGCCGTAGCGACATTCCTGAACCTTGGTGCCAGTAAGCGACATACGCTCTGGGAAGGTTTCGCCATTTTGCTCTGCGTACCAGCTGGAAATTGCTGTGTCATAGGCGGCTGTGCGGGCGTAGGCTTTGGCAGCCATCTTTTTGCGAGTCTCTTGCGTTGTGCCGCCTTGGTCTGCCATTTCAGCCGTGATCACGTTATAGTCTGTCGGATCGGTGACAATGGTTACAAAGCCATAATTTTTAGCCGCCGAGCGCACCATGGCAGGGCCGCCAATATCGATATTTTCAATGCAGGTGTGAAAATCAGCACCCGATTTAACGGTAGCTTCAAAAGGATAAAGATTAATCGCAACCAGATCGATGCTGGCTATATCATGCTCTTTCATCGCGGCAACATGGTCTGCGTTGTCACGCAGAGCCAAAAAGCCACCGTGCACTTTAGGGTGCAGGGTTTTAACGCGTCCATCCATCATCTCAGGAAATCCGGTGTAGTCAGCCACTTCAGTGACCGCGATACCCGCGTCTCTGATGGCTTTGGCAGATCCGCCAGTGGAGAGAATTTCAACACCGTTATCGGCGAGACTTTTGGCAAAGTCCACGAGGCCGCTTTTATCTGATACGGATATCAGGGCACGTTTGATTGGGATAATGTTACTCATAAAATATGGTCCTTAGGATGGGGCTTGGTTATTTATCAATGCGCTCAAACGACCAGGTTAAACTTTGGGAGTTAGGGTGTTGAGCTTTGTCTAGGGTTACTGAAATTTGTTGGCTTCTAACAGGATGATCACGGCGCAGCAAGTAAAGAGATTCTTCGAGCGATCCTCGGCCACCTTCTAGGTGGAATTGCCAGCCATGTCCGCTCGGTAATAATAAAAGTACACCTTTGCCAGACTGGTTGACCTCTGCCTTAATATCAGGGTGCAGATGAAAACGAACAACAATATCTTTTTCTTTGGCTTTGTTGTTGGCACTGATCAAGCAATCTTCACCCGAAATAGTGCGGCCATCGGCACTGAGAGAAATGTGGCGCTGATGGATCAGACCAAATCGTTTCACATAGCCATCATGCTCGGCCCTTATGTCACTATGGTGTTTGGACTGGGTGCGCGTGGTTTTGACTTTTCTTACACCAGTTCCGACCGTGCCATCTCCATTGATCTGGCTAGAGTTGGTATTATCAATAACCAGTGTCGAATGGGCGGCTGTAGCGCGAGACAGGTGTGCCAGCTCAATAAAACCACTGCCGCTTGATGCCGGGCCCATGTTAACAACAACGAGGTCCTTACCATCAGAAAATTCAAACGACAGCGTGCCCGCATGAGACTTTTTAGACAAAAGATTAGAAGCGGGTGCGCCGCAATCCATAATGATTGTGGTGCGTCGATTTTTAATGCGCTGAAAACCACTGTGTACGGCATTTTCAATGGCGCGACCTCGGGCATTAGAGGCTGCTAAGATACTATCAATAGCAAGTGAGGAGATGGTGCTAGCACTATTAAATCGTGCAATTTGACCGCCGCCATGGCGCAGGCCCCGCACAAAGGGGGCCATTTTGTCGAGGGTTGTTTGTATCCATTCGGGCGGTGTTTGGCTGACATCGAGATAAGCCGCTTTAATGATAATGAGATAGCGCATGGTCTGCACTGAGTCATCAGGGTTCCGAGAAGCTAGGCCACCATCTTGCAAAAGATACGCCTCGAGATTTGTTTTTAGCTTTTGAGCGCCACGAGCAAGAAGAATATTGCCCCCCGGCAGCAAAAGTCCCGCTATTAAAAGGCCAGAAGCTGCCGCTATAGCCGGCATGCCAGCAGGGGCATCATTTATGGTGCGTGACAAGTGCCGCGCTTGTTGCGCCATAGCGTTTAAAAGCTTACTGCGATAAACCATGTCTTTTGATGACAGGGTGAGCGGAGCATGAACAATGAGATTGGCAAGGCGAGCACCAATGGTATCGCTTGCCCACACATCCGAGTGCCAGCTTTCATATTTATCAATCCAGCGGGAGATAAACCCTTCAACCGTCTCTCGCACGCCGTCTTCTTCAAGCTCGGCGAGATCTGCAATCCAGGTAAAGGAATGAAATTGACGAATAAACTCAGCGTGCATTCGCTCGACGTTGCCAAAGCATAGCGGGTCGGTAATATCGGCTTTTTCACCGTTATAATCGAGATTGCCCGCTAAAATTTTTCGTCCGCGCTCGGCACTGCCGGGCGCTGGGTCTTGAGGGCTAGCGAGTAGTTTGAGGGGGTGTCGGCCTTTAAGGCGCTGGCTATATAAAGGCATACCATAACCGAGTTCACGGACAGAGCGGGACATGCCCTTATTGAGGCGCACAACAGTGCTTTGACTATCAGCGCGGTGCAAGGTGTGACTTTGCACCGTCTCTTTCACATCTGATGGCCCGCTCTCATTACTCACGCACTTTTCCTATTTGCCTCTTAGCTTTTTGATATTGTCAACGTAAGCTGTAGGTCCACCTTTAAAGGTAGCGCTACCAGCGACAAGAACATCCGCGCCAGCATCAATGACAGATTGCACAGTGGCATCATTAACGCCGCCATCAACTTCAAGATCAATATCCAGTCCCAAGCTATCGATGCGCTTTCGTATTGTTTCTATTTTACGTAGTTGACTGGTGATAAAGCTTTGGCCGCCAAAGCCCGGGTTTACTGACATAACGAGTATCATGTCGAGGTCTTCGTACATATAGTCAAGCGAGGTCTCTGGTGTAGCGGGGTTGAGGGATATTCCAGCTTTAACACCGTGAGAGCGAATGGCTTGTACTGTGCGGTGCGTGTGTGCACCCGCTTCAGCGTGAATGGTAATGATGTCAGATCCAGCGTCGACAAAAGGTTTAATATAAAGATCAACGGGCGCTATCATTAAATGTACATCAAAGACTTTTTTGGTATGAGACCTGAGTGACTTTACTACGTCGGGACCAATGGTAATATTGGGGACAAAATGACCATCCATAACATCAATGTGGATATAGTCAGCACCGGCGTTATCTATTGCCTCAACTTCTGCGCCAAGCTTGGCAAAATCCGCGGACAAAATGGAAGGTGCTATTCTAATGGGTTTTTGCATCTTAAATTCCTAAGGCGAGTTTATATATATTACTACTTTGGTCTAAACGGCTCAGTCTCATTCGTCAATTTGAACTTGAGACTTTGGTGATCTGGGCAGCAAAAAATCCATCCATGCCACCAAGTTCGGCAAGAAAGTCTGGGCGGCAGCGCAAATAGCCGCTCTGGGAGCAGAGCTCATCCATGCCACCGACCTTATCGCTGGTGATAGGTACGAGTTTTGCGCTTGTTGTTCGCTCAAGGAAAGCATTGATTTGGTCAGGGCCCTCTTCGTCTTCAAGGGAGCAAACACAGTAAATCAAAGTGCCGCCTACTGGTAATTGTGCAAAAACATGATCGAGCATGTCGCTTTGCATGACGGTGAGCTCTCGTATCTGCTTAACCGATTTGAGCCAAGGCCCGTCGGGATTACGGCGCATGGTCCCTGTGGCTGAGCAAGGCGCATCGAGAAGGATGTGGGTGATATTTTTATCGGCTCTCCACTCCATAATGTCTTGCACCAAAGGATCAACCATATCCGTGAGATGCGTGCGTTCAAGGTTTTGCCATAGACGAGGCATGCGTTTTGATGAGCGATCAATGGCCGTAACTTTGGCGCCTGCGGCTGCCAGTTGCATGGTTTTACCGCCCGGAGCTGAACAAAGGTCCGCCACATGCTTGCCCGCAAGTGGCCCAAATAAAGTGGCAGGAATGGCCGCCGCCATATCTTGTACCCACCAGCGGCCTTCGGCAAAGCCTTCTAGCTGGGTGATGTCTGTCGCCTGCTTTAAGCGCAAACTCCCCGTTGGCAAGATATCGGCGTCTATCGCTTTCGCGAGACTTTCTCGCTCGGCTGGGTCTTTAACAGTGATGTCGATGGTTACGTCTTGGCGCATGGAGAGCGCAATGGCCTTTACGGTTTCTTCGCCCATCTTGAGCACCCAGCGCTTACGCAGCCAGCCAGGTAGATCAATCAGGGTTTCCTTTTCTACCCCTTCGAGCAGTTCATCTCTTTGGCGGATAGCGTTTCGAAGAACTGCGTTGGCAAGCCCCTTCATGTTGCTTTCGCTGGTATTTCTGCGTCCGCCAATTAAACGTACACTTTGATCAACGGCGGCGTGGTCAGCCGTGCGCATAAAGAGAATTTGCACAATGCCCAACTCGATCAGTCGCTCGACCGCTATCATTTTTACGGGTAGTGGACGCTCCATCAATTGCCGTATTACCCAACGTAGACTACCACGCTTTCTAAAATAGAGCGTTGTCAGTTGCTTGAGAAAAGCCTGATCACGCGCGTCGAGTTCGCGGCCTTCTTTTTGCTGGGCGACATCAAGCATTTGACCACCATCAAATACGGCTTCAATGATAGCAAGCGCGGCGCGGCGCATATCAATACCTTTGTCCTTTTCTGAGGAGCCTTGCGGCCCACTGCGGTGTTTGGCCTGACGTTTGTTTTTGTCAAACTTCGGGTCAGAAATAGATTCATAAAGGGTTTTACGTGGGGTTTTATCTGTCATGGCAATAGTATTACATCATTCTAAAATATTTAATAAGGGGCAAAGTGAATATATCGGGCGATAAGTGAATATTTATTTTCAAACACTCCATTTATCGCAAAAAACATAGCTTTTGTCTCAAAACGGTAGCCTTTGACAAGGAAATAATTAATTTTAAGATTGGAAAGTGTTTCCTGCATGGTATGTATTTGAATATATACGATATTTAAGAGATCATAACGAGCAGAGTAGAAAATATAGCATTGTTAGGATATAGACATGACTGCTATTGGTGACAAAGATATTATTGATTCTACCAAGGTTAAACCACTAATCTTTTGGTTTTTAGGGTTGGCTATCATTTTTACAGCGCCCTTTCAGTGGCTTATGATTACCATGGGCTCGGCCTACGTATATATAATTGCTAGCATGTGGGCCCCCGCTTTGGCGGCTTTTGCAGCCTGCCGTATTGTTGGCGTTGATATTTCTATTCTTGGTTTCAAGTGGGGTAAGAGTAAATGGATTTTGATGTGCTACCTCATCCCTTTCGGTTATTTCTTGGTGATTTACGGCATTGCTTGGATGAGTGGTTACGGCGAATTTTTTAACGAAGACTACATTAGCAAGCAGGGTGACAAGTTGGGCCTTTATGGCTGGAATAATGTTCAAGTCGCATTATTTTCCATCCCTATGTTTGCCATTGTCATGATGCTTCATCAAATGGCTAATTCTTTAGGGGAAGAAATAGGCTGGCGCGGGTTGCTCGCTCCGCAATTAATGCGCCTGATGTCTTTTCCAGCCGCCAGCTTTCTTTCTGGACTTATCTGGTTTGCCTGGCATATCCCTATCATTGTGTGGGCTAGCTATATGATTGAGCAGCGCCCCATGACATGGCAAATTGGCTGCTTTGCTATTATGTTGATTGGCATGAGTTTTCCTATGATGTATTATCGATTAAAGTCGGGTAGTGTCTGGACTGCAACAATGTTTCATGCGTCTCATAACACCTTCTTAATTTACGTATTTATGCGCTTAACCAAGGATGGACCAGATACAAAATATGTTACGGGTGAGTGGGGTCTATTAACCGCGGGTGTGGTTACGGCCATTGCACTCTTTTATTGGAACAAAGCTAATAAAGAAGGGCTTATTGGCCCTCTAAATAGTGACTAGATTAAAGGTTGAGTTATGACAGTGAACAAAAAAAAGAAGACCATACCTCATAAAAGCGAGATGCCCCATAAAGACTCAGATGCTGATGAGCCTATAGCTAAAGAATACGGCGGAAGAGATGGACCTGAACCTACCCGTTATGGGGACTGGGAAAAAAAGGGCATTATCTCGGATTTTTAAATTACAAGGCTAAGAAAAAAGCCGGACAGTGTCCGGCTTTTTATTTATCTGAGAATTGCGCGCAGTCGCCTTGTGGCAAAACTTAACTTTGATACGGTAACAGAGCCCGATGTTCTGATGTCTTCGGTTAGGCGTGCTGTTCGAATAAGCCTAGTTTGATTGTCGGCTTTCCATTTTCTTATGATAGGCGACGCTTTCTTACCGACCCCCTTTTCGAGGACTTGGCGCGTATTTTCACGTTGAAGGTCAGAAATTTCTTCTACCTCAGAGCGTAGAGCAAGCATATCCCAATGGTCATTTGTTGCCATAAGGAGGGCTTTTTCTCTCAGCCATTCAAGCCCCATTTTTTCTCCCAGTGTGAAATATGCAATTGCCACTTCTTCAAGGGGTAGATGCACTTGCTCTGCAACCCATATTATATCGGGCGCTTGACTGAGAACTTCGATCGCAGTGATTTTTCTGTATAGTGCTCTCGGCACACCAGATGCCTTATATGCCTCGCGCTTTGCTTTGAGCGTTTCGGCGGCTGACCCACTAAGAATAGTACCAGGCGCTTTAAACAATGTTGCGATGGGTTCATTAAAGCGCTGAATGATGTCTTGGATGTCGAAGGGCTGCGGTAAGTTTCGAAGGAACCACATTACCTGCTGTTTGAGAAAGGTTGAGATATTCTCGTGTATCTTCATTTGTAATTCTGCAGGCACTTTATAATCTATACTGTTGATGCCATCCCAAACTTCCTGTAGGTCAAATATTTCTCTCACAATAATAAATGCAGCGACAATATCTTCTACACCCAGACCCGTTTCTTCTTTAATTTCATAAACGAAGGTAAGCCCAGCCCAGTTGATGACTGAATTAGACAGGACTGTAGCAATGATTTCCCGCTTTAGGCGGTGATTTTGTATTTCTTTGGCAAAATCTTTACGAAGTAAAGTCGGAAAACCCCACTCAAGCTCAGCCTGCAAGATAGGGTTCTCTAAAATTTTACTCCGCATGAGCACATCAAAAAGTGAAATTTTAGCGTAGCTTATCAACGTAGATATTTCAGGTCGCGTCAGTCCTAAATTGTTCACGGCAAGCTCAGAAAATTTTTCATCTGATGGTAAAAACTCAATGACCCTGTTGAGGTCGCCGTCGCGCTCCAAGGTTCTAATAAGACCCAGATGATGATCGCGAGATTCAATAGACTGCATCTCAGCCATAGAGATAGCTTGTGTTTGCAGATAGTTATCAGAGAGCACGATGTCTGATACTTCTCGAGTCATTTTAACGAGAATTTTATCACGCTCTTTACGAGTAATTTTTTTGCGTGCGATAGCGTCGGCCAGCAAAATCTTGATGTTAACCTCTTTATCCGAGCAATCCACCCCGGCTGAGTTGTCGATAAAGTCGGTGTTAACCCGACCTCCAAGGCTCGCAAACTCTATTCGACTTCTTTGTGTCATACCAAGGTTAGCACCCTCGCCAACGGCTTTGACATTCAGTTCGCTTGCATTCACTCTGAGTGTGTCATTGGCCTTATCTCCAACTTCAGCGTTGCTTTCAGATGTTGCTTTGATATAGGTACCAATGCCTCCGAACCACAAGAGGTCTGCTTCAGCTTTTAAAATGAGATTGATCAGCGTTAGCGGTGGTAGCTGTTTGGCTTCGATTTTTAACCAGTCTCTAATTTCTTTACTGATAGGTATTGATTTAGCCGAGCGATCAAAAATACCACCGCCCTGGCTGATGAGTTTCTTGTTATAATCGGTCCATGCTGAACGAGGTTTATCAAACAGGCGCTTGCGTTCTTTCCATGCTGCTTGTGTATCTTCAGGGTTTGGGTCGAGGAAGATATGCATATGGTTGAATGCGGCTTTCATTTTAATAACTTTAGATAAAAGCATACCATTGCCAAAAACATCACCAGCCATATCACCCACACCAATCACGGTGATAGGGTCTTCTTGAATGTTGATACCAAGCTCGCGGAAATGGCGTTGAACCCCAACCCAGGCACCTTTAGCTGTGATACCCATTTTTTTGTGGTCATATCCATTGGACCCGCCAGACGCAAAAGCATCAGAAAGCCAGAAGTTATGATCATCTGATATGCTATTGGCTATGTCTGAAAAAGTGGCTGTGCCTTTGTCGGCTGCCACTACGAGATAGGGGTCGTCTCCGTCATGGCGAATAACCTGTTTTGGGGGTATAACTTTCTTGCCTTTAAGGTTGTCCGTGATGCTTAAAAGGCTGGAGATGAAGCTTCTATAACTTGCAATACCTTCAGCCATAAAGGCCTCACGGTCAGCAGGAGATGGGAGCTTTTTAGGATAAAAACCACCCTTTGATCCCGCAGGAACAATCACAGCATTTTTCACTTGTTGTGCCTTAACAAGGCCAAGCACTTCAGTGCGGAAATCTTCCCGTCGGTCTGACCAGCGCAAACCACCGCGCGCAACAGGGCCACCGCGTAAATGCACACCTTCAACCTGCGGGGAGAAGACAAAAATTTCAGCAAATGGTTTTGGCTCTGGCATTTCCGCCACATCCCGAGAGCGAACTTTGAAAGCAAGCGCTCTATCATCTTTGCGTTCAAGCACGCCGTCTTGATAGAAGTTCGTGCGCAGCATGGCCTGAATAACGTTTAGATATGTTCGCAGAATTCTGTCTTGATCAAGGCTGGTGACAGCCTCTAGGGAAGAGAGAATTGTATTGGTAATAGAGTCTGCCGTTTCTAGGCGGTCTCCCTTAAAGCTCAAGTCAAACCGCGCTTCAAATAAGACAACCAGATAAGAGGCTATATCGCTGTTTTCAATTAAGCAATTTTCCACATATTCCGGCGAATAGGGCAAGCCTATTTGACGTAGATATTTTGCCAGTGCGCGCAAGATAACAATTTGCCGCCAGTTCATGCCGGTGGTGAGCGTGAGGGTGTTAAATCCATCATCCTCAACTTGTTCGTGCCACACCTGCAACAAGAGCTCTTCGATCAAAGGGGTGACGGTTTCAATAGGTAATGTAATGCCGCCAATACGCTCTAGGGTAAAGTCATGAATGCAGCCGCCAGAACCATCAATGTGTTTATAGGCGTGCTCACCGATCACTTTGAAGCCAAGATTTTCCAGCATTGGTAAACATTCTGACAGGGGCACAACTTTGGTGCCGTGATGAATTTTCAAGCGGTAATGCTCGGGTCCATCAGCTAGGTGGCGATAAAAGTCCGCCCGAATGTCATTGTCGCCATGCAAATCTTCAAGTTTGTCAATATCAAAGGCGGCCTGAGCCGGGTCAAAAGCTTCTTGGTAGGCAAGAGAGAATTTACCTTGATAGATATGATTGAGTTTGTTGCCCTGTTCTTCGCCGAAGCGATCAACTAGATTAACATGCAGACGGTCTTTCCAGCCACGGGTCGCTTCTGCAATAGCTTTGTTGATGGCGTCTTCGTCTGGGTTGCCAACGTCACCGGGTTTGGTGCGAATGATGAAATGCCAACGCGCGAGTGCTTCTTGACTAAGCTTGGCATTATAAACACTAATCTCTCCATTGAAGGCCTTGCACAAGATCACTTCAATTGCTTCTCTTAGTCCGGAGTGATAATTTTCTCTTGGAACATAAACAAGGACTGAGACAAAGCGTTCAAATTTGTCACGACGTATGAAAGCACGAGTACGAGGCCGTTCAACAAGATAGAGCACCCCAATTGCAGTTTCAAAGAGTTCATCTTCAGATATTTGAAAAAGTTCGTCGCGCGGGAAATTTTCAAGAATATGGATCAGTAACTTTCCAGCGTAGCCTTTGGTTGGGAAAGGGGCACGAGCTTGAACTTTTTTGAATTTTTGTCGCAAGAGAGGCACTGCTTGAGCACTTCGACTATAGGATAGAGATGTAAAGAGACCAACAAAGCGGCGCTCTCCTATTACGACACCATCCTCATTGAAAATTTTCACACCGATATAGTCTAGGTGAACAGGGCGGTGAACATTTGATTTAACATTGGCTTTAGTAATGATAAGGGGTTCTGGTAGGGCGAGAAAGTGGCGTATTTCATTCGACATGGCAGTGAGACCGTCTTCCCCACGCAAAATATAGCGTTCTGGGTCTTGCAAAATACCAAGGCCGGAGCCATCAACACTTTTAAAATCCGTGGATGCGGGGTCGCCTTCATAGCGATATTCTCTAAAGCCAAGAAAAGTGAAATGGTCGGCACTCATCCAGCGTAGAAAACGGACAGTTTCTTCAACATCTTCATCGGGTACTGGAGGAGGGCAAACTGTAAGGGAAGCAACAGTTTCATCAATTTTGGCCATCATGGCCCGCCAATGTTTCACCGAGATGCGCACATCGTCGAGAATGACATCAATAGTTTGCAGAATAGATTCCAAAACATCGGGTGCAGACTGGGCATCAATCTCAATATACATTATGGATTCAAGAGTGGTCCCCTGACTACTGTGGTCACCACTGACCTCAAGACGCTTGCCTTTTTCATCTCGTTTATAACATACGATGGGATGGTGCATCATATGCAGGCGGTGATGCTGGGTTGTTGATAGGCCGTTTGTGATGCTGTCGACAAGGAAAGGCATGTCATCATTTAGAATTTGAATGACGGTATGCTTCGATTCCCAACCATTATCCTTGATGGTTGGGTTAAAGATGTTAACTTTATGCTTGCCCGGCGTTCGTGTCTCGGAAAAATTCCAAAAGGAATGGGCAATGGCAAAAAGGGTTTGCGGCTTTTCATCGCGTAGATCGTCGGCTGTAGACTCATTATAAAAATCATTTAAAAAGACAAGAAAGTCTTCAAGGTTTTTGCCTTTAAGGCTCTTTTGTGCGATGCGGCCGATTTCAGCTAATTGTTTTTGTATTTTATTTTTCACAGCTTTTCCTCAAGCGATGTTGAAGGTATATTTTGAATACAACTAGTTCAAACTATTGATGGGTCTAGACATTTTTTGAGCTCTTTTTGATAATGGATTCGATATTTGCCTCTTTGTCAGTAAGATTGTTAACGAGTATAATGTCGTCATTTTCATCTTTTCTGATCAAAAGAAGGCCAAATTCATCGTCAATCTTTACATCTTCGATATCCATAGGTTTTTTGTTTCTAAGAATATCTTTTGCCGTTTCGTAAGCGTCGGCTGTTTTGTTGCCCCCTGAAGCGCGGCGATCAATACGCTCTAATTTTACGCAGCCCTTGATGCCACCAGATGTATTTGAAAAGAAGTCCTTAACTGTATCAGGGGTTTGGCCATTTCTGCGCGCATAACTTAAGGCTGCGGCATATTCTGTTATTCGGGTTTTATCATACTCTTTGCCAAAAATTAGTTTGAGTATGGGTGTGATGGGTGCGCGTTGCTGCATCTTAAGATTAGAGTTTTTGAGCAAGGTTTCCAGTGAAGAGGGGTCCTCAAGGGTTGCCTCGTAAAACCCGAGGGCTGAAGCTAACGCATCATATAAGGTTTCTCGACTGCGCCCGTCATAATGAATGATAGCTTCTGCTGCTTGTTTGCAGCCCTCAAGCATAGAATCCAGTGCTGTTTCGCCCGTTTCACCGCTGAGTTGCCAGCCAACCACACTATAGAGAAAACGGATGGTTTCACCGTCGTCAGACATGGGCATAAAGCTGCCCCTATAGGATACTTTGACGTTCCCGGGCTCCAGCACTTCACCTTCATAATATATGGCGGAGTAGCGTGACATAGCTTCGTGATACTCGTCTGCGACATGTTTGAGAAAGCTTCCGCTGGGTATGTCATCGTAGCGCGTTCCTGGGGCAACGCGGCCTCCAAGGCGCTGGTCAAAGTCTTCGCCCACATAGCGGATAACAGGCCCATCTGCTGGAGATACATCGATAAGTAGGCTTCGGTGGCGAAAGTCATGCAGCGCTTCTTGCGACATATCTTTCAGGCTTGGCCATTCACGACCATCTCTCAAGCCTTCCCAGTAGCGGAAAGCTTTTAAATGGAGTCGACGTTCTTGATCGTTAGCAGCCATAATAAAGTTGTCTTTACTTTATCTATTTATAATCAGTTTTTTCATCCGCCACTTATTTGCCCCAAACAGAGGTATCTACTAGATATTAAGCCGCAAATTTCACTAAATGACTCTTGACACATGTTTAGGTGACAAGCAAGCAGAACTGTATGTAATCATTCATTAATATAGTGAATTATTCATTAATATTATGGGCTGTAAATTACATGATATAATAGGGTTATAATTGGGAGAGAAGTTTTACTATAGTTGCTTTGGGAGGCCTGTTGGAAAAAATACCCAACTTTTAAATTTATCATCAGTTGATTGGAAATGAACAAGCAATATGGAGGGGGCTTGAAAGCCATGCAAAATTAGGCCACCATACCGACCTCTTGGGGAGGATACAGGATTATGACTATACAAAAATGGCCTAATTTAGTTGAAATGTTTTATGATCAAGCTGAGCGCTATAACAAGCGTCCTCTGCTGTGGCACAAAGAAGGTGATGCCTGGCAAAGCTTAAACTGGAGTGAGACAGCTCAAAAAGTCGCGAAACTTGCACAGGCTATGCGTAATCTTGGTGTTAAGGCGGGTGACCGTGTAGTTATTGTAAGCGAAAACAGACCTGAATGGTTAATAGCCGATATGGCGATTATGACGCTCGGGGCTATCACCGTGCCAACTTATACTACCTATACCAGTCGTGATTATGGTCACATTTTAGAAAATTCTGGCGCTTGCCTTGCGCTTATTAGTCAAAAAAACCTTGCAGCAACATTTTTAATTGCTGCCCATTTATCACCCGAATTAACCGATGCCATCGTTATCGAAGACCCTGAACTTGAGCAGATCATTAGTGTTAATCTGCATAAGTGGGGTGATGTGATGGACTGCCCCGATGTATCTGTTGAAGATATCAGGGCTTCGATTAGTGCGGGGCGAGAAGACATCGCATGTCTCATTTATACTTCCGGCACTGGGGGAGCACCTAAAGGAGTTATGATTCACCATGGGGCTATTTTGCACAACTGCGAAGGGGCCTCTTATGTTATTGAAGAATTAGGACTTGATAATAATGTTTTTCTTTCTTTCTTGCCGCTTAGCCATGCTTACGAGCATTCGGCAGGGCAATTTCTTCCCCTAACGGTTGGGGCTGAGATATATTACGCTGAAGGGCTTGAAAAGTTAGCGAGTAATATGGAAGAGACTCATCCGACCATTATGGTTGTGGTGCCTAGGTTATTTGAGATGCTTCGTACTAAGTTGCTGCGTGCAATTGCAAAAGAAGGCGGGCTGAAAGCTAAGTTGTTTGATCAAGCGATAGACCTTGGGGTGCGTCGCCAAACCGACCCGCAATCCTTAAGTCTACGAGAAAAGGCCTATGACGCTCTTATGACGGTTTTGGTGCGACGTAAGGTGCAGAAACGCTTTGGCGGCAAGATTAAAGCGCTGGTTTCAGGCGGCGCCCCTCTCTCGCCTGATATAGGACACTTTTTTGCCAGTCTTGGTCTGCCGCTATTACAGGGCTATGGTCAAACAGAATCCGGCCCCGTTATATCGGTAAACCTGCCCTCTAACCCACAAATGCACACGGTTGGTAAAATTCTTGCTAATACTCAAGTGCGCATCGCGGAAGACGGAGAAATTCTTGTTCAGGGCGAACTGGTGATGAAGGGGTATTGGCGCGATGAGAACGAGACCAAAAAAACCATCATTGATGGTTGGCTGCATACGGGCGACATTGGTGAAATAGATAGTGATGGCAATCTAGTGATAACTGACCGCAAAAAAGATATCATCGTTAATGACAAAGGGGATAATGTGTCACCCCAACGCATCGAAGGCCTGCTGTCGCTAGAAGATGAGATTGCCCAAGCCATGGTATATGGTAATCAGCGGCCCCACCTTGTTGGGGTGGTTGTGCCAGACGCTGAATGGCTACGAGACTGGGCAAGAGAAAATGGCAAAGAAAACAATTTGAGCGCACTTGCAAATGACCCTGACCTTCATAAAGCTTTGAATGTGGCTATGCAGCGCGTAAATTCCCGGCTTTCAAATGTTGAAAAAGTGCGTCGTTTTGCAATAGCACCAGAAGCTTTCACCGTTGAAAATGAGCAGATGACTCCGACATTAAAGGTGCGTCGTCATGTACTTAATGAAACCTATAAAGATGCAATTGAAGCGCTTTATTAAATAGCAAAAGACATAAGGCAGAGAAATGGTCTCACGAGACAGGGGCAATAGTTATGATGGGCGTAGTTTAGCCGATGCCACGCATTTTGACACCCTTGCTAATCTTATGCCTTATCTCTGGGCCAAAGGCCGCCCTGATCTGAAGCTGCGGGTTTTGCTTGCTCTTTCTTTTATGATCATTGCTAAAGTTATCGGCGTATATGTGCCTTTTCTGTTTAAAGACGCTGTTGATACCTTAACAGGTGATATCAACATTGACAGTACAGCGCTTGTCGTTGCTGTCCCTGTTGGTTTGATATTTGGCTACGGTGTTGCACGAGTTATGAGTTTGTTTTTTGGCGAACTGCGTGATGCAGTTTTTGTCAAAGTTGGCCAGCATGCCCTTAGGCGCGTGGCTCTTACCACCTTTCGCCATTTGCACAAATTATCCCTGAAATATCACTTGGAGCGTAAAACCGGTGGATTAAGCCGGGTTATTGAGCGCGGGACGCGGGGCATTGATTTTCTTTTACGCTTCATGCTGTTTAATATTCTGCCCACCCTTTTAGAAATAGGCATGATCACGGGTATTTTTTGGGTAAAGTTTGGTTTTTATTATGCCGCCATCACTTTTATCTGCTTGGGGAGTTATATTGCTTTTACTTTTGGTGTAACCGAGTGGCGACTAAAATTTCGGCGCGAAATGAACAAGCAAGACACACAAGCCAACACTAGTGCGATTGATAGTTTTCTAAATTTTGAAACGGTAAAATATTTTACCAATGAAGAGCATGAGGCCGAGCGCTATGATCGTTCACTAGAGCAATATGAAACGGCAGCTGTGCGCTCGCAATTGTCGCTCACCTTTCTCAATGTCGGCCAAAATTTTATTATCTCTCTGGGTTTGGTGATAGTCTTATGGATGGCGGCTATTGGTGTGAGCGAAGGTCAGTTGACAATTGGTGAATTTGTCCTTGTAAACTCGCTGCTGATCCAGATTTATATGCCGCTCAATTTCCTTGGCATGGTTTACCGCTCTATCAAACAGTCTTTAACTGATATGGAGATGATGTTTGGTATGCTGCAAATCAATTCGGATGTTGAAGACAAACCAAATGTTCCGGCGCTTAAAGTCACCGGGGGTGCAATTGAATTTAAGGATGTTTCTTTCCATTATAAAGAAAATCGTGAAATTCTAAAAAACATATCCTTTCGCGTTGCAAGCGGCTCCACTACTGCCATTGTTGGCGCCAGCGGTGCAGGTAAGTCCACGATATCAAGGCTGCTGTTTCGGTTTTACGATTGTACCGGGGGGGCAATTTTAATTGACGGGCAGGATATTAGGGATGTAACGCAAATAAGTTTGAGAGAGCAAATCGGCATTGTGCCGCAAGACACGGTGCTTTTTAACGACAGTGTGCGCTACAATATTGCTTACGGAAAACCTGATGCTAGCAAGGAAGAAATTGAAAGTGCGGCTAAATTTGCAAAAATTCATGATTTTATAATGAGCGTGCCTGAAGGTTACGCGGCACAAGTAGGGGAGCGCGGCTTGAAGCTTTCTGGTGGTGAGAAACAGCGAGTGGCAATCGCACGGACAATTTTGAAAAGCCCGGCTATCCTGCTACTTGATGAAGCCACCAGTGCGCTCGATAGTCATACAGAAAGTGACATTCAAGACGCGCTGGATAAAATTTCGGTGGATCGCACCACAATTGTCATCGCACATCGCTTATCGACCGTTACCCACGCGGATGAAATTATTGTTATGGACAAGGGTGAAATTATCGAGCGCGGCAGCCATAAGGCCTTGCTTGCAAAGGCTGGATCTTATCATGCCATGTGGCAAAAACAGCTCGAAGCAAGTGCCGCTAAAGAAAAGCTTAGAGCTATTGGAGAAATCGGCCTTCATGATAGCGCGTAAGACACTATTTAATATAGCCGGCTTCACGTTTTTAGGGCTGGGATTTGTTGGCATGGCTTTGCCGCTTTTGCCGACCACCATTTTCTGGATATTTGCAGCTTGGCTGTTTGCCAAATCCCACCCTGAAATGCAGGCAAAGATATATCAATGGCCAAAGGTTGGGCCCGTGGTTGAAGAGTTTCTCGAGCGTGGTAAAATATCAAAAGCTACAAAGAGGGCCGCTATTTTTGGTATTGTGTTGGTTGGCGGACTATCCTTGTATTTTTCAACCCTGTCTAATATCTATAATTTTGGCGTTATAGCTGTTCTTGCTTTGGTTATTGTTTATATAACAACCCGACCGGAATAAGGTTTTATCCTTCTGCTGGCGGTGGCGGCGCGATATTTTCTTCCAGTAGCGTTATTGGAATGTGGGATTGGCTGGAGGCACGAGAGGCGCGAACATGACTTTCGGTATGGTCACCCCAGCTGATGCAATCAAAACCATCACACGAAGGGCAAAGCGCTAGCCACGAGGTTAAATTTTGCCCACAACTATCACATTCCCATGAAGGGTCGGCGGGCGCTGAATTACTTTTGTCGCGTGCGTGTTGGCTGTCTCCGTCTTCCGCGTCAATTAAATGGGCCATGAGGCGCCATGCAGCGCGGGTTGGTGCGCTTTGAAGCAGTGATTCAAGCAGGCGATGGCATTCTTTGGTGTGGCCACAAGCTAGCTCAGCCTCGGCTAAAGCTAGTAGGCTCACACTATGATCTTGCTGAGTCGCTATGAGCTTTTTAAGCTTGTCTCGCCAAGCATTGTCGCTAACAGTGGGGTTGAGGTGTAATAAACTTGCTATAAGCTCAGGGTGTGGATTGTTGCGGTACGCTGTCGTCAGTATTTTTTCAGCTTGTGACGATTTACCAGCCACATATTCAGCGCGCGCCAAGCGATCAGCGGCTGAGGTAAAGTCAGGCCTGTCTTTAAGGGCTTGGGTAAGTGACTTTTTAGCGGAGTCTATGTTCCCTGCCATTTGCTCTTCAATTGATTGAGCATAAAGCAATGCCGCGCGGTGGCTTTTGGTGGTTATGTCGTCAAATAAGCCTAGTTTTGTAGCGTTTTTTAAAGTTAGAGTTGCGGCTTGCCAGTCACCTGCTGCAATTTCTAACTGGAAAATGGTGTCAACCGCCCACTGGCTCTTCTTGTTTTCCCCCAAGGCTTGGCGAGCAAGGCGCAGGGCTTCTTCAGAGCGCCCTATGCGCCGCGCTTCCCCGATCAGGCCTCGAAGCCCCAGAAAACGCGCCTTATCATCTTGTTCCAGTATTCGATAATGCTCAGCCGCTGCCGTATGGTCTCCATCTCTTGTCGCGGCTTCTGCTGCAATGAGCTGAACCATCGGCTGAGGTGGTAGGAGGGTTTTGGCATTTGATACTAGTCGTCTGGCACGACTAGTATCGCCGGCGGCCAGAGCTAACATCGATTGATTTAAATAGTCAAACCCTTGACGCTGTCGCTTATAGATGCGGTTGCGACCAAAAAGTGGCGCATCCGTGCGCAGCCATATCCAAAGATAAAGCAGGAGAGACGCAAATAACATCATCAGGGCAATGGCAAGGGTTAAGGCCGCAAAGCTTGTGTATAGCTCTACGCCTTGAAATTGAATGGTTACATTGCCCGGATGGTCTGCCATCCAGGCGACCCCTGCAATGGTTAGCAGTATCAGAGATAAATATAGAGTAATGCGAACCATTAACTGTCACCTGCCAGTGTAGTTAGTAGACTTGTAAGGGCCGAGAGTGTCGCCTGCCGCGCCAATAGTTTGCTTTGCCAATCTTTAATAATAACCTTTATGGGGTCTGGAAAAGTATCAGCTACTGCATAGGCTGCGGCCAAATCACGATTTGAGAGATGGCTTTCAATGGTACGAATCACTGCTTCAACACCTTCTGCGCGGGCGTCAGTGCGGCGAAGGGTGAACAGGCTTGCAAGCCACCCATTGCTTTCACCTATAGCTGTCCCTTTTAATATCAATGGGATTAAGGTCGTAAATTCCTGAGTTATCTCGTTATGGGTGGCGATACCTGCTTGGTTGGCTTGAAGTGTTGCCAGCGCTTGACCTACAGGCTGGAGGTTTAATAGCGGTAAATTAACGAGATCAGGCTTGAGAGCGGCTATATCGGCCGAATAATCTGCGCCTGCCGTAGCATTTATATAAAGGTGATGCAGGGTCACGGCTACACGACCTTCGGCGCTGTTGGATAATTTTTGCGATTGTGAAAGCTCAAAGCTTTTCTCAAAAGATAAAAGTCGTTCTAAAAGTTGGGCAGTTTCAGCGCGCGCCAGTTTAAGTTCACTTTCTTGGCGCTCGCTTGCACTGGCATCGGCTTGATTATTTAGAACATTGCTTTTTGTATCCTGAATCATTGCTTCAACTTGATTGAGGCGTTCGCTCATATCGTCTAAAGCCTTTGATGATATGGCAGGTGTGTCCGTTGTAGGCAGGCCAGAGGCTAAGGTAGTGATGTCGCGCTTTAAGCTATCGTTCTCTTGCACAAGGCGTGCGAGTGTCGTGTTTTGCGTATTTAAGTCTGCTATCAACTGGCTTATCTTATCCTGTTGCTGTTGCTGCATTTCATTTAGAGGGCCAAGGTCGACAGTGTCTGTTTCTTGCTTTGGCTGTTCTTTCATCAGACCAAGACGTTTCAGGCCTTGCTCGGCAAGGGGTTCCATGAATATACCGCCAATGAAGGCTATGAGCAGTAAAGCTATGCCCCAGCCTATGCGGGCCGCTGTATTTTTAACGGTTGGAATATCAGACGTTGAAACCGATGCATGCGTTGTGGCACCTGGGTTGGACGATCTGCCTTGAGGCTTTTCATCAATGATCTCGGCTTCAATGATTACTTCGTCATCTTGATTTTTCTTTTTCGACACGCCTAGGCCTCCCCGTTCAATAGCTCTATCACCGCATCTTCATGCTTGTTTTCTGCTATCTTAATGCTTTTCCACTGATTGCCAAGGCGTTCGGCAATACGGTCTGACATAACGATAGCCTGCATGGTCTCAAGAGCATCATCAAGACCCGCTTCGTTCATCCACTGGTTAAAGATGGTTACGGCTTGGGCAGAATAAAAGAGCACCACATCAATTTTCTTATTATTGATGGCTGCTATCGTTGCTTGTGAGGGTTTTTCAACCACGACAGCTTCATAGACTGTGGTGCGGGTAGCCTTGTAACCAATAGCTGACAAAAGTGCGCTAATATCTGTCGAGATTTCAGCGCCCGACAAATGTAGAAGGTTGCCATAGTCTGGCTCCCAGCGGCTAAGAACAACCTCAATTAAACTTTGGGAATCACCTTCGGCTGAAAATATAACATTAAATCCGAGACTCTCAGCGGCTTCAGCTGTTTTATCCCCCACCGCAAAGATAACAGCATCCTTATCGTCAATATGTTTGAGGCCATGTTCTACGCCATTTTGACTGGTAATGATGTAGGCAGCCGCTGCTTGAAGCTCTGATTCAATAGGTCTAACTATCTGGCAAGGCTCACTAATCACGTGAAACCCCGAGGCTTTTAATTTGTCATGGGTTAGCGCAGCCTGTGGTTCTGGTCGTGTTATAAGCACATTCATTGCTGATCCTTGTCGCCTATTCAGTTATTGTGGCTTCGATATCTCTGTTGAGCTGTTTAAAAAACTCTTCGCCTGCTCGCTCTCGCAAATCTTCGCCGCAGCCTGTGCCAACATCAAGGGCTTGATCTGCTGTTCCATAGCGTTCATCACTATAAACCGTCGTCCCGTCGAGGGAATAAACGGCACCGCGTAAAATAAGAACACCATCATCATCAATAGTGGCGTGCGCCGCAATTGGGGTGCGGCAAGACCCATCGAGAGCTGCTAAAAAAGCGCGCTCAGCCGTGACTTCACTTTCGGTGACGCTGCAGTGTAATGGTTCTAGAAGATCAGTAATGGCTTTATCGCCTTCACGGACCTCAATGCAAACTGCGCCCTGTGCTGGTGCAGGCAGGAAACTGACAGTTGGCATGATATGGGTTGCCATATCAGACATACCCAGCCTGTTAAGACCTGCCAGAGCGAGGAAAGTGGCATCGGCTTGACCTTCTTTAATTTTTCGCATTCTGGTCTCTACAGTGCCGCGGAAAGTGATGATGTTAAGGTCTGGGCGAATAGCAAGTGCTTGTGCTCTGCGCCGAAGGGACGCTGTGCCAACCGTTGCGCCCATCTTGAGATCATTCAGGTTGCTGGCAGTATCAGAGATGAAAACATCACGAACGTCTTCACGCGCTAAAAAAGTAGAGAGTATAAGACCATCAGGCAGGCGGGTTGGCATATCTTTGGTGGAATGTACCGCCAAATCTATCCGCCCATCTATGAGAGCCTCTTCAATTTCTTTTGTAAAGAGACCCTTGCCACCGGCATTCATCAGATGTTTGTCGAGAATTTTATCACCCGTTGTTTTGATAACAACAACCTCAACACTTCTCGGCGAAAGCTCGCGGTTTGCTTCAAGAAGGCGGGCTTTAACCTCGTTTGCTTGCGCAAGAGCCAAGGGGCTGCCGCGGGTACCAATTTTAACGCTTTGTTGCACTGTAACCTCACTTAGTGTTAATCGTCTGATCTAGTTATAATGATTATGAGCTTAAGGCCAAACTAAAATGACACATTTGCGACCATTTGTTTTAGGAATAGAGACAAGTTGTGATGAAACTGCGGTTGCCATCGTTGCGGCGGATGGTCATATTTTTGCACACCATGTGCTTAGCCAGATTGAAGAGCATGCGGCTTTTGGCGGTGTCGTGCCAGAAATAGCTGCGCGTAGTCATATTACCCATCTAGATCGTTTGATACAATCCTCGCTTGATGACGCGGGTATGGAGCTTGATGACGTGGATGCTATAGCGGCCACAACAGGCCCGGGGCTTATCGGTGGTTTGTTGGTAGGTGTTATGACAGCCAAGGCGATGGCTAAAGCTGCTGGCAAGCCCTTTATAGCTGTTAACCACCTTGAGGGGCACGCACTAACCGTGCGCCTTAGTCATGATGTGCCCTTTCCATTTCTTTTGCTTTTAGTAAGCGGAGGGCACTGTCAGATTTTGGATGTATCAGGTGTAGGTGATTATTCGCGCTATGGCTCCACCATTGATGATGCAGTTGGCGAAGCTTTTGATAAAACCGCAAAACTTTTAGGGTTACCCTACCCTGGCGGACCCGCTGTTGAACAAGCTGCGCTTAAGGGCGATGCCATGCGTTTTAAATTACCGCGACCTTTGTTGCAGAGTGATAATTGCGATTTTTCCTTTTCAGGATTAAAGACCGCAGTCAGGCGCCTAGCGCAAAAATGCGTAGAAGAGCGCGGTGGGTTATACCGAGATGACATTAATGATATTTGTGCAGCCTTCCAACTTGCTATTGGTGACTGCCTTTGTAATCGCGTGGGCAAGGCGATGAAAAAATTTAATAGTCTTCATCCAGACGTTCCATCTCCCACATTGGTGGTGGCGGGCGGTGTTGCAGCTAACCTTGCATTGAAAAGCCGTCTTGAAGAAACAGCCCAAGCGGGTGGCTATGCCATGGTTGCGCCAGCCCTTGAGCTTTGTACCGATAATGGTGCTATGATTGCTTGGGCGGGATTAGAGCGATTGATCGCTGGTGCAACGGACGATAGTCAAGTTATCCCTCGCCCGCGTTGGCCTCTTGATGAGATAGCAAAGCCGCTTGTTGGTAGTGGCCGCAAAGGGGCTAAAGTCTGACGCTAATATATTAAATGGCACTACTTGCCTTTTTGCGGGAATATTGGCAAGCTTATGACTATAGGAAAGTCACGACATACCATTTGGAGATATAGCTTGAAAAAACTAGGTGTTATTGGAGCGGGAGCATGGGGTACAGCACTGGCAACGGTTAGTGTGCGCGCTGGTCTTGACACGCTTATTTGGGCACGTGAAGACGAGGTGGTAGATAGTATAAACAGCTCCCATGAAAATCATCTTTTTTTAGAGGGTGTGGCACTAGACCCTGCTCTCATTGCCACAAGTGATATGGCTGATATGGCGGACCGCGATGTAATATTACTGGTGGCCCCAGCCCAACATTTGCGCTCAGTTTCTGCCCAATTAAGGGACAATATATCAGTCAAAGCCCCTGTTTTGATCTGCTCTAAGGGTATTGAGGTCGCATCGGGTAAATTGATGAGCAGAGTGCTTGAAGAAACTATGCCGGATAATCCTATCGGCGTTCTTGGAGGCCCAACCTTTGCGGCTGAAACATCGCGAAATATGATAACAGCGATAACTTTGGCAATGACGGACGAAAAGCTGGGACTTGAAATTGTAAAAGCTCTTGGGCAACCTACTTTTAGGCCTTATTTTTCCACAGATGTCATTGGTGCACAAATTGGCGGTGCGATTAAAAATATTATTGCAATAGCCTCGGGCATTGTCGCGGGCCTTGGTCTTGGTGAAAATGCTAAAGCGGCGCTTATTACACGAGGGTTAAATGAAATGCAGCGCTTTGGCCTCAGCCGCGGTGCCGAGGCTGAAACTATGATGGGCCTATCGGGTGTAGGAGATTTGGTTCTTACCTGCTCAAGTTTACTTTCTAGAAATATGAGTTTGGGTAAAGCTCTTGGCGAGGGCAAAAGTTTTAAGGAAATAATGGACGGGCGCATAAGTGTTTCTGAAGGCGCACATACAGTTGAAGTTGTCCATAAAATTGCAGTGGAAGAGGGCATAGAAATGCCAATAACCGAAGCTGTTTATCGTATAATTTATGATGGTGATAGTGTCGAGGAGGTCATGAATGACTTGATGACACGACCTTTCACAAAGGAGAATGTTTAATGCTTTTTATGATTCAATGTTTTGATGTAGAAGACGGTTTGGATCTTCGCAAAGCCACGCGCGAAGCGCACCTTGCTTACGCTGCAAGTGCGGGTGCCAGGCTCAAATTTGGCGGCCCAATGATGGCGAGCGAAGAAGATATGACCCCCATTGGAAGTCTTATTTTGCTGGATGCGGCATCCCAGGCAGCAGCGAAGCTTTTTACGGAAAATGACCCTTATAGTAAAGCTGGACTGTTTGAAAAAGTTACTATTCAACCTATGCTCGGTGTTCTTGGGGAATGGCTTGCTCCAGATAATGAATAAAGCATGGCAGATGCCCCTTACCCGATAGGCTTTGATGAAATTGCAGGCGCCCCCGCTTCGGGCACGCTCTTGTGCCGGCGAGCAGACCTTGCGGGCAATGTCTGTGTTGAACTCAAATACAGACTTGGGGATAAATTATTTAACGGGTTTATATGTGAGCATGACGGCTTCGTGCGCGCTTATGAAAACAGGTGCCCCCATACAGGAGCACCTCTCAATATCATTCAAGGTCAATTTTTCTCAAACGATGGCGATAAATTGCAGTGTCGTATGCATGATGCTCGCTTTAACCCAAAAAATGGTCGTTGCATTCAAGGCCCTTGCAGGGATGACTGGCTGAGGGCAATAAAAATTACTCTTGATGGTGATAAAGTGCTGGCTGGGTAAGCCTTTAAATCAGCACCGTCCCAGATGGATTACGACGACGTTTTTTGGGTTTGGAGTCTTTAGGAACATCTATTGACCTTATACGCCAATATGATTTTGCGCCAGGCCCCTTAGTCACAGACTTTAAAACCAATCCCAGATCAACAGAATAATAAAGTGTATTGTGTGTTATATCCGATACATTGCCTGATGAAAATTGTGTTGTAATATTAATACGGTAAACTGGGTATGTCGTGTCGCCAATTTGTTGAATTCCTTTGGTTGCAACCTTCATATTGACTATTGTATGGGCTTGATAATTATCTTCCAAGAGGTTCATCGTTCCTTCAAAGGTAACCTCGTTTCCTACTGTTAGCGGGAAAAGGTCATCAAGTATTTTATAATCAAAATCTACTTCGAAAGATTTACCAAATTCCATTCCATAAATCGGGTAAAGGCCTCGATATAATTTACGATGTATAACGCGCTCACTGTTCCAGTAGGTTGCGGTCGTAATTATACCATTTGTTATATCGGTTACTTCCCAATCGAAATCCTTTGATTGCTGACTAATAATGGCTGTAATACCGGGTGGGGTTGTGGGAAACCTATCCTTTTCGGCTGAAGGACTACATGCCGCCACCGCTAGAACCATCAGAAGAAAAAGTCTACTGATCACGCGTATTTCTCCCTTGGTGTTTGAGTTTGGACATCATTGTCAGCATTACTGTAGCCTAGAGCCTTTCAGAACATATATAATATGTCTCTTTTCTGTTAGATTTGGCAAGTGGAAATAATTGATTTAAGACCTGCAGATGACATAGCAAGGACATTAAGGGGATAGCTAGTTGGCTATCAGTTTAGGCTGTGGTCCCATAATCTAACTTTAGTTTATTATTTTTTAGAGGCTTAAACTTTATAGACATCATTTAAAATACCACCGCCCTTGTCAACCTCGGACCAGTTATCGCAATTAAAGCTATGCGTTGTGAGTGTAGCAGGCGGGAAACTTGTTTCTACAGAGCGCATGAGCGTGCTATCGCTTTTGCTCGATAAAAGCCAGCTCACTTCTTGCAGGGTAGGATTATGGCCAACGATAAGCAAGTGAGCGCAATCATCGCTAACCAACTGAATTTCTTCTATCAATTGCTTGATAGTGCAGAGATAGAGTGTCTTGATTTCTTTAACTGTCCACGCATTGTTAAGTGTTTTATCAATTCTGTTACATGTCTCTATAGCGCGCTTGGCTGTTGAGCATAAAACGAGATCAGGTTTTATATTTCTTTGTGTAATATAGTCCGCAACTTTTAAGCACTGGCCTTGCCCAGCCGCACTGAGGGGGCGATCAAAATCTTTTGATCCCTTTGTCCCCCAGTCAGCATCAGCGTGGCGTAATAAATAAAGAGTTTTCAATTTATTGTGACCCATGTTTCACAAATTTAAGCGTCATCCGGTCTGATTCACCAGTGTTTTTGTATTTACCACCATTCTTGTCTGCAGCGCTCAGCGTTGGGGCTAACATCCAGACGCTAACATCCTGCGGGTCTTTAGGGTTTGCATTCATCTCGTCACTGGCGACAAGCTTAAAACCATGGGATTCGACTTTCGCCACAAGTTCGCTTTGTTTCCAGCGACCAAGTTCGGCTGTTTTTTCAACATTACCATCGAAACTTTCATTCGCTCTGTGTTGTACGACGATAAAATGGCCCCCTACTTTGAGGGCTGCATATATATCCTTAAGTCCAGGGTCCAAATAGCCCTGACCGACAAAGCTATGCATTGTGCGGATGGCGAAGGCGATATCTACACTGTTGTTTGTGACAGGTGATGGAGAGGTTTCGTGCCAGCTGGCAATGGCATTGCTTCCGTAGAGCTCAGGATTTGACTTAATTTTTTCATCATAAACTGCCAAGCTTTTGGCATAGTTGCCGCTATAGCGCTTTGGGTTTCCTGCCAGTGCAATAAATTGTCCCTTGTCTTTAACAAGTGGTGCCAAAATGCGACTATACCACCCGCCACCAGGGTTAATTTCCAAGATAGTTGATGCTGACGTTACGCCGGAAAACCGCAACAAGGCTTCTGGGTGTCTAAATTGGTCACGAGCACTATCACTTTCTTTACGAAAGCTATTATTGTGTACCACATCATAGATAGCGTCTTCCTTGGTATCTTCAGCCATGGCGACAGTGGTAAATAGAGATGCCACAATGATAGTTTTAAGAATATTTTTCATTTATATATTTCCTATTTTTGCAATATGGATTGTGCGGTTTTTATAAAGTCTTCTTTTTTATTTGAAAGGTCAGGCATTGGAGGCTTATTCAGGCCGCGTAAAACAGCGGGACGTTCCCGAAAGGCACCTAGCCAGCGCTCTAGATTATCAAGGCCTTCAGTTGATACACCAGCCCAATCATGAAAAATAACCCAGCTAGCATTTGCTATGTCGGCTATAGAATAATCTCCAGCAAGCCACTCATTATTTTCCAATTGCTTGTCGAGGACTTCATATAATCGGCGCGTTTCATTTTGGTAGCGTTCGATCACGGCAGGAATTTTCTCGGGAAAATAGCGAAAAAAGACATTGGCTTGACCCTGCATCGGGCCAATGCCAGCCATTTGGAACATTAGCCACTGCATAACTTCAGACCGACCTTTCACATCAGTTGGCATGAGCTTTCCAGTTTTTTCAGCAAGGTATACTAAGATAGCACCCGATTCAAAAATAGCAAAATCATCTAAGTCGTGGTCAACGATTGCGGGAATGCGGCCATTTGGGCTGATATGTAAAAAATCAGGTTTTTTCTGGTCGCCCTCCATTAGGGAGAGAGCCTCAAGCTTATAATCAAGACCGAGCTCTTCAAGCGCAATTGAAGCTTTGTAACCATTGGGAGTCGACGACGTATAAAGGGTTATCATTATATTTTCCTATTTATTGCGTCGATTTTTGATGAGATCGTCCACGACGGCTGGCTCGGCTAAGGTGGAGGTGTCGCCAAGGTTAGAAAAGTCATTTTCGGCAATTTTGCGCAATATGCGCCGCATGATTTTACCGGAGCGGGTTTTGGGTAAACTTGGTGCAAATTGTAGCATATCGGGTGTTGCGATTGGCCCAATTTCATTTCTGACCCACTTGACCAACTCATCGCGAAGCTCTTCACTGGGTTCAATACCTTCAGGCGGCGTGACATAAGCGTAAATGCCCTGACCTTTAATGTCGTGGGGGTAGCCAACCACGGCTGCTTCACTCACGGCACTATGGGAGACTAACGCAGATTCCACTTCAGCTGTGCCCATGCGGTGGCCAGATACATTGATAACATCGTCTACGCGTCCTGTGATCCAATAATAGCCATCGGCGTCACGGCGGCAGCCATCCCCTGTGAAATACTGACCTTCATACGTAGAAAAGTATGTCAGCTTAAAGCGTTCATGGTCACCGTATACTGATCGCATTTGTCCCGGCCAACTGTCGGTTATGATTAAGTTTCCTTCTGCCACACCTTCTAAAACAGTGCCATCACCATCAACGAGGGCCAGTTTAACACCAAAGAAAGGTTTGGTTGCTGATCCCGGTTTCAAGTCTGTGGCACCAGGTAATGGGGATATCATCACACCGCCAGTTTCGGTTTGCCACCAAGTATCTACTATTTGACAGCGTGCCTCACCGACAACGTCATAATACCACTGCCAAGCTTCAGGATTGATGGGTTCACCCACAGTGCCAAGTAGTCTGATGCTCGATCTGTCATGGGCTGTAACTGGGTCGTCCCCCACCCGCATCAGCGCGCGAATAGCTGTGGGCGCTGTATAGAAAATATTCACTTTGTGTTTTTCAACAACCTGCCAAAAGCGCCCGGCATCAGGGTAGGATGGGATGCCTTCGAACATCAGCGTTGTCGCGCCGTTTGCAAGGGGGCCATAAACCACATAACTGTGGCCCGTTACCCAGCCTACATCAGCTGTGCACCAATAAACTTCACCGGCTTTATAATCAAATACATATTCATAAGTCATGCTGGCCCACACCATATAGCCGCCAGTAGTGTGCATGACGCCCTTTGGCTGACCCGTTGAGCCAGACGTATAGAGAATGAACATTGGGTCTTCCGCATTCATTTCTTGTGGTTCACATTCATCGCTAACACTCGCTGCAATGTCATGGTACCAAACATCACGGCCTTCAACAAAAGAGACATCACCACCAGTTCTTTTGACCATAATCACTGTATCGACGGGGGCGTCGTGACGCTCTTCGCAAATAGCAATGGCAGCATCAACATTGTCTTTAAGCGGAATTGTTTTAGCACCGCGCAGGCCTTCATCAGCGGTGATAATGCAGGTTGAACGACAGTCATGAATGCGACCGGATAGAGCTTCGGGTGAAAAACCGCCAAAAACGATAGAGTGAATAGCCCCAATGCGTGCGCATGCTAACATCGCATAAGCCGCCTCAGGGATCATCGGCATATAGAGGGTAACTCGATCCCCCTTTTTAACACCGCGGGCTTTCAGGACATTGGCAAAACGGCAAACCTCATGATAGAGCTGCTGGTATGTAATCTTGCTAGAGGTGTCTGGGTCATCCCCTTCCCAGATAATGGCAATATCGTCTGCTTTATGCGGTAAGTGACGATCAATACAGTTAACGCTGGCATTGAGCGTGCCATCTTCAAACCACTTGATTGAGATATCGCCAGTAAAGGACGTATTTTTTACTTTTGTATAGGGTTTTATCCAGCTAATGCGTTTGCCATGTTCGCCCCAAAAAGCATCTGGGTCAGCTAGAGACGCAGCATAAAGAGCATCATATTGTTCTTTTGTGCACAGTGTATTTTCAAGGGCTGCTTGTGAAACGGGTACAATTTCCAAATGGCTCATGACAATTCCCTACTCTTGTTAGGTTTCAAGTGGAGAGTGTGGCAATACTTGAGAGCTATTTCAAGCTTTCAATCAGTCAGAGATGTAATTTTTATATAGGTTGCAAGTGAAGGACTTACCAATCTGACATACCTGTTGTTAGGCCGGCTTTTTTATTAGCTACAATTCGCCAAAGGCGTAAATCGCCAGATTCGAGCATCTTTTTCCGACGAGCCCAAAATTCTGCTTCTCGCATGAGGGTTTGAATGAGGGCTGTGCCATTTTCTTGTTTGACAAGCTTTGTAGCCACTTTGTCCGCTCCCGCCCATGCATGGTTGATCAACTTAATATACTCATCAGTGATATCTTCGCTCACCCGTACCTGAAGTTTTACACCTTTGATAAGGCCCTTAAGCTGGTCAGCGGTACTCGGACAAGGATCAGTAGGTTCACCTACGCGCCACTGTTTATAGGTATCTTTTGTGTAGACGCTGTCATCAGCGACAACATAATCTGTAATGAGCACTAATCCACCAGGCTTGAGTTTTTCTTCAACCGCGCGGATCATGCCTGATTTATTTTTTATAGTGAAAAGAGCCTCTTTGGAAAGAATACGGTCAAATTGACGGTCAAATTCATCATGTTCTTCTGGGTTATAATAGGATATTTCTGCCTTTTTCTCCATGCCTGCAATTTTAGAAAGCTTATTACCGGCTGCAACAAGTTGCTCTGATGCCTCATACCCGGTTACCCAGACCCCAAAACGATCAACAAGGGTCCGTGCAGGGCCGCCTAATCCAGCCCCCAGTTGTACCATACTCATTTCGGGGCTGAGTGCTAAAAGCTTAGAAAGCCCAACGATATATTCCGGCCCACCCGGTCCACAAAAGCCGTCACCCCAAACATAGTGAGCAATTTCAATTGTTTCTTCATCCCATGGATCTACCGGCAGGGCAGCATCAAGAGTGTCTGGGGGTTTTTTTTCGGCCGAGGTGTCATTTAAATCAGATATGCCATCACAAGCATTTCTTTCAGCAAGTCGAGCCGCAATTTCATCAGAGTCATAGCCTTCCCACCAAGCTTTAAGTCTAAGCCCGATAGGAACTTGCACTCCATGAGAGTTATAGCCTGCTAACCAAGCTTTAAGCTTAAGCCCGAGAGGAGTTTTTACTTTATCGGGCGTATTTTCAGTTTCATCTGACACAGACGCATTTCCCCAAAACCAATATTAAACCCCCAAAAGATATCGACGAATCATGCAAATATTTGTTATTTCGGTCAAGAGCTTATCATATTAATCATTTTGAGCAATGATTTTAACTTCGCAGCGTTACACCTTCTAATTTTGAAGCGGCCGTGACGATCTTCTCACAAATGGATTCGATTTCTTTATCCGAAAAGGTCTGGCTTTGAGGTTCGAGCGTGACACTGATGGCAATGGATTTCTTGTCAGCCTCAATGCGGTCCCCTTCATAAACGTCAAAAATACGCACTTGCTTAATGTGTGTTTTATCAGAGCCTTTAACGGCGCGCATCAGGTCACTGGCTGCCAGAGTGCGATTCGCCACAAAAGCGAAATCACGTTCAACCATTTGCAAATTTGAAACATTTAAGGCGCCACGACTTGCTGATTTTGCACGGCGAGGAGGTATTTTTTCAATGAATATCTCAAAGGCAACCATTGGGCCATCAATATCAAGCTTAGCTAAAACAGCAGGGTGTACTTCCCCAAAGGCTGCGAGAATAGTTTTTGGACCCAGCCTTAAAGTACCGCTACGCCCAGGGTGATACCAAGCTGGAGCTTCGTCAAATACTTGCAAATTAGCAATAGGAGCGCCGATCGCTTCAAGCCCCGCGACTGCATCAGCTTTGGCGTCAAATAGATCAACATCTTTTGACGTATCAGACCAGTTGCGCTCACAAAGCTTTGCGGCTCGTACGCCGGACGCTACCAAATCTTGACCCTTTTCACTAGAGTCACGATATTGTGGGCCCACTTCAAATAAGGCCACTGATGATGCACCCCTGTCGCGGTTACGCCCGGCCGCTTGTAGTAAGTTAGGTAAAATACTTGGGCGCATACAGTTCAAATCGGAGGAAATTGGATTTTCAACAATCAGATCATCGCCGCCACCGCCAAAAAGCTCGGCTAGTGAGGTGCTCATGAAGGACCATGTTACAGCCTCCATCAAGCCATGGGCAGCAAGACGGCGTTTTATCGTCCGCGCACGACGTTGGTTTTGTGTCAGGGTTGAGCCTGCTTTTTTACCAAGAGGCGGGAGAGCAACAGCAGGCACGTTATTCAGGCCATGTATGCGGAGCACTTCTTCAACCAGATCGGCTTCGCCTTCAACGTCGCGGCGCCAACTTGGTGCTTTAACGCTGTAAGGGCTGCTGCCTTCAACTGTAAAGCCAAGACGCTCAAGAATGGCAACTGATGTTGCAGCTGGAAGGTCGAGGCCACCAAGGGTCATTACGCGCTCAGGGCGAAAGGATACGGTTTTACCAACTAAAGGCGCAGTGCCAGCTTCGACAACTTCACTAGCCTCACCGCCGCAAAGCTCAAGGATCAAGGCTGTAGCCTGATCAATACCGCTTGCGAGAGAGAGCGGGTCCACGCCGCGTTCAAAACGATAGCGCGCATCACTTTCGATGCTGTGTTTGCGACCGGTAATGGCCGTCGAGATAGGTTCAAACCAAGCAGATTCGACAAACACATTTGTTGTGTCGTCGCCGCAGCCGCTTTCAGTACCGCCCATAATACCGCCAAAACCGAGTACATTTTTGTCGTCGGCAATCACAGTTTCATCGCCTTTTAGGGTGTATATTTTATCGTCGAGCGCCTCAAAGCTTTCACCCTTTACGCCGGTCCGCGCACGGATGTTGCCGTTGAGTTTATCAGCGTCATAGACATGCAAAGGCCGCGCGCGATCGTATGTTATGAGATTGGTAATATCCACCAGAATAGATATAGGGCGCAGGCCAATTGCAGTAAGACGGTCAGCGAGCCACGCTGGGCTTGGTCCATTTTTAATGCCTTTGATCATGCGACCCATAAAGGCCGGACATTCAGCCGTATCAAGTTCAATGTTGATAGGGGACTTGAATGTGCCTTTAATAGCTTTAGGAGTAGCCGCCTTAAAAGTACCGTGTCCAGCAGCCGCTAAATCGCGAGCGATACCTTCTACACCGAGGCAATCTTGACGGTTAGGTGTGATGGCAATTTCAATAACAGGATCATCAAGGCCTGCAAAATCAACATATTTGCTGCCAACAGTGGCGTCACTTGAAAGCTCAATAATTCCGTCATGATCATTGCCAAGGTCAAGTTCGCTGACTGAACACATCATGCCATCAGACGCGACACCACGTATGGTCGCAGCTTTTAGCGTAACATTAATCCCGGGCACATAGTCACCGGGGCGACCAAGAACAACCTTGATGCCGGCGCGTGCATTAGGTGCTCCGCATACTATCTGCACGGTCTCACTGCCAGTGTTAACTTTGCAAACCCTGAGCTTATCGGCATTCGGATGTTTTTCAGCACTTGTGATTTCGGCGACAGTAAAAGCACCAAGCTTATCAGCAGGGTTCATGACGTCTTCAACTTCAAGGCCGACATTATCAAGACCAAGGAGAATGTCTTCAAGCGAAGCATCAGTGTCGAGATATTCTTTTAACCAATTGATTGTGAATTTCATCGACTTAACCCTCCAGCCATCGTTGGCACATCAAAGGCACTAAATCCATAATGCTTGATCCAGCGGCCATCGGCATCGAAAAAGGCGCGAAGGTCATTCATGCCATATTTGAGCATGGCCAAGCGGTCTATACCGCAGCCAAAGGCAAAGCCTTGATAGACATCTGGGTCAAGGTTACAGGCCTCAAGAACCTTGGGGTTAACCATGCCGCAACCAAGAATTTCCAGCCAATCACTACCTGTACCTATTTTAACGGTACCATCTTGCCAGCTACAGCCGATATCCACTTCCATTGAAGGTTCGGTGAAAGGAAAATAGCTAGGGCGAAACCGCATTTTCACTTCATCTACTTCAAAGAAAGCTTTGATGAAGGCTTCCAAGCACCCTTTTAGGTGACCCAGATGCGTACTTTTATCGATCACGAGCCCTTCTACCTGATGAAACATAGGGGTGTGGGTCGCATCGCTGTCTGAGCGGTAGGTGCGCCCCGGGGCGATAATGCGAATAGGGGGTGTTTCACTAAGCATGGTCCGAATTTGTACGGGGCTTGTGTGGGTTCTGAGTACTTTGCGCTCACCATTTTCATCGGGCTTCAAGTAAAAAGTATCATGCATTTGGCGCGCGGGGTGTTCCGGTGGGATATTCAGCGCGGTAAAATTATGGAAATCATCTTCAAGGTCAGGACCTTCGGCGACGTCAAAATCCAAAGCTGCAAAAATTTCTGATATTTCATCCATTACCTGACTAATAGGGTGAATGTAACCAGCAGAGCGACCGCCAACGGGTAGGGTAACATCAACACGCTCACTCGCGAGGCGTTCTTCTAGGGCGGCCGTGTCGAGCGCAGTTTTGCGCACAGCGATAGCGTCCGCCACTTCGTTCTTTAAGCTATTGAGAAGAGGGCCAAATTCTTTGCGCTCATCAGGTGTCATGCCACCAAGACCCTTCATTAGGCCGGACACGCTGCCCTTTTTGCCAAGAAGTGCCACACGAACACCTTCGAGGGCTTCAAGATTGGCAGCGGATGTTATCGCAGCTGTGGCTGCTTGTTTTTGATCGTTGATTTTATCATGCATAGAGTTTTTCCCTGAAGTCTCTATAGTATAAACATGCAAAAAGGGCCAGCACAAGCGGCTGCCCCTTTTCTTCAATTTTTTAAACTGACAGTATCAGTTATTTTGCGAGGGCGGCCTTAGCTTGATCAACAAGGCTTTTAAAAGCAGTTGCCTCGTGGATTGCCAGATCGCTCAAAACTTTACGGTCAAGCTCGATGCCAGCCAATTTTAGGCCGTGCATGAAGTTACCATATGTTAAGTCGTTCAAGCGTGCAGCAGCGTTGATACGCTGAATCCAAAGCGCACGAAAAGTTCTTTTGCGAACTTTACGGTCGCGATAAGCATATTGACCTGCTTTTTCAACGGCTTGACGCGCTACTTTGATTGTATTTTTACGGCGACCACGATAGCCTTTGGCTTGCTCGAGGACTTTTTTATGTTTTGCGTGTGATACCACACCGCGTTTTACACGTGCCATTTTTTAATTCCTTACCTAAATTCCGGGGGCCAACAACGGTATTAACCGTATGGCATAAATTTCTTAATAATACGCGCATCACAATCTTGAAGGATTGTAGTACCACGTAGATTACGGATTTGCTTATTTGTCCGCTTGATCATGCCGTGCTGTTTACCAGCTTGGTTGGCACGCACTTTACCGGACGCGGTAAGGCTGAAGCGTTTTTTAACGCCTGATTTCGTTTTCATTTTGGGCATTTTCTGTCCTTTCAATTATAAGACATTTTCATGGGTAAACACGGCAGCCCTTGTTGCCGGATCACTCGAATAGAAACGCGCTTATAACGCCCGACTTTATATAAATCAAGCGCTTTTGACTCTATTTTGTTTATATCATCATTAGA
>CBFDBT010000004.1:0-37928 GCA_965603115.1 uncultured Alphaproteobacteria bacterium
CAGCCTCTATCAAAGCGCAACTTGATGAAGCTCTAAACCTTAAAAAAGATGCTGAAAAATTCCTTGCGGATTATCAACGCAAACAACGTGAATCGCAAAAGCTAGCTGAAACGATTATTTCAGATGCTGAAACGGCAGCAGAATCTCTTAAGGCGCAGGCTAAGAAAGATATAGCAGAGCTTATTGAGCGTCGTGAACGCCTTTCTAAGGAAAAGCTGGTTCAAGCCGAGCTATTTGCCGTCAAAGAAGTTAAAAATGCTGCTGTGACAGCTGCTGTAGCTGCTGCAAAAGAAGTTTTAGCTGAAGGTTTAAAAGGTAAAAGTGGTGAAGGTCTAGTAAAGTCTTCTATCGACGAAGTTGGAAGCAAGCTTCACTAAGCACTTTTTACTATATGAAAATTTAAAACCCCGCTGGCTTTGTTGGCGGGGTTTTTCTTTGTGAATTTTTGAGAGGTAGTTTTTAAAAATCCAGCCCAATATCAACCGCCGGGGCGGATTGGGTGAGACGGCCTACTGAGATATATTCAACACCTGTTTCAGCGATAGCGCGGATGGTATCAAGGGTAACACCGCCAGAGGCTTCACAGCAGATGGTCTCGCCAAGAATTGCGCGCGCTTTTCTAATCATGCCCGGGGACATATTGTCGAGCAGCAAGCTATCTGCTCCCGCGTCTAAAGCTTCTTTCACCTGCTCTAACGTATCGCATTCCACTTGCACATCACTGCGTCCTGTTACTTTGGCAGCCGTGATAGCGGCTTTAACGGAACCGGCGACAGCAATATGATTGTCTTTAATCATTACAGCGTCATATAGCCCCATGCGGTGATTGGTACCGCCGCCCATATTAACGGCATATTTAGCGAGTTTTCTAAGGCCCGGTATGGTCTTGCGTGTATCAAGTAGTTTAGCATTTGTGCCTTCAATCATCTTGGCGTAGCTTTGCGTTAGCGTTGCAATGCCTGAAAGATGCTGCACGATGTTCAGGGCCGTACGCTCAGCACTCAGCAGCGCAACCGCCTTGCCCGCAATAGTCATAATCGGCTCGCCCTCATTAAGGCTGTCACCATCTTTAGCGTGATGCGTGATGTGAGCATTAGGGTCAAGCCGCAAAAAGACTTTTTCAGCGATTGGTAAACCAGCGACAACCATGTCTTGTCGTGCATTCATGGTGGCGGTTAGGGTCGCATCCCTTTTGATAACCAAATCACAGGTCACATCGCCGTCTGCTATATCTTCAGCAAAAGCAATGTCTATGAAATTCTCAACCTCATCAGATGTTAGAGGGAATCCGCTCATATAATTGCTCTTTTTGTAAAATGGGGTCATTTTCTATTAACATCACTTCTTTGGCGGGCTCATCTCGAGCATACGCTCAAGAGGCTTTAAGGCGGCTAGTCGCTTTTCCTCTGGTACATCAATTTCAGGCTTAAGGTCACGCAAGCAAAGATACAGCTTTTCCATAGTGTTGAGCGCCATGAATGGGCACAGGTTACAGCTACATTTTCCGTCAGCACCCGGTGCACCAATGAAGGTTTTATTGGGGGCAGACTTTTCCATCTGGTGAATAATGCCGGGCTCAGTGGCCACTATGATTGTGTCAGCATCTGTGGTTAGGCAAAAGTTTAATATTGAGCTTGTCGATCCAGCGTGGTCTGCGTGGCGCATGATATGCTCTGGACACTCTGGGTGCGCTGCAACCGGTGCATCAGGATATTGTGCTTTGAGTTTAATCAGCTCTTTTTCACTAAATTGCTCGTGTACGATACAAGTGCCGGGCCATAAAAGCATATCACGATCATTCTTGCGGTTTAAATATCCGCCCAGATGGCGATCAGGTGCAAAGATGATCTTTTCATCCTTAGGAAACTGACTGAGGATGTAATCTGCGTTTGATGAGGTGACGATAATATCGCTCATGGTTTTGATGTCAGCTGAGCAATTGATGTAGCTCAGAACTTTATGATCGGGATGCTGGTCAAGAAATTTTCTAAAGTCTTCGGGCTGGCAGCTATCTTCCAAGCTACAACCGGCCTCAAGATCAGGCAAAACCACAGTTTTTTCTGGGCTTAGAATTTTAGCCACTTCCGCCATAAATTTCACGCCACAAAAGACTATAACATCCGCATCGGTATCAGCAGCTTTGCGGCTAAGATCAAGGCTATCACCGACAAAATCGGCGATGTCTTGAATGTCAGCAGATTGATAAAAATGCGCTAAAATCACAGCATTTTTTTCTTTAGCAAGACGCTTAATTTCAGATTCCAGATCCAGTGCTGGGTCAATGTCAATATTACCGGGATGTCCCATTAAAATTCTCCAAATCCAAAAGATACTAATACAAGCAGGCATTTTTAGCTAAGGCTTGCCATAAAGGCAATTGTTTATATCATTTTGGTGGTTTTCGCGTCGCTCTTTTTAACTGGTGAGCTTAAACTGCGATGAAATACGAACGGGGCCATCAGTGGCCACCTTGCCGTCTTCCTCCATCATGACGAGATGCGCTAGAACCGAGCGTGCGGCAGCAGGGTGCAGTCGGTGGTCAATGTCTTTGTAGCAGATGGATACAATATCCTCTATGGAATGATTACCATCGGCGATGGCGCGCAAAATTTGTGCTTCCCGCTGATGACGGTGCCCAATCGTTGCGCTAACAAAACGACGGGCTTTTTCAATCGGTTCCCCGTGGGTTGGATAATAAAGCTTTTCATCACGCTCCATTACTTTTCTAAGGCTTTCAATGTAGGCCCGCATATCTCCGTCTGGTGGAGAAATAACCGTGGTTGACCAGCCCATCACATGGTCGCCAACAAACAGGCACTCTTCTTCTTTTAAGGCAAAGCACAAATGGTTCGATGTATGGCCTGGAGTGTGAATAGCTTCTATAGTCCAGCCATCACCTTTTATTATGTCCCCGTCTTTTAAGGCGATATTGGGCGTAAAGTCCATGTCTGCGCCAGCCTCAACTTTTTCACCTTCAAGGCCGGCTTTGCGGCCACTACCGTGGGGACCAAATCCATAGGTTTTCGCCCCTGTGCGTTTGGCGAGTTCAGCCGCTAGCGGAGAGTGATCGAGGTGCGTGTGCGTTATAAGGATATGGCTAACCGTCTTGCCTTTTAATCCTGTCATTAGGGCATCAAGGTGGTCACTATCAAGAGGGCCCGGGTCGATAACCGCGACAGAGTGATCGCCAATGATGTATGTGCCAGTGCCCGTATATGTAAAGGGACCATAATTTTTGCAAACCACCCGCCATATACGCTCGCTTAATTGTACACAAGCGCCGTATTCAGGTATTAATTCTGGGGGTAATTCCATCATGCAAGTTTCCTACGTTACTGTAGGCGATACCTTAGCCGAGATAATATGACCTATTCAATTTTATTTTATGTCATCATCGTTTGTATTATGGTGAATCGGTTTATAAAACCCCGCGTCGGGCCATAGTTGATCACTACCATGCTTAATATAATCAGTAAAAGATGCTGCAGCCTGTGAAGGCATGTGTATTGGCACCAGATAATAATTTATCAATTGGTGACTGCTGGCAGGCAGAAGGCATATCTCTTTTATGGAAGTGTTGTTTGTTGTGCCACTAGCATAGGATATGCCATATGGGCCAGCGCCGCGCTCTACCATCTTTAATGCCAGGGTCGCATTGCCCGCTACAGCGAGATTAGGTTCAACTGTTTTCCACAGGTTTAAAGCGATGAGCGCTTGTTTAGAATATTGGCCAAGCGGGGATACATTAGGGTCAGCAAGCACAAATCGTTTATCACCCAAGGCATGCGCTAGCTGACTGGCTGTTGGTGGACATGATAAATCAGGGGCAGATTTTCCCGATATGAGCATCAATCTATTGTGGGCGACAACTACAGGCTTTGAGGTGTTTTGGGGATTGAGTTTGCTCTCTACCCAATTTACCCATTCCATATTGGCCGAGAGAAATAAATCAGCGGGAGCCCCTTTTGATATCTGCCTAGCAAGAAGGGCACTTGCACCATAAGACACTCTTATTTTTATGTCAGGGTTTTTGGTCTCGTAAGTTTTTTTAATAGTTTCAATAGCATGCGCAGTACTGGTCGCAGCAAACAGCACAACGGTTTTTTCTTGCTCAGGCTCGCTGGCATATACGGTTGAGTTGCTGATAGCATAAAAGGCCGAAGCCAAGATATATAAGGCTATTTTCATGGGCTATTTGTCTGATGCCCTGAAAGATTTGTCAATATCACAGTTGTTTTGATTATTAACGCAATTTTTAATACGCTCGGTCGATGCAAAAGTCCACAATATCGCTTAGGGCCTTATGGGCGGTGTTTTCCGGGAATATTGCTAGAGCATCCTTGGCCATATCACCATAATGACGTGCGCGAGCGACTGTATCTTCCAGTGCTCCATGTTTTGTCATATAGGCGATGGCTTGATCAAGATCGCCATCTTTTTGGTCAAGGTCTTCAATAACCCGCTTCCAGAAAAGGCGCTCTTCATCATTACCGCGACGATAAGATAAAAGCACAGGCAAGGTCACCTTGCCTTCACGAAGGTCATCGCCAACAGTTTTACCAAGCGTTGATTGTTTGGCAGAATAGTCGAGTACATCATCAATCATTTGAAAGGCAATACCGAGATTGCGGCCGTAGCTGGACAAGGCTGTTTCAGCTTCTTCTCCACTTTCAGCAACAACGCCGGAAATTTCGCAAGCTGCGGCAAAGAGTGCAGCAGTTTTAGCGGCAATGACTTCAAGGTAAGATTCTTCAGTAGTTGAAAGATCATTCGTAATCATCAACTGCAACACTTCACCCTCAGCGATAATAGACGACGCGCTGGAGAGTATTTTAAGAACTTTCAAGGAACCATCTTCGACCATTAACTCAAAAGAACGACTAAAGAGAAAATCGCCAACAAGAACACTTGGCTGATTTCCAAAAAGAACATTGGCAGTTTCTTTGCCGCGACGCATATCGCTTTCATCAACCACATCATCGTGCAGCAGGGTGGCTGTGTGAATAAACTCCACACAGGCAGCTAGCTTGATTTGACGTTTGCCCTCATAGCCAAGTAATTTAGCGCTTGCTAGTGTTAACATCGGGCGAAGACGTTTGCCGCCAGAGGCGATCAGGTGACCAGCAAGTTGCGGAATAAGCGCTACAGGGCTTTCCATGCGCGTTAAAATCGCAGCATTCACAGCTTTCATATCCTCGGCTACTAGGGCTTGCAATGTATCAATTGCACTTGGACCTCTGGACGCTTTTTTGGGAAGAGGCACTATGGTCGGCATGTGGATAGTCCTTGATTGTTTACTGATTCTCTCGCGAAAATAAGGATAGAATGAAATAAATACAAGTTCTTTGACGATTAAGGAATATTCACTAAGATAGAAATATTAAAAAATCGCAGAAATTGGGAGTTTATAAAGGATCATGGTTAAAAAACGTGACAAAATGCCTCATGATAATGAAGGCAATCAGGAAGCCATGGACTACTCCATCGATGATTGTTTGGGTGGAGCTGTGAGACTCAAACAACCAAGCGACGGCTATCGCGTATCTATGGACACGCTATTGCTCGCAGCCAGCGTGCCAGCGCAATGTGGGGATGTTATTTTAGATGTGGGTACTGGCTCAGCCGGGGCTGCCCTTTGTCTTGCCCATAGAGTAAGTGGTGTGCAAGTGACAGGGATAGAATTGCAACAAGAAATGGCGAGCTACGGCTCTGACAATGTTGCGCTTAATAATATGAATGCCCGCGTGACAATATTGCAAGGCGATATTACTGCGCCTCCTACTGAGCTCAAAGCTGGCAGCTTCGATCATGTTATGTCCAATCCTCCTTATTTATCCAGTGGAAAAGCCAATAGGTCTGTAAGCGAGACCAAGGGACTTGCTCATATGGAAAAAACAGCCTCACTTAAGAGCTGGGTCAATTTTAGTGTTAATATGGCGTGCCATAAAGGTTCTGTCAGCTTTGTTTACCTCGCAGACCGACTTGATGAATTGCTTCATAGACTCTATGGCCGTGTCGGGGATTTGCGGGTATGCCCGCTTTGGCCCCATAAGGATGAAGCGGCCAAGCTGGTATTGGTGCAAGGCAGGAAAGGGGTATCTGGCGGCATGGTGATTTTGCCAGGCCTTGTTCTGCACACCGAAGAGGAAAGCTACACCGTTGAAGCCGAAGCGATATTGCGGCATGGTGGCGAATTAATTATGGGAACAATAAAACCGATGAAGTCTTCAATTTGAGTCTTTAGGCTAAGGAAATACTATACTTTCTGCTCTAAAGGCTTGCTTAATTGCTTTCAAATCGGTATCGACAGAGCGTTAGCTACTTAATGTTTGATGAGGGATAAGACAGTGACAAATGTGCCCCGGGAATATCTGGAAACCATGCGAGAGTTTCGCGAGAGTATTGATAATATCGATGCCTCCCTTGTTTTTATGTTAGCCGAACGCTTTAAAGTGACGCAAAAGGTTGGGCATTTTAAGAAAAAGTATAATCTTCCACCTGCGGACCCTGACCGTGAGAAGAACCAGATTGAGCGCCTTCGGACGCTGGCTGCTGAGGCAAACCTTGATCCTGAATTTAGCGAGAAATTCTTGCAGTTTATAATTCATGAAGTGATCAAGCACCATGAAGTGATCCGTGATGGAGGCGACGTGTAGCCCATTGGGTGCAGTTAGCCTAAAAGCGCGCTTGACCCTTGGCTGGCGGCTCGCTAAAAGTTTGTACTAAATATTGATAAAGAATTGAGTTTTCATGCCCGGACATACATTAAATCAAGGTCTTTCTTTTCAAGACCTTATCCTTACGCTTCAACGTTATTGGGCGAATCATGGTTGTTTGCTCTTGCAACCCCACGACATGGAAATGGGTGCGGGAACCTTTCATCCTGCGACAACACTGCGTTCACTTGGGCCTGAGCCATGGAAAGCGGCTTATGTGCAGCCCTGCCGTCGCCCGACCGATGGTCGCTATGGCGAAAACCCAAACCGTTTGCAGCAATATTATCAGTTTCAAGCAATTCTAAAGCCAAGCCCTGATAATATGCAGGAGCTATACTTAGGGTCTTTGCGCGAGATTGGTCTTGATCCAGTTTTGCATGATATTCGCTTCGTAGAAGACGATTGGGAAAGCCCAACGCTTGGGGCTTGGGGACTTGGTTGGGAAGTTTGGTGTGATGGTATGGAAGTTAGCCAGTTCACGTATTTCCAGCAGGTGGGTGGCATAGATTGCAAGCCTGTGTCCGGCGAGCTTACCTATGGTCTCGAGCGTCTGTGTATGTTCTTGCAGGGTGTTGATAATGTTTATGATTTGGTTTTCAATAATGAAGGCGTGACATACGGCGATGTCTATTTAGAAAATGAACGTCAGCAATCGACTTATAATTTTGAGCACGCCAACACTGAAAAACTTTTTGACGACTTTGCCAAGGCACAGAGCGAATGTATGGCCCTTTTGGAAGCCAAGCTACCGCTTCCTGCTTATGAGCAGTGTATCAAAGCGAGCCACAGCTTTAATATGCTTGATGCTCGCGGGGTTATTTCTGTGACCGAACGTCAAGCCTATATTGCCCGTGTGCGCGATATGGCAAAAGGCTGTTGTCAGGCATATATGGATAAAAACCATGACCGCTGGAGCGAAGAATTTGGATGGGAGGGATAAGATGGCTGAATTATTCCTTGAAATCTTCTCAGAAGAAATCCCTGCGCGTATGCAGGCAAAAGCCAGAGCGGACTTGGAACGCTTGGTCTGTGCTGCTCTAAAAGATGCGGGTCTAGCCTATGAAAATGCCGTGACCTACACCACGCCAAGGCGACTTGCGCTGAAAATTGATGGTGTTCCTTTGACAACGCCTGATGTGAGCGAAGAACGCCGAGGCCCACGCGCTGATGCCCCTGAAAAAGCCATTGAGGGTTTTTTACGCGGTGCTGGATTAAGTCGCGACGACCTTGTTGAGCGCGAAGACAAAAAAGGCACATTCCTTTACGCTGTGATTGAGAGAAAAGGCGGCGAAGCAGCTGACGTCATCGCGAGCTTCATGCCAGATATTATTCGTAACTTTCCTTGGCCAAAGTCTCAGAGATGGGGTGAGGGGTCTCTAAAGTGGGTCCGCCCATTGCATAGCATTGCCTGCTTGCTCGATGGTAAAATTGTCAAATTTGAAGTTGGCGGAATTAAGAGCGATCATTTCACGCATGGGCATCGCTTCATGTCGCCCGAGCCGATTGAGATTAACGGCCTTGTGGATTACTCCAAGAAGCTTAGAAAAGCCCATGTGATGGTCGATCATGATGAGCGCGCGGACACTATTCGCCAGCACTGCAAAGACCTTGCAAAATCAAATGGTCTGGAGTGGGTAGAAGACGAAGGCTTGCTGACCGAGGTCGCTGGGCTGGTTGAATGGCCTGTTGCGTTGATGGGTAGCTTTGACAAATCTTTCATGCAAGTGCCTGAGGAAGTGCTGATCCTGACGATGAAAAAAGATCAGAAATATTTTGTCTTGCGCAACCCTAAAACTGGCAAGCTTGCACCGCATTTTATTACCGTTTCCAATATTGACGCTAAAGACGGAGGTGACTTTGTCCGCGCGGGTAACGAACGTGTGCTTTCTGCGCGGTTGTCCGATGCTAAATTCTTTTGGGAACAAGACTTGAAGGTTAAGTTGGAAGATAATGTTGCAAAATTGAGCGATATTGTTTTTCATGACAAGCTTGGCACTGTCGCAGAGCGTGTTGAGCGTATTAAAGCTCTTTCTGGCTATCTCGCTAAAGAAATGGGCTGTGATGTCAAGCAGGCTGAACGTGCGGCTGAGCTTTCGAAAGCTGACCTTGTGTCCAATATGGTCGGTGAGTTTGCTGATCTGCAAGGTGTGATGGGGCGTTATTACGCATTGGAAGCGGGAGAGCCTGCTGAAGTTGCTGACGCTATTCGTGACCACTATGCGCCCAAAGGCCCTGACGATATGTGCCCGAGCGCGCTTGTGTCGGTCGCCGTGGCGCTGGCCGAAAAAATCGATACGCTGGTTGGCTTTTTTGGCGCGGATATGAAACCAACAGGTTCGAAAGATCCTTTTGCCCTGCGCCGCGCAGCCCTTGGTGTGATCAGGCTTATCACTGAGAATGATATTCGCCTGAATTTGAACTCTGTATTTAGAGACCATGTAGATTTACCACAGTCATATGGCTGGCCGAATGATTTGAACCTTACAACGAGAATAGCTTTAATTTCTTTTATTGCTGAGCGGCTTAAGGTTCAACAGCGCACTAAAGGGGTTCGTCACGATCTGATTGATGCTGTTTATTCTCTTGGCGGGAATAACCTTGTAATAATTTTGAGGCGTGTTGAAGCACTAAATACACTGGTAAATTCTGATGATGGTGTAAATTTACTAGCTGGATATAAGCGAGCGGCTAATATTCTTAAGATTGAAGAAAAGAAAGATGAAAAATATCTACCAGTAGTCGACGAGAACCTACTAACTGAGCCTGAAGAGATGAAGTTATACAAGGCTCTATTGATTGCTCAAGAAAACGCAACGACTGCTATGGATGCTGAAGACTTTGAAGGCGCTATGTCAGCCCTATCGAAACTACGGGCACCAACGGATGCTTTTTTTGATAAGGTGACGGTCAATGACGAAAATGCAACAGTGCGAGCAAATCGTCTTGCGCTGCTTTCTTCTATCAGGTCTTCTATAGACATGGTTGCTGATTTCAGTCAGATAGAGGGATAATATTACCTACGACACGCTATTGTTTATTTTAATGGCTTGCCCTCGGCCAAAATCAAAAAAATGCCAAGGGCAACCAAAGTTCAAAAGGCTTGGAGGCCATGCTTGTGACTAAATGGGTCTATAACTTCGGTGGTGGTACGGCTGATGGTCGTGCAGATATGAAAAACCTTCTCGGTGGCAAGGGGGCAAATCTTGCAGAAATGGCAAGTCTTGGCCTGCCAGTGCCGCCAGGGCTCACCATCTCGACAGAAGTTTGCACATATTATTATGATAATGAGCATGCCTATCCAGGCGACCTGCGAGATCAGGTTAACGCTTCTCTAGCGCAAATTGAAAAAACAGTTGGCGCCAAGTTTGGCGACTCTAAAAACCCATTACTGGTCTCGGTTAGGTCGGGAGCGCGTGTTTCTATGCCGGGCATGATGGACACGGTCTTAAACCTTGGTCTTAATGATGAAACTGTCGAAGGACTAGCAAAAGAGGCTGGTAACGAGCGATTTGCATGGGATAGTTATCGCCGCTTTATCCAGATGTACTGCGATGTTGTGCTGGGCGTAGACCATTATCACTTTGAAGATATCATTGAAATTCACAAAGAAGAGGTCGGCACCTTTAACGATACGGACCTTACGGCTGATGACTGGAAAGCCTTGGTCGGAAAGTTTAAAGAAAAAGCTGAAAAAGTATTAGGTTATCCGTTCCCACAGGATGTGAACGAGCAGCTTTGGGGCGCTATAAGTGCTGTTTTTGGCAGTTGGCATGTAGAGCGCGCAAAAGTATACCGCAGGCTCAATAATATCTCCGATCAATGGGGAACTGCGGTTAATGTGCAAGCTATGGTGTTTGGTAATATGGGTGATACGTCAGCCACCGGTGTTGCTTTTACCCGCAACCCTGCAACAGGTACCAATGAATATTACGGGGAATATCTTATCAATGCGCAGGGCGAAGATGTCGTCGCGGGTATTCGCACACCGCAACATCTGACCAAAATTGCGCGAGAGGAAGCCTCTGCAACTAAGCCAGCTATGGAAGAGACGATGCCGGAAGTTTTTGAACAACTGCGTCAGGTCTTTGATAAGCTCGAGCTACACTATAAAGATATGCAGGACATTGAGTTTACTGTTCAAAAAGGCAAGCTCTGGATGCTGCAAACGCGCTCTGGAAAACGCACCGCCAAAGCTGCGCTTAAAATTGCGGTTGATATGGCCAACGAAGGACTTATCGACCATAAAACAGCTATTATGCGTATCGATCCGGCAGCGCTTGACCAACTGCTGCACCCAACGCTCGACCCTGAAGCACATCGTGATATTTTAACCCGCGGTCTGCCAGCATCGCCCGGTGCTGCCTGTGGTCAGGTGGTATTTGATAGCGATGAAGCTGTGGATCTAGCCGCTGACGGTAAAGCCGTAATACTTTGCCGAACCGAGACTAGTCCGGAAGATATTCACGGTATGCATGCTGCAAAAGGTATTTTGACCGCGCGTGGCGGGATGACAAGCCATGCTGCCGTTGTTGCACGGGGTATGGGCCGTCCTTGTGTATCTGGCGCGGGCACGCTGCATATCAATATGGAAAAGGGTGTGATGACGTCTATGGGCCGTGAGGTCAAAAAGGGCGATATCATTACTATTGATGGGTCAGCTGGAGAAATTATTCTAGGTGAAGTGAAAACTTTGCAGCCTGAGCTTTCGGGTGACTTTGCGTCGCTTATGGTATGGGCTGATGACTATCGACGTCTTCGTATTCGCACGAATGCTGACACACCAGAAGATACAAAAACAGCGCGTGAGTTTGGTGCTGAAGGTATTGGTCTTTGCCGCACAGAACATATGTTCTTTGAATCGGACCGCATTATTGCAGTTCGTGAAATGATCCTGAGTGATGATTTGGACGGTCGTAAAAAAGCATTGGATAAATTGCTACCTATGCAACGGGGTGACTTTAAAGAAATTTTCAAAATTATGTCGGGTCTGCCGGTGACTATCCGCTTGCTTGATCCGCCCCTGCATGAATTTTTACCTCATGAAGAAAAAGAATTTCAAGCGGTTGCCGATGCCATGGGTGTGAGCTTGGAGCATTTAAAGCAGCGCGCGGGTGATTTGCACGAATTTAACCCGATGCTTGGACACCGCGGTTGTCGTTTGGCCATCACCTATCCTGAAATATATGAGATGCAGGCCCGTGCTATTTTTGAAGCAGCGATTGAAGTTGAGGTTGAAACTGGCGATACAGTGGTGCCGGAAATTATGATCCCGCTTGTAGCAACTCATAAAGAGCTTTCTATTCTGCGCGAGCGGGTTGAAGCTGTGGCCGCATCCGTATTTAGTGAGAAAGATCATAAGGTTAATTATCAGGTTGGTACGATGATCGAATTGCCGCGGGCTGCTTTGCAAGCGGCGCAAATTGCAGAATCTGCGGACTTCTTCAGCTTTGGCACCAATGATTTAACGCAAACCTGCTTAGGCATCAGTCGCGACGACTCTGGCCGCTTTTTACCGGATTATGTCAGCAATGAAATTTTTGAAATTGATCCATTTGTCACTATCGACCAAGAAGGCGTTGGTCAATTGGTCAAACTTGGTGCCGAACGTGGTCGCACGACAAAGCCTGATCTGAAACTTGGTATTTGCGGCGAGCATGGTGGCGACCCTGCCTCGGTTGAATTCTGTCACAACAGTGGCCTAGATTATGTATCTTGCAGTCCTTACCGTGTACCGATTGCTCGGCTAGCTGCGGCTCAAGCTGCGCTTAAAGAATAAAACAATCGGGGTGTTCTAAGGGGGCAGATCAATGGCGGTACAAGCGCACAAAGCAGATATAGCCATTATTGGTGGCGGCATTGCTGGTATAATTGCTGCCTCGGAAATTTTGGCCAAGGGTGATGGGCGCAAAGTCCTGATGGTTGACAGAGACAGCCGTGATGCTCTTGGTGGCCTTGCTAACTGGGCCTTTGGCGGCATGGCACTTGTTGGCACCTCTGCCCAGAAAAAGAATAAAATCGTTGATAACCCTGAAATTGCCCTCAAGGACTGGCATTCTTTTGCTGATTTTGCCGAAGATGACCTTTGGCCCAAAGCTTGGGCGAAATATTATGTTGAAAATAGCAATGAGCGTATCTTTGAATGGTTCAAGCAGTTTGGCTTGAAATTTTTACCCGCTGTACAGTGGGTGGAACGGGGCCTGAACGGCGATGGTAATAGCGTGCCGCGCTATCACATTCTTTGGGGCAGCTCCAAGCGCCTGCGTGATGTCTTTGTCAAAAGATTGTTTGATCTAGCTACGCCCGACAATTTTGAACTTCTCAATGATCACCGCGTTGATAGCCTGACGGTTAAAGCTGGTTCTGTGGTGGGGTTTGAGGGTGTTAGTGATGGTGAGCAAGCTTTTATTGTTAGCGCGTCCCAGGTGATTGTCGCGACAGGCGGTGTCGGTGGAAATTTAGCCAATGTCAGGGCTAACTGGCCTACTGAGTGGACGACAAGCGGTGCTCCAGCGCCAAGTGAGATCTATAATGGCAGCCATCCATCAGCGGACGGACGGCTGCACCGCGCAACGACGGATATTGGCGGCAAGGTAACGCATTTGGATTGGATGTGGAACTATGCTGCAGGCATTCCGCACCCACAGCCTCATTTTGAGGGTCATGGTTTAAGCCTTGTTCCTACACGATCATCGCTATGGTTAGACCACACGGGAAAGCGCATCGGGCCTGACCCGCTTGTTACAGGGTTTGATACTAATGATCTGTGCAGGCAAGTTGTTACCCAAGAAAAACCATGGACATGGAAGGTGATGAACTGGCGCATTGCGCGTAAGGAATTTGCAATATCAGGTGCTGAGCATAACGCTTACATTCGCGACAGAAAATTTATCCGGTTTTTATGGTCAATTCTCACAGCAAGCCCGAAGCTGATTAAGCAGATGGTGCGCGAGAGTGATCAGATCGTTGTTGCCCCCACCATAGAAGGCTTGGTGGATAAGATGAACGCTATGACTGATGCGCCTTATGTGAATGAAAGCCAAGTTCGCGCAGAACTTGATGCCTATAACGACCAGATTAAAAAAGGTCCTGATAGCTGGACTGATGTTCAACTCAAGCGTTTGATGCAACTCCGCGAGTGGACAGGGGACAAGATGCGCACGGTTATGCCGAGGCCGCTTGATACCAAAAGCGATATGCCCTATTTGGCGATCCGCGTGAAATTGATATCGCGAAAAACCCTTGGCGGCATTCAAACGGATCTTGATTGTAGGGTACTCAACGAAGGAGGAGAGCCAATTAAGGGGCTTTATGCTATCGGTGAAGCTGCGGGCTTTGGTGGTGGCGGTGCCTCGGGCAGGCGCTCACTTGAGGGTACATTCCTCAGCGGTTGTGTGTTAACAGCGCGCCGTGTAGCGGATGTTATTTAAAACATCATCCAATCAGGTAGAAAATTACCGCTAAAATTATCGCAGTTACAGTGCCCATGATGATGAATCGTTTTTTCTCGGCGGCCTTTTGAGCTGCATTGACCTTATTTTTCTTTTTACCCATGCTTTGTCTCCCTTAGTGTGATTTTCATGAAAGAATATTTTGGTGTATTTATCAAGCTGAAAGATCAAGCCAATCTGGCAAAATGACTTCGATTTCAGTGTCGCCCGCAGTGAAGCTGTTGTTTTCACCTAAATATTCGAGTTTGATGTAGGCGATAGCGCGATTGCCGCTTACAGAGCGAATGTCACCAATGCTTTTTCCGTCCCTATTGCTTATGGCAGCGCCACTTTCTAATTTTCCACCTTTTGATATGACTGGTAGAAGGCGCTTTTTCACCGTTGTGCGGTGGTTCATGCGGGCAGTAAGCTCTTGTCCTACATAACAGCCTTTGGTAAAACTAACGCCGTTAAGCTCTTTGAAATTGGCCTCTAAGATAAAGTTTTTATCCACAGCTATGTCACGACTGCTATCTGGCAGGCCGAGAGCAAGGCGCTTTTCCTCATAGTCCTCTAGTGATAGGGAATCTCCAGTTGGAGGTGTGCTGGCAACCAAGCGATTACCAATCTCATTGTGTCTAGGGTCTGTGTAGCCAATATCAGCATTCAAAAGGGCATAAACTTTATAATTATCTGAGATGTCAATGATATCTACGTCAGCACGCAGTTTGTACATCATCAAACGACGAATGAGGTCTGGCATGCGCGAGGCTTCGCAATCGAGCAGAAGGTCGTCACCGTCTTTTACGATGAAAAAGTCAAAGAGATATTTGCCTTGGGGTGTCAAGAGGGCGCAGTAGATAGCGGCCTCCCTTGCCAGCTGATCTATATCGTTAGTAATAAGCCCCTGTAGAAGCTCTTTGCTATCTTTGCCGCTCAGGCGGATAACACCCCGGTTGGGTAATTCTAGGACTTTCATTTGGCTCTCCAGATTTTTATCTCATGGTTTAGCAACTTTTCATGCCGATACAAGATGTTCCTTGTCTTAGGTGTTGATAAAATGATGGGCCCGTTTGTTAAGGCAAGTCACACTCCTGTGCGCTTTCAAGAGGTAATTTGTCTAATATTAGGTCAACAATCTACCTTCCTTATTGATTTGATTGTGTTTTCGCCTTGTTAATCTATCAAAATCGCATTATAGTTGCGTTGAGTTTATGGGCTTTTGTTTTTTATAAGCCGTAAGAGTATAGAATTTATTGGTAAATATGGAATGCCAAACCTATTGGAGGACGTTCGAATGAAATCGACAAAAATGGTTAAAAACATCGCTATGATCGCTATTGCAGGCTCATTTATTGCAGCTTGTTCAGAGTCTGAGCCAGAGGTTGCGGCCCCTACACCAGCCGTTGAAGAGGTTGTTGCTCCAACTCCTGAGCCTGAAGTCGTTTATGAGGCTATTGCTGACATGACGCAAGAAGGTCTTGCTAATTATGCTGGAGCGACAGTGCATTTTGATTATGACAGTTCTGAGCTAACAGCTGCCGCACGTAGCACGCTTGAAAAGCAGGCTGAATGGATGGGCGCAAATAACCTTATGATTAGTGTAGAAGGTCATGCCGATGAGCGCGGAACCCGCGAATATAACCTTGCTCTTGGTGAGCGTCGTGCTGTTGCCGTAAAAAATTATCTTGTGGCTTTGGGTGTATCAAGCAGCCGCCTAGAGACAATCTCATATGGTAAAGAACGTCCGGTCGCTGTTGGAAACGACGAAAGCGCATGGAGCCAGAACCGCCGCGGTTCATCTGTCGTACGTTAATATTTAAAGTTTTTATGACTTTAGGCCTTGCGGAAACGCAGGGCCTTTTTCATGTTTACTATAGAGCATCTTCTTTTTGCCCTATCCATGGTGTAGAAAGGATATGAAACTAAGTGCTTAGAGCGAGGAGATCATCCATGTTGAAAAGATCAAGAATTTTATCAATCCTTTGTGTAGCAACGCTGATGACGGGTTCGGTCACCATGCAAGTGATGGCACAAGAGGCAGTAAGTGCTGAAAAACGTATTGAGCGTGTTGAAAAACAATTGCGCGCGGTCCAGCGTAAGGTGTTTGGAAGTGGAGATTTGCCTGCTGATACGCAATCAGATCAGGCCGCGCCCAGCTCTGTATCAGGTAGAAAACTTGTGGCTGATATGTCCGTTAAAATTAGCGCGATTGAACGCCAGATGCGTGAAATTACAGGACGAATTGAAGCCATCGAGTATGCCCAAGAGCAATTCACAAAAAAGCTCGAATTTTTAACAAAAGATACATCTATTCGGTTTGAGGAGATGCGCACAACAGCTGCAGTGCCACCTACATCCCCAAGTGTTGATGTTAAGAAGGAACCTGTGAAAACTCCCGAAATGACTGTGCCAGAAGGTAGTGTCGCTAGTCAGTTTGAATGGGCCTTTGGCTATGTCGCTAAAAATGATCTGAAAAATGGTGAAAAGGCACTAAAACTTTTCCTGAAAGCTAATCCGACAGGTGACCTTTCAGCCAATGCTCATTTTTGGCTTGGGCGGGTACATTTTCAAGAAGGTAGATATGGTAAGGCTGCCGAACAATTTTTAACTGTTTTTGAGGAAAACCCTAAACATAAAAAAGCCCCTGAGGCCCTTTTAGAACTAGGTAACTCTATGATTAAGCTTGGTGAAAATGCTAGTGCATGTGAGGCTTATCTCGAGTTTCGTAGGGCTTTCCCTGACGCAAAGCCGCGATTAAAGTCCCGTGTAGATGCTGACGAGAAGAGAGCTAAATGTTAAGATTTGGAAAATATTTTGAATCAAAACCCTGTTACAGTTGAAGAGCTTAAGGAAAAACTGCAGGCTTTAAAGATAGATCTGTCTGCGCCTATTGCTGTTGCAGTTTCTGGTGGAGCTGACAGTTTGGCGCTGGCGCTTTTGATGGGTCAAATCTGTAAAATTGAAACGGTAACTGTTGATCACGGCCTTAGAGCAGAAGCGGCTGATGAAGCGCGTTTTGTGGGTGATGTTATGGCGCGTCACTCTATTGCCCATACGGTTTTGCGCTGGAAGGGCGATAAACCAACGGCTAATGTTCAGGCTGCGGCTAGAACGGCGCGCTATGAGCTTATTCAAAATTGGTGTGTAGATAAAAAAATTACTAATCTTGCTTTAGCGCATCATATGGATGATCAGGCAGAGACTTTCCTCATGAGATTGTCGCGTGGGTCTGGTGTTTATGGTCTTGCGTCAATGTCGGAGCAAAGTCCGCTTATAGGAGGTTTGGGCAATATTACGGTACTCAGGCCACTTTTGCACATCAACAAAGAGAGATTGAAAGCCACCCTTGTTTCCATGAAGCAAGACTGGGTGGAAGACCCGAGTAATGCGGATCTGCAATATGATCGAATAAAAGCCCGTGAGTATCTGGCAAATCCACCATTATTAAATTTGGATAGTTTAAAGTTGGCACAAACCGCAGAGCGTATGCAACGAGCAAAAGAAGCGTTAGATCATTATGCTACTGAATTGTTAGCAGCAGCGGTGGTGGTTTATCCGGCAGGTTATGCCGACCTTGATGTCAATATATTGCACTGTGCACCCGAGGAAACTGGTTTGCGTGCTTTGGCGCGCCTTGTTCGCCATATCAGCGGAGGGGCTTATAGTCCTCGCCTTAATAAACTTGAGCGAGCCTATAAGGCGCTTAGCGAGTCTGGCTTTAGTGGACAGACCCTCTCGGGGTGCCAATTTAGTGTGTTTGGTTCTGCTGTTACAGTTGAGCGCGAATCTGATGCCGTTGATTCATCACCTTTGAGCGGGCAAGGTCTTTGGGATGGGCGCTTTATTATCTCGAAAAGCGGGCAAGGGCAGGTCAAAAAACTAGGTGAAGATGGGTGGGTGCAGATTAAAGAAATGGATTCGAATCTTAAAAACACTCCCATTGCTTATAATACACGCCTGTCACTTCCAGCCTTATGGCACGAGGATAAGGTTATCGCGCAACCGCATTTGGGCTTTGGTGAGGGCTTAAAAGCCCAATTTTCCCCTATTTATGCCCTTTGAATGCAGTTTTTCTATTTATTTTTAGTATCATTATCGATTTGGGCCTTGCATAGTGGACTTTCACCCTTATCTCATAGTAAGAAAAGCTCTCGGCGAGAGTGGGGTGTGTAAACATCAGGGACTGAAACTATATTTGCCCCAAGATATGGCAGGCCTGTGAATAAAGAAGGAAGCATCCGTGAACGGATTTATGCGTAATGCATTTGTATGGGTAATCATAATTTTATTATTGATTACACTCTTTAACCTTTTCCAAGGTGGCACTGCCGCGTCTAGCCGTGTGGCTTATAGCGAGTTTCTCACCAGTGTGGACCAGACGGACGTGACGGAAGTTTCCATTCAAGGAAAAGAAATCATTGGTCTTTATAAAGATGGTAAGAAATTTATCACCTATATGCCAGAGGATGCCAATTTAGTCGAAACTCTCGTTGAAAAGGGTGTGAAGATAACCGTTGAGCCAAAAGATGGTGGCTTGGTCTTCTCGACACTTATTGCATGGTTGCCAATGTTCCTTGTTATCGCAATCTGGATTTTCTTTATGCGCCAAATGCAGGGTGGCAAGGGCGGCGGTGGCGCAATGGGCTTTGGCAAGTCTCGTGCGCGGCTCCTTACAGAAGATCAATCCCATGTCACTTTTGCTGATGTCGCTGGTATTGAAGAAGCAAAGGAAGAGCTTGAAGAGATTGTAGATTATCTTAAAAATCCAGGAAAATTTCAGCGCTTAGGCGGAAAAATTCCGACAGGCGCCTTGCTTGTTGGTCCTCCGGGTACAGGTAAAACATTACTTGCACGTTCTGTGGCGGGTGAAGCCAATGTACCGTTTTTTACAATTTCCGGTTCAGATTTTGTTGAAATGTTTGTTGGCGTTGGTGCCTCACGTGTGCGTGATATGTTTGAGCAAGGTAAAAAGAATGCCCCTTGCATTATATTCATTGATGAAATTGACGCTGTTGGGCGCCATCGTGGCGCTGGACTTGGTGGGGGTAACGATGAACGCGAACAAACGCTTAACCAACTCCTCGTTGAGATGGATGGTTTTGATGGACACGCTGGAGTTATCATTATTGCGGCGACTAACCGCCCTGACGTGCTAGACCCTGCGCTGTTGCGCCCCGGTCGTTTTGATCGTCAAGTCGTAGTGCCAAATCCTGATATTGATGGTCGCGAGAAAATTCTTGAAGTTCACATGAAAAAAGTACCGCTTGCTCCCGATGTTGATAATCGCGTGATAGCACGTGGCACACCGGGTTTCTCTGGTGCTGATTTGGCCAACTTGGTCAATGAAGCGGCTTTGATGGCTGCGCGCCGCGATAAGAAGCTTGTTTCCATGAGCGAGTTTGAAGAAGCTAAAGACAAGGTTATGATGGGCGCTGAGCGTCGTACTATGGTTATGACCGAAGAAGAAAAGAAAAATACGGCCTATCATGAAGCAGGTCACGCATTGGTTGCTACGCATTGCCCAACGTCTGACCCAATTCACAAAGCGACCATCATTCCGCGGGGACGCGCTCTGGGAATGGTTATGCGTCTGCCGGAACGGGATGTTTATTCTTATAGTCGTCAGAAAATGCACGATAATCTTACTGTTTCTATGGGCGGTCGGGTTGCTGAAGAATTGGTCTTTGGCTATGATGCGGTTACATCCGGTGCATCGGGTGATATTCAATATGCCACAGATCTGGCAGAAAAAATGGTCTCGCAGTGGGGTATGTCTGATAAGCTCGGGCCGCTTCAATATAAGGCTAATCAAGAAGAAGTATTTTTGGGCCATTCTGTTGCACAGTCGCAACATGTATCTGACAAGACTGCGCAATTGATCGATGAAGAAGTTCGGCGGTTTGTAGACGAGGCTAATGCGCGGGCAACAAAAATTCTCACCGATAACCGTGATGGCTTAGAAGCTATTGCTCAAGCTTTGCTTGAGTATGAAACTCTCACAGGTGATGAGATTGATGGCCTTTTGGCAGGTAAGCCTATTGAGAAAAAGAAAGACAAGCCTGACGATGATAAGCCAAGTGCTGGCGCGACGACGGCCGGTGTGCCCAATACAAGTGCTAGTGATGATGTAGGTGGTGCAGAGCCACAGCCGGAAGGATAAGTCCTTCCATGGTGGCTTGGCAATCACAGCCGGAACAAGCCCGGATATATTTAATCCCCCTAGGGTGTTACGTTGGCCGTGCGTCAAGTGACTCTGGGGGGCTGTCTTTATCGGGTGGCGGCATAAAGTTTGCCATGGCCCGTATTATCATTGCAGATTTTGGAAAACGTCTTGTTGATGAGATAGTGCCCTTTGAGGCTCTTGAAGACATCCAAAAACAATTACCAAAAGCACTTGCTGATCATCTTCGGTTCCATATTGCTAATGTAACCAGTAAGCGTGAACCTATGCCGCTGAATGGCTTGGAACGGCCGCTAATGTTTGACAAGCCCTTGGTGATGGGGGTGTTAAACGTGACGCCCGATAGTTTTTCCGATGGGGGTAAATTTGTCGATCTCGACAAGGCTATTTCCCATGCCAGCGCCATGCTGGATGCTGGTGTGGATATTATTGATGTTGGTGGTGAATCTACGCGTCCTGGAGCAACAACTGTTTGGGAGGGCGAAGAAAAAGAACGTGTTCTACCAGTTGTAGAGGCGCTTCAAGCCCGTAAAATCCCGATTTCTCTTGATAGCCGACATGCCGCTGTAATGGAGGCGGGTCTAGCGGCTGGCACACATATTATTAATGATGTTAGTGCCTTAACTTATGATGATAGGTCGATGAGTGTGGTCTCGCAATCTACAGCGCCGATAATTTTGATGCATTCTAAAGGTGACCCAAAGACGATGCAGGATGCACCATGTTATGATGATGTTGTGTTGGATGTTTTCGATTATCTGGAAGAAAGAATTGAAGCTTGTGTGGCAGCAGGCATAGACAGGTCACGGATTATAGTGGATCCGGGTATTGGTTTCGGTAAAAGGGTGGTTAAAGATAATTTGGCTTTGATTAATAATCTATCTATCTTTCACGCTTTGGGGTGCCCTCTGTTATTGGGCGTCAGTCGAAAGCGGTTCATTGGCGCATTGACGGAAGTTGAAGAAGCACAAGACCGAATGGCGGGTTCACTTGCAGCAGGGCTGGCTGGGCTGGCACAAGGTGCGCAAATTTTGAGAGTTCACGATGTTAAAGAGACCCTGCAAGTCGTAAAAATTCATCAAGGCCTTAATGATGCCGCATTAATGGATATGCTTTCTTATTGATAATATTACTGTTTTTAGTTTAATTAATAGTATATTATTCATAACGATTGGGGAGTTTAGGTTTTATGATGAGAAAATATTTTGGTACCGATGGAATTAGAGGCCGTGTAAATCAGGACAAGATGACCCCTGAGATGGCGCTTAGGTTGGGGCTTGCTGCGGGCAGGTATTTTATACGCGGTCACTCGGGTGATCGTGTTGTTATTGGAAAAGATACACGTAGATCTGGTTATATGTTTGAACAAGCTTTGACAGCAGGCTTTGTTGCCGCTGGTATGGAAGTTTTTCAAGTTGGGCCAATGCCTACTCCTGCTATTGCTATGTTAACACGTTCCATGCGCGCCGACCTTGGTGTGATGATATCTGCCTCTCATAATCCACATTATGATAATGGTATTAAATTTTTTGGACCAGACGGATTTAAACTCTCTGACGAGGTTGAACTCGAAATTGAAGAACGTATGGATTCAAGCCTTGATAAATATTTACAACCTTCTGAAACACTCGGTAAGGCCAAGCGACTTTTTGATGTTTCTGGTCGCTATATTGAATTTGCCAAAAGTACTTTCCCTGATGAGATGACGCTAGAGGGTGTTAAAATAGTCATCGATTGCGCCAATGGTGCGGCTTATAAAGTGGCACCAATAGTATTGAAGGAACTGGGTGCTGAAGTAATTCCAATGGGTGTATCGCCCGACGGATATAACATTAATGAGGCGTGCGGATCAACCGCTCCAGAGGCTATGTGTAAGCGCGTGGTTGCAGAGAAAGCCGATATGGGTATCGCGCTAGATGGTGACGCTGACCGTATTATCATGTGTGATGAAAACGGCACTGTCATCGACGGGGATCAGATTATGGCGCTTATAGCGCGTAGTTGGAAAGACCGTGGTCTTTTGAAAAGTAACTGTCTCGTATCTACTGTTATGTCTAACCTTGGATTAGAGCGGTTGCTTGCAAATGATGGTATAGGCCTTTCCCGCACAGCTGTTGGGGACCGATATGTTGTGGAACATATGCGGAAAAATGGCTGCAATGTTGGCGGTGAGCAGTCCGGGCATATTGTGCTAAGCGACTATATTACCACCGGTGATGGACTGATCGCTGGTCTTCAAGTCTTGGTGGAAGTGATTAGAAAAGAGTGTAAGGTCTCTGAGGCTTGCGACCAGTTTAAACCTGTACCCCAACTTTTGAAAAATGTTGCTTTTAATGTTGATGATCCCCTCTCTCATGCGCCAGTTAAAGAAGCGATAGCCGAGGGGGAAGTGCGTCTCAATGGTTCGGGGCGTTTGGTTATTCGCAAGTCTGGCACAGAAGATGTGATGCGGGTCATGGCTGAAGGTGACGATGAGCAGCTTGTTACAGAAGTTGTTAATGATATTTGTAAAGTGATCGTCGAAGCTGCCTAAAAAGAGTTTTATACGATGCTAAAGTCATCCAACAGTGGACGCGTGCTTGTAATCGCCGGATCAGATTCGAGCGGTGGTGCTGGTATTCAGGCCGATATTAAAACTATTACAATGCTCAAAGGTTACGCAGCATCTGCTATCACTGCATTAACTGTTCAAAACACTATGGGTGTTTCAGCAATTCACGCCGCCCCAACCGATATTATTGCTGGACAAATTAAAGCTGTGCTCAGTGATATCGGTGCGGACTGCATTAAGCTTGGCATGCTCTTTTCAACTGAAATTATTAATGTAATAGCGGATACTTTGGATGTGCTCGATTATAAAGGTGCTTTGGTGCTTGATCCGGTAATGATTGCAACGTCTGGCGACAAACTGATTGACGATGCGGCTATAGAGACTTTGAAATCTCGGCTATTACCTCGAGCCAGTGTCATCACGCCTAATGTTCCAGAAGCTGAAGTGTTAAGCGGTATTTCGATAGAAACTGAAGAGGATCTCCTAGAAGCTGGGCATCTGCTGGTTGGTATGGGGGCAAAGGCTGCTTTGATGAAAGGCGGACATTTAAATAGCGCTGAAGAGATTGTCGATATCCTTGTTCGCGAGGGCCATCAACAAAGTTGGCGTGATAGCCGTATAGATAGCAATAATACCCACGGCACGGGTTGTACGCTAGCAAGTGCGGTGGCCACAGGTCTCGCTCAAGGCATGCCTTTGGGCGACGCTGTCGAGCGTGCAAGAGCATTTGTTAGAGGGTGTCTAATAGCTGCCCCTGATTTTGGAGGGGGTAATGGCCCTATGGGGCACCACCTGCAATGAAGCTTCACTATAAAATAAAAGGCGATGGTGAGCCTGTCATTCTGCTCCACGGTCTGTTTGGCTCACTGGATAATCTGGGTATGATTGCCCGGGCGCTTGAGAGCAATTACCGCGTCATTAGCTTTGATCTGCGCAACCATGGTCGTAGCCCACACGACGAGCATATGAGCTATGACCTACTGGCGAGCGATGTGCTTGCGATGATGGATGAGCTTGAAATTGCTTCGGCGCATTTTTATGGTCATTCGATGGGCGGCAAAACCGCAATGCAAATAGCTCTTAGCGCGCCTGATAGAGTGAAAAGCCTGATTGTGGGGGATGTTGCTCCCGTGGACTATAGCCATCATCACGATGTGATACTTAAAGGTATGCGCGCTGTTGAAAAACGCGCGCCGCAGTCACGCGAGGAAGCAGAAAAATTGCTCGCTACTTTCATTGAAGAACCCGCTGTATTGAGCTTTATTCTCACCAACTTGAGAAGAGGCTCTGACGGGATCTATGTTTGGAGGCTAGGCCTTGATGCCATTGAACAAGATTACAGCAATATCGCCAAGGGCATGAACGGCGGACCCTATGAGGGTGATGTTCTTTTTATAAAGGGCGGTACGTCTGATTATATATTGTCTGAACATAAGCCTAGAATACTCGAGCTTTTCCCTTCAGCTAAAGTCCGCATCATCGATGGTGCGGGTCATTGGTTTCACGCAGAAAAAACCGATATGACCATCCGGATCGTTAAACGTTTCTTGACTCCTTCTTAAAAATCCCTATTTTCGCCTTTGGAACATCCGCCAACTCGGATGCAGTTGTATGCAAGATCAACAATCACCGTCCTCGCTCGCGTCAAAAAACAACGGCACAGGGACAAATATTTGGGTCATGCTCCCCCAACGGAGTGCAATCTATCTGGAAGGATAGCTATGATGAATAAACCTGCGCAAAAGCCTGCGCGGCCTGAGTTTAGCTCTGGGCCATGTGCAAAACGTCCCGGATGGCAGCCGGAAGTTCTCAAAAACACACCTATTGGTCGCTCGCACCGCTCCAAGCCTGGCAAAGCCAAATTGGCTGAAGCTATTGCTAAAACACGTGAAATCCTTGGTGTGCCTGATGATTATAGAATTGGTATTGTGCCAGCCAGTGATACAGGTGCTGTTGAAATGGCGTTATGGTCACTTTTGGGCGCGCGCCCTGTTACCATGCTCGCATGGGAAAGCTTTGGTTCCGGCTGGATAACCGATGTTACCAAGCAACTAAAGCTACAAAATATCACTACATTCAATGCTGATTATGGCCTGTTGCCGGATCTGGCTAAAGTGAACTCAGATGATGATGTTGTCTTTACGTGGAATGGCACGACCTCGGGTGTGAAAGTACCTAATGGCGACTGGATTGCTGATGATCGCGGTGGTTTGACTATCTGTGATGCAACATCGGCTGCTTTTGCCATGGACCTGCCATGGAGCAAGCTGGATGTTACCACTTTTAGCTGGCAAAAAGTGATGGGCGGTGAGGGTGCGCACGGCGTGATTATCTTGTCACCTCGCGCTGTAGAACGCCTTGAGACTTATACACCGGCATGGCCGTTACCAAAGATTTTCCGCCTCACAAAAGCTGGTAAGCTGATCGAGGGTATCTTTACAGGAGCGACGATCAACACTCCATCCATGCTTTGCGTTGAGGACTATCTTGATGCGCTTAATTGGGCTGCTGGTGTTGGCGGGCTCGAAGGCCTGATCGCTCGTTCCGAGAAAAACCTCAAAGTACTGACCAATTGGGTAGACGCTACGCCGTGGGTGGAGTTGTTGGCTGAAGATAGCCATACGGTGTCTAATACGTCTGTATGCTTTAAAATCGTTGATCCTGACGTGACAGCGCTTGACGGTGATAGTCAAGCGGCCTTGCCTAAAAAGCTGGCGGCTCTCTTAGATGCTGAAAATGTGGCTTACGATATAGGTGGCTACCGCGACGCGCCGGCTGGTCTACGTATCTGGGCGGGTGCAACGGTTGATACAGCCGATCTTGCAGCACTGATACCATGGCTTAACTGGGCCTACCATGAAGCTAAAGCCGAATTTGTAAAATAAATTTCCGCACCTGATGTGTGCGACGAGGTAAAAGGAAAATCCAATGCCTAAAGTATTAATATCTGATAAAATGAGCCCACTTGCTAAAAAAGTGTTTGAGGACCGTGGTGTTGACGTTGATGTTATCACTGGACTTGATGCGAAAGAACTCGCAAAAATTATTGGTGACTATGATGGTCTTGCTATTAGAAGCTCCACTAAAGTCACAGCCGACATTTTAAAAAATGCCACAAATCTAAAAGTTATTGCACGTGCCGGCATTGGTGTTGACAATATCGACATACCAGAAGCGACTAATGCTGGTGTTGTTGTGATGAATACGCCTTTTGGTAACGCAATCACAACGGCTGAACACGCTATTGCAATGATGATGGCATCTGCGCGTCAAATACCGCAAGCCAACGAGAGCACGCAGCAAGGCAAATGGGAAAAATCAAAGTTTATGGGCGTTGAAGTTACCAACAAGACCCTTGGTCTTATCGGTTGCGGTAATATTGGTGCTATCACAGCTAACCGGGCGATTGGTTTGAAGATGAAAGTGCTTGCCTATGATCCTTATTTAAGTGAGGAGCGGGCGGTTGAATTGGGTGTCAGCAAAGTAAAACTCTCTGAGCTTTTTGAGAAAGCTGACTTTATTACACTTCATACGCCTCTAACCGATCAAACGCGAAATGTCATTGATGCTGATGCTATTGCTGCCATGAAAGATGGTGTTCGTATCATCAACTGTGCTCGTGGAGGTTTGGTTGATGAAGATGCACTCAAGGCCGCGCTTGATAGTGGTAAGGTTGCCGCTGCTGCTTTTGATGTATTTGTCACTGAACCCGCTAAAGATAATGTACTTTTTGGTCAGCCTAATATGATTTGTACACCGCATCTTGGCGCGAGTACTGATGAGGCACAGGTTAATGTGGCCGTTCAAGTTGCCGAGCAAATGTCAGACTTTTTGCTTAACGGAGGCGTGATAAATGCTCTTAATATGCCAAGCTTAAGCGCAGAAGAAGCACCGCGTTTGAAGCCATATATGATGCTCGCCAAACAAATTGGAAGTTTTTCTGGTCAGCTCACCGAACATGGTATCAAAAAGATTATCATAGAATATGAAGGTCATGCGGCCACGCTTAATACCAAGCCGATGACAGCAGTTGTCATTGAAGGTCTGCTTGCGCCTCTCATGCAAAATGTAAATATGGTCAATGCTCCCGTTATTGCCAAAGAGCGTAATATCGAGATTACCGAAGTTGTTCACGACCGTGAGGGTGATTATCATACACTGATTAAGCTCACGGTAGTGACCGAAAAGCAGGAACGCTCTGTTTCAGGAACGCTCTTTGCTAACGGTCACCCACGTCTGGTTGATATCAATGGCGTGTTCATGGAAGCACAACTTGAAAATCATATGCTGTATATAGTTAATGAAGATAAGCCAGGGTTTATTGGTGCACTTGGTTCTATGCTTGGTTATGCAGGGATTAATATCGCGACATTTGCATTAGGGCGCGAGACAAAAGATGGACGAGCACTAGCCTTAATCGCTGTTGACCAGTTTGTTCCTGATATTGTTCTTGACCAAGTGGCCGCTCTCGCCCATGTACGACAGGTAAAACGTCTGAGCTTTTAAGCTCAGGCGCTATCAAACGAGGAGAGAGACGCGATGCCTATTGATTTTTCAGCTAGTGGACCAGGCTATGCTCAGTATGCCCTTCTTCCAGAAGGTGTGCGTGATGAGCTGGCGCCGATGGCTGAGTTTGAAGCGGATATCATCAATCGTTTATTAAGTGATTTTGCGGGTTACGGCTATGACCGTGTCTCTCCACCTCTTGTTGAATACGAAGATAGCTTGCTGTCTGGTGTCGGTGCGACAAAGTCTAGCCAGATGTTTCGTCTAATGGATGCGGCTACCCAACGCACAATGGCGCTGAGGTCCGATATGACCCAGCAAGTAGCGCGAATCGCAGCCACTAGATTACAAAATGAAGAACGGCCACTCAGATTAAGCTATGCTGGACAGGTTCTAAGGACTAAAGGAAGTGAAATTCGGCCCACTCGTGAGTTTTGGCAGGCTGGTGTTGAATTTTTAGGCGTAGATTCAATTGAAGCTGAGACTGAAGTTATATTGCTTGCTATCGAATCGCTGTCTAATGTGGGGGTTAAAAACTTAACACTGGATCTCACAATTGCATCTTTGGTGCCTATACTTGCATCCCAGTTAGGGTTGGATTCAAAATGTTCTAATCTTGTACGTAGTGCGCTTGATAGCAAAGATATCGCAGCTCTTTCCCACCTACCCGAAGAAACACGAGGCATATTTGAAACCATTCTCGGCGCTGCTGATGAGGCGGATTCTGCGATAGCGAAATTACAGGCGTTAAATTTAGACGGCGATGCTGGTGCACTTGTCGAGCACCTCTGCCAGCTTGTTAGCATACTAAAGGCAAGTGGTTCGGGCCTTTCCATTACTGTAGACCCTGCTGAAAGTCGTGGCTTTGAGTATAAATCTGGTATTGGTTTTGCTGTTTTTGCCCAGGGCGTCAGAGGAGAGCTAGGGCGTGGTGGTCGTTATAACTCTGAGCTTTTTGATGGGTCAATTGAAAGCGCAACTGGTTTTTCAGTCTATCTGGATAGTATATTAAGAGCGCTGCCAGCCCCAAAACGAGCAGAAAAGTTATATTTGCCCTATGCTACAGATAGCGCTCTTGCAAGTTCTTATAGAAAAAAGGGTTGGAGAACCGTTCAAGGCTTGACAGATTTGACCCATCCTATAGATGAAGCTCGTAGGTTAAATTGCAGTCATTATTATAATGGCTCTGAAATTATCAGTTGTGATTGATCACTAAACAAGGAAAATGACATGGCCAATGTAGTTGTAGTTGGGTCTCAGTGGGGCGATGAGGGTAAAGGTAAAATCGTTGATTGGCTCTCAGAGCGCGCTGATGTGGTTGTTCGCTTCCAAGGTGGTCATAATGCAGGCCATACCCTTGTCATTGATGGTACTGTTTATAAACTAGCTTTGCTTCCCAGCGGTATTGTGCGTGGCGGCAAAATGTCAGTAATTGGTAATGGTGTTGTTGTAGATCCATGGGCGCTGCTCAAAGAGATGGATAAATTAAGGTCTCAGGGCGTTGATATATCACCAGATTGCCTGCGCATTGCGTCAAACGCTTCGCTTATATTACCCATGCACCGCGAGTTAGATTCTATACGTGAAGATGCGACTGAAGGGGTGAAAATTGGCACAACTCGTCGCGGTATTGGCCCTGCCTATGAAGATAAAGTTGGTCGAAGAGCGCTAAGAATGTGCGACCTAAGATCTCGTGAAATGATTGAGGCAAGGCTGGATGTATCATTAACACACCATAATGCGATAAGGCGAGGGCTGGGGCATAGTGAATATGACAAGTCTGAGCTTACAAAAGAGTTAATGTTGCTTGCCCCTAAAATTTTGCCTTATGTGAGGGATGTCTGGAGAGACCTCGACATAGCTAGCAAGGATGGCAAGCGGATGCTTTTTGAAGGTGCACAAGGCGCTCTTCTAGATGTGGACCACGGCACATATCCTTTTGTGACCTCATCCAACACAATATCTGGTCAAGCTGCCGGCGGTTCAGGCATGGGGCCGAGTAAACTAGACTATATTCTAGGTATCACTAAAGCCTATACCACCCGCGTTGGTGCTGGGCCTTTCCCAAGTGAACTTCAGGATGAAGATGGGCAGCGTTTAGGTGAACGCGGACATGAATTCGGTACAAATACTGGTAGACAGCGCCGCTGCGGATGGTTTGATGCTGTTATTGTACGTCAAATGGTTGCTATCAGCGGAATAACAGGTATTGCCTTTACCAAACTCGACGTACTTGATGGTTTTGATGAGCTTAAAATTTGCGTAGGATATAAGCTGCGTGGTGAAGTGATCGATTATTTGCCATATGGCATGGAAGATCAGGCAGAGGTTGAGCCCGTATATGAAGTGATGGAAGGCTGGCATGAAAGCACTTATGGTGCGCGTAGCTGGGCTGACTTACCTGCTCAAGCTGTTAAATATGTACGTAGGGTGGAAGAGCTGATAGGCGCTCCCGTTGCAATGCTGTCAACTAGTCCTGAACGTGAAGATACTATTTTGGTTAAGGATCCATTCCAAAGTTAACAACAAACGATATCCATCAAATCCAACAAATCATTCAAGCTTTTACTAGTTTATTCAAGTTTTGAGTGTTTTTACATTAGTACTGTCATGATATTTGCATATCTGGTTTTCAATGTTTTATGTTTATTTCTTGCTCCTTGTTGCAAGATAAGAGCATTTAAGGTTATAAAGTGCTATTGGCATTTTGCTAACAATCGCTAAGGCTATATGCCGCTGTGTAAGTATTGACGAGGTTGTATTTGTGTCTGATCTATCATCTGAGTTAACACATACGACTGCCTTTGGCGACCGCTATAAGGTTGACGTACATAAGCCTTTGCCAGAATTTGATACAGTTGGCGGCAAGGCTTATATGGTTGTCGATAGAGAACATACTTCACTTCCTCTATATGCCTTTGTGCAAGCCAAAGAAATTCCTGTTCGTTTTGATGTGATGAAAGACCTTAAGGAGAGTAACGTTCCGGGCATGATTTGTCCGCAAGATTATGGCGTGATGATGCTTGATTTGGAGACTAGATCTGAATGTTTCGTTATTATCTTTGATCGCCCTCTAGGGGGTGCTCTTTTTGCGCGGGAGCGGGTCAATAAACGTTTAACAGTAGCTATTCTGCGCGACACTGTGACGCTGGCATTTGCAAGTACTTTGGCTATTTTACATAAGAGGAGCCTTGTGCACCGGCAAATTCGTCCGGAAAAACTTTTCTTTGTCAATGAAGTTGGAGATTCTGGTGTTGTGCTGGGAGAGTGTGTGACCGTACCTCCAGGATATGGCATGCCTATTGATATGGAGCCCATAGAATTAATGTTTGCCGATCAAGCCAGTCGAGGTGAGTCGACAGGCGCTGCAGATATGTATCAGATGGGTGTTTGCCTTCTTACTTACTTTAAAAACCGACCAGTTTGGAAAGATAGAACAAGAGCTGTATCGCTTAAAACAAGAACTCAACATAGTTCTTATCTCGCCTTGGCGCTGGGAGAGGGCGTCGCTGGTTCTTTGGTTACCCTTATAAAAGGCTTAATGGACGACGATATCGAAAATCGGTGGGGTATTTCTGATGTTCTCGGTTGGTTTGAAGGTGGTAAGAAAAAGAAATTACCTGAAGGTAGAAATTGGACCCTTAATCGACCTGTTCTCTTTAATGGGCAGATGTATTCAGATCGAAGAGTGCTAGCGGATGCTTTTGCAAATTTTCCCAAAGATGCTATTTTATTTTTACGAAGCATAGATTTTGCCAATTGGGCTTCTGAGGTTATCCGTACAGAGGTGCTAGAAGAAAGAATTGAAACATTATTAGGCGTGAAGGCTTCTGAGGAAACTGGAGCCAATCTTACCAAGGCAGAATATGCTCTTTTATCCCGTGTTTGTATGCATTTACATCCTGGAGGCCCTATAAGATTCATGGGAATGGCAGTTCAAATCGATTCAATGCCAACAACCATTGCTTCAATCTTGAAATCAGGTTCAAAAGAGTCGATTTTGGCACTGAAAGAAATTTTGAATTATAAATTTTTATCAATATTAGTGGAGATTGTTGGTGAGAGGTCTGAAGGATTTATCGATCAAGTCGCCAATGTCCAAAAAATTACTGGAACGGCTCAATCGGCGAGTTTAGGACGAGGATTAGAACGAGTTCTCTATATTCTTAATCGGGATATGCCTTGTCAAAGTACCAAGTTTGAAACGCTTTGGATTGACAATGCAGGAAAATTTGCGTTGGCTTTAAATAATTCAGCTAGCAGAGACTTCATAAAAGCCGCTATTTTTGATCGTCATGTTGCAGCTTATTTAGCAAGTCGCAGTGAGGCTTACGCAAGAGCGATTAATAGTTTTGCAGCAACGGAAAAAGACCCGTCAAAGTTTGCTATTGTTGCTCTGGAGTTTTTTGGTGCCTTGCAACATGAATTTAAATTACCAATCATGTCTCATCTGACGGATTTGTTAATCGGTAGCTTACATGCAACGGTAAATGAGCTTAAAAACAAGAAAAGAAAAGCTAAAATCATAGCTATGCTTGAAAAGATGAAGCAGGGTGGGGATATTGCAAAATTAACATCACAGATAGATTTTGGAAAGATACAGGCCCTTGACAAGCAAGGTTTTCTGCGTGCTAAGGCGGCTGTTTTTGGTATTGATAGAATGCGTAAACAGCTTTCTCATAAATATTCAGCCACTGATTTTCAGTCAAAACTAACCGGCTACAAATGGCTTAGATCGATATCTTTCTTCATTTTTGTCGCCTCAGTTGCGCAAACGGTTATATAGGAGTGGATGCGGTATGGCTGCGAAAAAGAGCTATGTAAAAAAAGACGCAAAAAGCAAAAAAAGTGAGGAAACCTCGCAAGAAAGAAAGTTCCACTTTTTCTGGAATGATGTTTATTGTAATGGCTATTGGCGGTTTTGCTGTGATTAACCCAGGAGCTGCTGGGGCTATATTTCTCTGTATGCTCCCAACTTTTGTTTTGTTGATTGGTAAATCAGATGGCTTACAGTCATTGCGAGCCCAATGCGTTGGTTATATGAATGCTGCCGCGGCCTTTCCATTCATTTATAATATTTTCAATGGTGATGCTACTTTGATGCATGAATTGCAAGGTTTGAAAATCATTCTCATTCCTTGGGGTGCTGCGGTAGTGGGTACATTTTTACAGTTTACAGCGCCTTTTATGTCCGCATCCTTTTTACAGTTTGTAGCTGATGAAAAACTCAATAAAATTTTGTCAACAAGAGAGAAGCTTGTTGAAGAATGGGGCCCAGACGTTGCGAGCTCTCAAGAGAATGAAAAAATATTCTAGATTAGATCAATTGTTATTGAGCCATCTCTTGCATTGCAACTTGTACCTTTTCAAAGGCTCTAACCTCAATTTGGCGGATGCGTTCGCGAGAGACGCTATATTCCTTTGAAAGCTCTTCAAGGGTTTGGGCTGGCTCATTGAGCTTGCGGGCAGTAAGGATAGCCTGTTCTCGCTCATTTAAAGTGCTCATAGCTTTTACTAACATTTCATGACGAATATTATATTCCTCATTATGGGCGACAGTTGTTTCTTGACTAGGGGCGTCATCCACCAGCCAATCCTGCCATTCCCCTTCTCCATCAACGCGCATTGGTGCATTGAGCGACTGGTCTGCTCCAGCTAGTCGACCATTCATATTCATTACATCCTGCTCGGAGACGTTGAGCTCTGTCGCAATCTGTTCAATTTGGCTAGGTTTTAGCTGGCCTTCATCTAAAGCTTGAATACGTCCCTTGATGCGGCGCAGATTAAAGAAAAGCTTTTTCTGGGCGGCGGTCGTGCCAATTTTAACAAGTGACCAACTTCGTAGGACATATTCCTGAATGGCAGCTCTTATCCACCACATGGCATAGGTTGCCAAACGAAACCCTCGCTCAGGATCAAATTTCTTAACCGCCTGCATCATGCCGACATTGCCCTCAGATATAAGATCAGCAACGGGAAGTCCATAACCGCGGTATCCCATCGCAATCTTGGCGACAAGGCGAAGATGACTAGTAACCATTTTATGGGCTGACGCACGGTCTTTATGCTCTACCCATGCTTTGGCCAGCATATACTCTTCACCAGCCTCCAGCATCGGAAAGTTGCGAATTTGTTGTAGATATTGCGTTAAACTACCCTCAGGGGAGAGCGTTGGTAAATTTGTCTGTGAAGTTACTTTTTCATCTAAAGCCATGTGTATTCCCCGTTTTTGTCGTTCTTAATCTGGGCTTGGGCCCATGTGTTTATTCTGTTTAAAAACTATAATTCCTGACACTAAATTTTAATTGCATCGCCCAGTTTTGCTAGAAAATGCAGTAAACTACCGCGACGCCGCCTTAAGCGCCTCAATGAGTTCATACATATCATTTGGGAGTTTAGTTTCAAAATACAAGGCCTTTCCGGTAATTGGATGCAAAAACCCTAACACACGGGCATGCAAGGCTTGGCGTTTAAAAGATTGTATGGCCGCGCGGGACTGTGGGTTTATTCTCCCGCCCAGCTTGCCAGCCTTGCCATAAACCTGATCCCCGATTAAAGGGCAGCCCATGGAAGTCATATGCACTCTAATCTGGTGTGTGCGGCCCGTCTCTAGTTTGCATTCTATTTCAGTGGCGACATTTAGTCCACCAGAGGTGAAATGCTGGAGGCTGCGATAATTGGTGGCGGCCCACTTGCCGCCCTTTTGTGTCACTGCCATTCTTTTACGATCTACAGGGTGGCGGGCAATATTGCCTTCAATGCGTCCATCAAGAGGTTTGGGTGTGCCGCGAACCACTGCTGTGTAAAGACGGTCTAAGGAATGATCCTCAAACTGTTTGCTTAAGCCCACATGGGTTTTATCATCTTTGGCTACAACCATCAGGCCGCTGGTGTCTTTATCTATCCGGTGCACTATGCCGGGCCTTTTGACGCCACCAATGCCAGATAAGCTATCACCGCAGTGATGGAGGAGGGCATTTACTAAAGTGCCGCTTAGAGCCCCGGGTGCTGGGTGTACTACCATCCCCACAGGTTTGTTAATTACAATCAGGTGATCATCTTCATAAACAATATCAAGCGGTATATCTTCTGCTATGGGTTCTGCATCAACAGGTTCTGGAATATTAATGTTGTATATTTCACCCTCTTTGACCTTATGTTTTGCAGAGATAACAGGCTCAATTTTATCCTTTGTCTCGCACGTCACTTGCCCGCCAGTGATAAGTGCTTTAAGACGGGAGCGAGAGATGTCAGGCAAAGCATCCGACAAGACTTTATCCAGTCGGTTGCTTGCTTGCGCACTATTGATTGTCACTGTTATTTGTTCGGTCATGGAGAAACTATATGACGCCACAAGACCCAGAAGTCACGTCAAATCAGACGAAAGAGGATATTCCTGTGATTTCCCCGCGCCTAAAAGCCTTGGTACTATGGCAAGGCGTGGCTATTATAATAGGTATTATTGTCATCTTTGGCACGCTTGCTTACCGCGCTGTGAACATGATATCCGATGTGCCAGAGGCTTCTGCTCCAGTGCCAACCTTGCAAGCCGCTTCAGATAAGCCTTACAAAGCGATGGCAGGAACTGTTAAAGCTCCAGTTGGTAGCAAACTGCATAAAGTGCATGCTGGTGAAGTGGTTGTTACTCTTGAGTTTTTGCATGAAGACGGCCAAACAACGCTCATCTTTGTTGATGTGGCCAGTGGCTTGGAGCAAGGACGCTTATTTGTTGAAACGCCGTAATTCTTTGATGAAGTTAATTAAGCCGGCAGATCTTCAGAACTGAAAGTCTGGTCTTTATATTTAATAATAATTGCCTGACCCCTTGACCGCATTTCAGCTCCATTATAGGCACGACCAAATTCGAACAGGGCCTCCACTATCAATTCTAGTATTTGCTGCCTCTCAGCTTCGTCTCTAAAGTCATATTCTGGCAACTGCCATGTTCCGCCACCAAAATTATAAATCGTATAAAGCAAAGGCGCCACAATCATATTGCCGGTCTTTTCTCCGCTACATCTTTTCACATGAATCGTTACAATTTTATCCTGTATTTTAAATGCCAATATTTGTTCAGGAACTTTCGGGATAGGTGCAACAAAATTGATACTTAGTTGCCTTTCATGGTCGATAAGAATTCGTTTTTCTATGCCATCCTTAGGATCAATATAAGTTTCAAGTTCATACATAAAGTTACTCCCATTCGTTATAAAAAGATTAAAGCTCTCAATGGCTACCATCCATGAATAACGGTGAATTACGGTGACAGTTTACTTTTAACGCTAAAATTCGTTGCTCTTTATCACGCGGGCGATGACCCGCATGATCTTCAGGCAGTTGACTCTCAGGCCTTTTAAAAGGGTAGCAGGCTGCGCTCTTTGCTATATTTGAGATAGCCTATTGACAATTGTGTTCTTAGCCCGACACCAACACGAACTTGGGCTACGACTATATCCTCTTTTCGGTGAACAGATACGCCGGCACCGCCAACAAAGAAAAATTGCCCTTCAACGGCTGCAAATCGGCTGAATATTTCTTCAGAATCATAAAGATTATAAACCAGCGTGAAAACTTTTGCTGCGTCCGCTCCTACATCAAGGCCGAGGGAGGGCCCAGTCCAATGAATATCCTGTCGGCCTTCTATTTTGTGAAATAGCTGACCATTTCCGTACCTGACACCAACCACTAAGCCGGCACCCGCTTCCTTGCCAGTCATATAGGCATTGGGTTCTCCGTATTTGGAGAATATCTTCTCAATGGCTTGCCCCACACCTTTTGCGCCTTTACCAAAGAAAACTTCAGCATTATGCAAGATGTCTTCTTCTTGGTAGGTTTCACTACCCTCAGTGCTCGTGATATCTTGTTCTGTATCGTCTATACTTTGACTGCAACCAGCTAATACCAGACCAAGTGTTAGGAAAATGCTGATCTTCCAGCTCTTAAGGGGGGTCATTTGCACGTTATAAGCTCCTTTTAGCGGCGTTTTTTATAGAATGCATTGAACAGATGGATAAATCAACACTCCTTGGACAAAGTACTATTGCAATATAGTATATGCATGGATATTGTGGCAGCAACATGAACATATTGGAGAGAGTGGATGCGAGGATTAATGCAGGATTGGCCGCTATTGGTTGGCAAAATACTTGACTATGCAGCGGAGACTTATCCGCGTCAGGAAATTGTTACAATGGCGGTTGAAGGTGGAATTCATCGCTATACATATCCAGACCTCCATCTTAGAACCCGTAAACTTTGTCAGGCGCTTTTAAAAATTGGTGTCAAAGAGGGCGATAATGTCGGTACACTGGCGTGGAATACCTACCGCCATATGGAAGCTTGGTACGGAGCAGCCGGCATGGGCGGTGTCTATCACACACTCAACCCTCGACTTTTCCCCGAGCAACTGACCTATATTATCAATCACGCTGAAGATAAGGTATTGCTGCTCGACCTCAGTTTTGTTCCAATCATTGAAAACCTCATTGATAGCCTTGGAACTATTGAACATTTTATCATCATGACCGACCGCGAGCATATGCCTGAGACCAGCTTGCGCAATGTTCTTTGCTATGAAGAATTACTAGAAGCCGAAGACGGAAATTATGATTGGGCTGAAGTTGATGAAAATGCTGCTTGTGGCATGTGTTACACATCAGGCACAACGGGTAACCCTAAAGGCGTTTTATATTCTCACCGTTCTAATTTCCTTCATTCTATGGTTGTTAATACCAAGGGTGCAATGGCAGTGGATGCGTGTTCGTCCTTCTTGCCGGTGGTGCCAATGTTTCATGCCAATGCATGGGGTATTCCTTTTTCAGCGGCTGCCGCTGGTGCCAAGCTTGTTTTAAACGGCCCGTGTCACGATCCTGAACCATTGCAGAAGTATATCATTGATGAAGGTGTTACGGCGACAGCCGCTGTGCCGACCATATGGTCTGGTATGCTTTCATATTTGCAGTCAACGGGTAAAGATCTGGGCAAGCTTAAAGATGTTGTCATCGGTGGGTCTGCCGTGCCCCGTAGCATGGTAGAGAGTTTCAAGAAAGATTATGGCATAACGGTTGTGCATGCTTGGGGTATGACAGAGACTAATCCGCTTGGCTCCATGTCACGACCAACGATGGAAGTGTTGGAGATGGATGAAGAATCCCAGCTTGACATGAATTGTAAACAGGGACGTCCTGTTCCCGGCATCGAGATGCGCATTGTAAACGATGATGGCGAAAAACTACCGCGCGACGGGGTTGCTTTCGGTCATCTGCAAGTCCGCGGTCCTTGGGTCGTAAAATCCTACTTTAAAGATGAAGGCGGAAGCCCGCTTGACGCGGAAGGCTGGTTTAATACCGGTGACGTGGCAACCATTGACACTTACGGTTATATGCAAATCACAGACAGATCAAAAGATGTGATCAAGTCTGGCGGTGAGTGGATCAGCTCAATCGAACTTGAAAATGCCGCTGTTGGCCATCCTGATATCGCAGAAGCTGCGGTGATTGGTGTTTATCACCCTAAATGGGAAGAGCGCCCATTGATGGTGACAG
>CBFDBT010000005.1:0-37395 GCA_965603115.1 uncultured Alphaproteobacteria bacterium
CCAATGAAGGGCCGCTTGAAAGTTCTCAATCATCGTAAAGACCAGCTTAAAGCCGGACTTGTGGCCACTAACAAACGCGAGAGCAATGTCAAAAATGTTGATCGCGTCAATACGATGCGCAAAATTGCAGATAAACTCAAATTGCTGCAAACGGAATCTACTGACAAAATATCAATCAGCCTAGCTCAGGCGGGTTACCGCAATAAAGACGCGCTGGTAATATACCAGTTTAGTCGCCTTATTACCCCTGCCATTGGTGGTCTACTAGCTATCTTCCTCATATATGGTGTTGGCATAATGGCTGATGACCCAGCTATGCGACCACTCGTTGGCATAGGCATAGTATTATTTTTCTTTAAACTTCCCGATATTCTGTTAGCAAACACAAAGTCGAAGCGCACAGATGCTATTCGCCTATCGCTACCCGATGCACTCGACCTTATGGTGGTATGTGCTGAAGCTGGTCTTACGCTCGACGCTACTATGAATAGGGTTGCTAACGAGTTGGGTAAGGCGGCCCCAGAATTAGCTGAAGAATTTACCATCACTTCGATAGAATTAAGTTTTTTGCCGAATAGGCGCATGGCCTTGATGAATTTAGCGGAGAGAGTGGACTTGCCAGCTCTTGGTTCCTTGATAACCACCCTTGTTCAATCTGAACGTTATGGTACACCTCTGGCAGCAGCTCTGCGTACCTTATCCGCTGAATCCAGAAATGAGCGCATGATGAAAGCGGAAGAAAAAGCGGCGCGTTTGCCTGCCATTTTGACCATCCCACTCATTCTATTCATTCTGCCATGCTTGTTTATTGTCCTACTCGGGCCAGCTGCCTGTAAAGTATCAGATACCTTTATCAAAAACCCAATTGTTTAAATGTTGAGCCCGACAGAGCCTAAAACGATTCTCTTTTTGGCTACAATTCTGGCAACCACTTCATAATTGTATACACGTTTAAGTATGGATTTATGCGAGAATACAACAGATTTAGCATAGTTATGCTCTTTTTTGCCCTTAGAAGTAAGAGAATCATTGACCTGAGGGCACAATAGTGGTCTTTTAGTAAGTGGAGTTGGTGCGCTTTACACTTCTGTGTGGATGCGCCCGCTCTTAGGAGTGATCATCTTTGATGGTCACACTATCCTCGCTGTCGTGACTCGGGCCGGGTTTATACCCGGCCTCTTTTTTTATTTTTTTCTAATCAAGCTTCTGCAATAGGTCCGTTTTTAAACCCGGAGAGCAGAAAGCCGCATCCAACGCATTTCTGGTTAAAATACGCAAAGCCTCATTGTTCATGCCAAAGTCAAGGTGAGCACGTTCATATTCTAAACCAATATTCGTTTTAAAATGCGGCGGGTCATCTGAGCTTAGCGAAACACTCACGCCTGCATCCATCAACGCTAGCAATGGGTGGGCTGCATAGTCTGGATATATGCCAAGTGCGATATTGCTACTCGGACAAACTTCAAGGTGAATATTTCGCCGTACCAATTCCTCTACTAGCTTTTGATCTTCAATTGAGCGGACCCCATGACCAATACGGCTAACAGGCAAGTGATTAATCGCATCCCACACGCTCTCGGGCCCACATACTTCTCCCGCGTGGGTTGTCGTCGCGAGGCCTGCCTCGTCAGCCAGCATAAAAGCCGGAGCAAAATCTTTTTGCGTGAGAAAGCTTTCATCACCGCCCATACCAAAGCCGACCACATAAGGGTGTGGGTTTTTGGTAATGACCGTCGCAGCATAAAGAGCGCGCTCAGGACCTAAGTGGCGCACACAGGCCGGATAAATACGCGCTGATAGACCAAAGTCTTTTTCAGCCGCATCAATGCCTCGTGCGATACCCTCAATCTTACTCTCATATGAAAGCCCCACATCCAGACCACTTTCAAAAGACGGCATAATCTCGGTATAGATCACCCCCGCCTCGGCAGAGTGTTTTAAATAATCATAGGTGATGAGATAATAATCATCGCTGGTTTTAATGACCGCCGCGGCATCGTCGTAAGCTGCGAGAAAGTCTAGAAAGTCCGACCACTGATAAAAGCCATCACCACATATACGGTGACGAGGAAAATCCAGACCATTTTTTTCAGCAAGCTCTAGTGCCATTGCAGGTGCTATACTGCCCTCAAGGTGCAGATGCAATTCTGCTTTAGGGATATTCTTATGGGGCACGCTTTATTTATTCCTGCCTTTTTTAGCAATAGTTACCATAGTAAAATCTCCGTTACTCCGAGCATCCATTTGCCAGTTTAAAAGTTATCTTGGTCTTAATGCCCTTGGCGTCAACTTTTTTACCATTAACCACCCGGGGCTCATAGCTATACTGCTTAAGAGCATTTTTAGCCGCTTTATCGAATATTCTTCTTGGCTTGGATTCGATTATTTTTATATTCTTTACTGTGCCTTTTTTAGTCACTGTGAATGCAGCAACCACATGTCCACAAATACTATTTTCCGCAGATTCCAATGGGTATTCGGGGTTGACTCTTCGAACTAACTTTACTTCCTTGGCAGCTTTTTCATTATCAGAAAGTGTATCTCTCTTATCTTCCTGAAGCGAGACAGGAGTACCAACTGATACTTCTGCATTTACAACAGGTGTCTGAAACAAGAATAGTCCAATAATCATTATAAATATAAAACGCATAACATTCCCCTAAACTAAATTATAATTTCTTAATCATTCTCAATGCCGGCTCAGTCTCGTTCCGCGCCAGTGAGTAGCACCCCTCCTCAGCGGTACCGTCAGGAACAAAACCGTTTCTCTCCAACACCCGACCTGACGCCGGATTCTCAATCATATATTGCGCCAAAACTTCAGTCACGTGAGGCAGCTCTTTGCGGATAACATCAAGGATAAGGAAAACTGCCTTACCTGCAATACCACTTCCCCAAAATTTGCGACCAACCCAGTAACCAATTTCAAGCACATCCTCTTCATTGTAAAACCAGCCAGCACAACCAGCAAAATCACCATCCACAGTTATTGCAAGCGAATGGCCTCTGCCTGCCTTAAATTTTGCTTTGATTTTATCTAAAAAGACATAGGCATCTTCTAAGCTATAAGGATGCGGCATTGTCGCCACCATTTTGGCAACTTCATAATCATTAGCGAGCTCAGCAATGATGGGGGCATCGGCTTTCAAGATGTCTCGCAAATTTACCACAAAATCCATAATTACCCTTTTAGATAGTCCATTGCTGCTTCAATCGCACCCTCACCCACCGGATGTTGCTGCGCACGAAGCGCATCAGTAATGGCTGTTATGCATAGGGCAATATGACGTGCTGTTGCTGACTGGCCCATCAAGCCAATACGCCAGACCTTGCCCGCAAGGCTACCAAGCCCCGCACCAATCTCGAGATTAAAACTATTCATCACATGCGCGCGCACCGCCGCTTCATCCACGCCATCAGGCACAACAATAGTATTGAGCTGTGGTAGACGGTGGCCTTCGGGCACTAGAAATTTTAACCCCATGGCTTCAATACCGGCCTTCAAGCCCTCATGCATTTTTCTGTGACGCGCCCAGGCTGCTTCCAGCCCTTCTTCACGCAACATCACCAAACCTTCGTGCAATCCGTAAAGCGCATTCACAGGGGCTGTATGGTGATAGGTGCGACCACCCGAGCCATCCCAGTAGGCCATGACGAGCGAGAGGTCGAGAAACCAGCTTTGAACAGGCGTTTTGCGAGCCTTTACCCGCGCAGCAGCGGCGTCAGAAAATGTTACAGGAGAAATACCAGGCGCGATGGAGAGACATTTTTGACTGCCGCTATAGGCCGCGTCAACGCCCCACTCATCTATTTTAAGCTCAGACCCACCAAGGCTAGTTACACAGTCAACAATTGTCAGGCAATTATGTGCCTTTGCAAGCTTACATAGAGCCTCGCCATCAGCCATAACGCCCGTAGAGGTCTCAGCATGCACAAAAGCCAGCACCGAGGCCTCAGGAGTGTTTTTCAGGGCTTCCTCGACCTGATCAACGTCAACAGCCGCACCCCAATCAAATTCAACCATCACAGCTTTGCCGCCCGCGCGGGTGACATTTTCTTTCATCCGACCACCAAAGGCACCGTGCTGAACCACAACAACTGTATCCCCCGGCTCAACGAGATTGACAAAACAAGCTTCCATGCCAGCAGAACCCGGCGCCGAGACTGGGAATGTTAAAGCATTTTCGGTTTTAAAAGCATATCTCAGGCCTTCTTTAATCTCCTCCATAAGGGTTTGAAAGCTGGCATCAAGATGGCCAACTGTTGGCCGTGCCATCGCCGAGAGAACGCGCGGGTGAACGTCACTTGGGCCCGGCCCCATCAAAGTGCGTAGTGGTGGATTAAATGATTTCATCTGTGTCATGGGGGCAATTCCTTTTTTAAATTTATTTTATCATAGACGAGCAAATGTGAATGCCAACAAAAAAGGGCCGGAAAAATCCGACCCTTTAATGAATTATTTTTACCCAACCTTATTTTACATAGGCCGGAGAACGTGGCGTATCAATATAACGATCCCGCAGCTTGGTTTGACGTGATACAAGCGGAATATTTTCTCCGCCAATAATAACCGCATCAGGGCTGGTCATCAGCTCAAGAGGGTCACCATTCCAGACAACAACATCAGCGTCCTTGCCAATTTCCAATGTACCATAGCTCGCTGAAATACCGTAAATCTCAGCAGGCACTGTGGTCAGCGATGCCAACGCAGCTTGCCAACTCATGCCATTACCGACAGCATTACCGGCATTTTGAACAGCGAGGCGGATATTAGCGTCACCATTGCCGACGATTGCCACTTTAACACCGGCCTTTTCAAGACGGCCAGCATTTTCCTGAGTAGCACCGAGACGTTCAAAACTGCCCGGCAGATTGTCCGTCGAGTGCAGAATGGCAGGAATATCAGCCTTTGCCAGTTCGCTTGCAACCATCCAGGCTTCATGCGCACCGCTTACGGCCATCTTGATTTTCGGAAATTTTTCCTTCAAACGAATGACATTCAAAATATCCGACTTGCGAGAAGCATTGATGACCAATGTCACTTCACCCGTAAAGAGTTTAGCTAAAGCATCTCTGTCCGGATTTGGTTTACCGGCTCCTGCCTTCTTTTTAGATTTTTTGGACTTTTTAGACTTCTTTTTCGGCGCAGCAGCTTTAAGGTCTTTGATAACATTATACCAAACTGCTGAGCGTCCCCCGATCTTTTCAGCCGCTCTCTCACCAACGGACAGGGTGATATAAGCTCCGGAGCGCAATACTTCGGCGTCATCAAGACTGATAACCGCGCCCGTCCCAGAGAAAATACCTTTCGTGCGGTTGACATTGGTTGCAACGCGCGTGATGCCCTCAATGCGGTTCACAGCAAAAGGGGATTGGTTGCCATTCAGACCCCATGTCACATCAAGCGCAGGGCCGAGTTTGGCTTTTGTAGCGTTGCTATCATTAACACCAGCCCAGCTTGGTCCTTCATGAAGTCCAAGACCAGTTTGCGCGCCCATAAAGCCCGGCGTCACCATTTTGCCCGTGGCATCAATAACGGTATAGCCTGCCGGAGCAGCCAGACCCGCCTCAACCTTTTCAATCTTGCCGTCCTTAATAAGCACGGTGGCATTTTCAATCTTGCCGGCTTCACCCATCGTAATAGCTGTGCCGCCAGTAATGGCGATATCTTCCGCCATAACAGCAGTGGTAGCTACAAGCGCCATAGAGGCAATGGAAAGTGTTTTTAAAATACTCATTTCATGTCTCCTTCACCAGGTTGACCAAGCTCGAAGTCCATAACGGCCTGACGGGATTTATCATGTTTATCCCAGATAACTGCACCGTCTACAAAAGTGATGTCTGCGTTGGTATAGACTGAAAAAGGATCCCCTGACCACAAGACAACATCGGCGTTTTTACCAACTTCTAGCGTACCTGTTTCATCTAAAATTCTAAGGGATTTTGCTGGGTTTTTACTCAACCACGTCCAAGCTTCGGCTTTAGTGAAATCCACACCAGCTTTACGTCCATCCGCTAATGCTTTGGCAGCTTCTTGGTTTAAACGCTGAATACCTTCAGCACTATCCGAGTGAACAATCGCGCAACTATTCTTTTCCTTGGCAACAAAGGGGATATTCTCACGAATACCGTCGTAAGCTTCCATCTTAAAGCCCCACCAATCGGCCCACATAGCAGCACAAACGCCTTCTTCAGCAAGGCGGTCTGCAATCTTATAGGCGCTCACAGCGTGATGGAAAGTTTCGATTTTATAACCAAATTCTTTCATCATATCGAGTTGAGTACCCATGTCATCAGCACGGTAGCAATGCATATTAACAAGAATTTCGCCGTCCATTACACCGACCAGTGTCTCCAATTCCAAATCACGCTTTGGCGGTGTAACATCTTTACCCGCAGCATGCTCACGTTCGTACTTTCCCCATTTTTGACTATAGTCTTGTGCATCAGCAAAAGCCTGACGGGCACCAGCTACGTTACCCATACGGGTTTGCGGGCTTTTCTTAAATCCGCGACCATAAACACGCTTGGGGTTTTCGCCACACGCCATTTTCATACCGTAAGGCGCGCCTGGGAATTTCATATCCTGATAGACACGGCCCGGTACATTTTTAAGCGTAACAGCGCGACCACCAATAAGATTGGCTGATCCCGGTAATATCTGAAGGGCAGTTACGCCACCAGCTGCAGCGCGTACAAATCCCGGATCTTGCGGCCAAACACTATGCTCGGACCACACTTCGGCTGTGGTAGGCTGTGTTGCTTCATTGCCATCACTGTGAGACCCTGTACCCGGAGATGCATAAACACCCAAGTGACTATGCACATCAATAATACCAGGGGTTACCCAGCGACCAGCGCCATCAATCACCCGATCAAATTTGATCTTAGGAATTGCAGTACCAACAGATATGATCTTGCCATCTTTGAGGCCAATTGCCCCACCTTCAATCCTACCGCCATTGCCATCAAGAATAGTGACATTGGTGATAAGCGTTGAAACACTTGGCAGTGCTGTATAACTGCTTGGGTATGGGTTTTTATTAATTTTAACAAGCGGTGCCTGTTTGTCTTGCGCCTGCACACTAACTGATAGCGAACATGCGACTATTACACTAGCCAGCGCACAGCCAATGCTGGCACTAGTAGATCTCTTTTTTGTCATGGTATAAATCCTCCATATAAACCAAAACATCCCCCTGGGGATATAGAAGGAACCTAACAAGCAAAGAGAGGCTTGTCACGCGGTATAACAAAAAAGGCGGCCTCAAAGACCGCCTTTTTCAATAGGTTATAACTATGGTTTAGTGCACGCCGTGCATCCATTTACGAATAATTGGAGAAACTAGAATAATGAAAGCCCCCACGCCGAAACAGAAATATCCAACATTTGTATAAACTGCAATCGTATTTGCAACGTCAACAGCACCGCCTGTAGCTCCATGACCAGCACCGCCGGTCATACCTGCGATTTGACCCGCAAGAGTATTTGCCAAAGCTGTCGCCAAAAACCAGAAACCCATCATCATGCCCACAATACGTGCAACAGATAATTTAGTGATCATAGACAAGCCAACAGGGCTAATGCATAGCTCAGCCAATGTCATCATGAGATAGATATAAAATAGCCAGAAGAAACTTTTACCCGGCCCATCTGTCAGGCTAAGGCCAAAAGTAAAGCCATAATAAGCTGCTCCCATAAGAACAAGAGCTAAACCAAATTTAGCTGGTGTAGAGGGCTCCCAACCTTTTCTGTTCAAATATTGCCATAGCATTGCAATCAATGGTGCCATCATAAAGATAAACAATGGGTTCATAAACTGCACTTGCGATGCTGTCAGTGAAAACAAACCAAGATCTAGGTCAAACTGTTGGTCTGCGAGCAATGTCAAGGATGATCCTTGCTGTTCAAACAATGCCCAAAATAGGATAGATGTCAGGATAAGGAGGCAAGCGACCATAAGGCGCTCTCTTTCTTCCTTAGTACATTTCACAAATCCATAACTTACAACACCAATAAGCATCAGTAAGTTTGCACCCTTTAGCATATCATTAATCAAAGACTGGTACTGAAGCATAAACCAGCTAACACCGATTAATGCAATACCAATAAGGTAGATGCTATATTCACGATTTATTGGCCCTAACACCTTTTTCTTTAGTGCCTTCTCACAAGGAGGGTCCGCACGGCCTTCCAACAGGTGCTGCCCCTTTAGGAAAACAAGTAAGCCGACTAACATTCCAACACCAGCGAGACCAAAACCGTAACCCCAACCATAGGTTTGTCCAAGCCATCCACAAAGTACTGTTGCAAGAAAAGAGCCTAGGTTAATACCCATGTAGAAAATGGTGAAGCCACCATCACGACGAGGATCATTCTTGCCATAGAGCGACCCAACGATTGTTGAAATATTAGCCTTAAGGAACCCCACACCAGTAATAATTAAAGCTAGAGAAAGATAGAATACGCTCAAATAACTACCAAATTGATTGATCCGGAAAGAAAAATAATCACTTTTATATTCCTTTACCATATCACCATTGGTTAATGTGATTCCAATTGGGCTACCATTTGCACCTTTTAAATCACCAATCTTATATCTTACGTCATCAATAGTAACAAACTGGAGCTGCTTGTCTTTCCTCACAGCATCACGTTCAAAACTCACTTGGTACTCTACCCCATCTAAATCCAAGAATTTCTCAGATTGTGGCCCTTCAAATGCTAAGGAAAAATGCCCTAAAACGAGCAGGATTGCACCATAAGCCACAGCTTTTCGGCTTCCCAAATATTTATCAGCAAACCAACCGCCTAGCACTGGCAATAGATAAACAAGTCCTGTATATGCGCCATATATCAAACCAGCATCTTGTGTATTGAACAGAAAGTGCTGTGTTAAGAAAAGCATCAAAAGTGTACGCATTCCATAATAGGAAAAACGTTCCCACATTTCAGTCATAAAGCATATTGAAAGGCCAATTGGATGGCCCATCAATTCACGCTTTTGCGACCCTTCGTACATATTTTCGGTAGTATTGGACATCAAGTCCCCCTTAATGTTGTGATCCCTCGATGAGGGATAATTTAGACTCTATGGAGCACCCCCGTGCTCCTTTGTGGCAATTAGCCCAACTGCCACACTTTATCGCAAGCCCAAGATTAACCACAAAAGCAATGGATTTGGAACTAAAAACGCAATGTCGAGTTAAGGTTTTTTCTGCGTATCGAGAAATGTCTGATGAATTGTTGCTCTGGCAAGCAGCTTTCCGTCACTCTCGCGCACCAGTTCAGCGTCCAGTACAGCTTGACGCAGTCCCATGCGAACGATATTTGACGAGGCTATAACTGGCTCACCCGGCTTGGCCCCATAGAAAAAATCAACATTTAATGTGCCTGTTGTAAATTCTCGCTGAGAACAAACAAAACAGGTCACACCCGCTGCATCATCAAGCATAGCAGTTATAAATCCACCCTGAACAACACCACGGGGATTACACATATCGGCTGTGGGCTCAAAGCGCACCCGACCAACCTGCTTTTCCACGTCCATATCGAGGAAACTGCCATTCAATGTTTTTAACGATGGTACATTTTGTTCCAAATGAAGTGTTCCTAAAATTTAATACCCAGAGAAAGGTTCCAGCTACGTGGCTGAGCCAGCGTTTGCAGGCCATCTGCTGATAGGGCGGACATCACAGTCTCATCAAAGATATTACGCACAACAGCTTTAATTGCAATATTATCTGTTATTCTATGACCCGCAGAGAGGTGCGCCATAAAGATAGAGGGTAGCTCTCTTGCATTTTGGTCATCATCATAAACCATACTGTCAGCTTGCACATCTGCGCGCAACCACTATTGCTCCACTGGTTGCCACATAAAGGAGCCCCTTAAGCTATGCTTGGGTGTTTGGATAGGCTTGTTACCAACTAAGAGTGGGTTGTCCGCAAATTTCGTAATGCGTGCATGGGCAAACTGATAGCTGGCCTCAAAACTTAAGCCGTGGGATAGCTCGACTGCACCCGCAAGCTCAAACCCATCAGTGATGCTCTCATCAATATTCTCGCGCTGGCGCAAGACGCCACCACCTGGAACAAAACCTGTTGGTGCAAAAAAGCCCGGACCATAAGCCAGTGTTATATTGCCAACACCGTCGCGCAGGCGAAGATGGAAATAACGTGCGCTAAGAGAAACGGTGGAAAGTGGCTTATAGCTCACACCCGCTTCCAACCCTAAAACACGCTCGATATCAAGCGCAGTGTTTGATTCTGTTATATCATTTCTAACGCGGAAAGGGCGGTAATATTCGTTAATGGTTGGCAGTCTAAAGCCATTATAAACAGCACTTTCAAAGGTGACAGCCCCTGTGATGTCGTAGGTCATACCAAGTCGGAATGACGGCACCCACCCTGATTTATCTTCGATAGTATCATCGCGGGTAGTGGAGCCATCTGACTTTTTTATCTCGGTGCGTTGTCCGGCGTAACTTTTATAATGATCAAGCCGCAAACCTGCCGTTACGGTCCAGCTATCACGCTCGACCATAGCTTCGGTGAAAAATCCGGCTATCTGCTGCTTGCCAGCAGAAACACGTTCGCTCAAGAAACCTCCGCCCAAGTTTTTATAATCTTCGTTAGCTTCCCCTGTCATATGACGAAGGTCGACACCCGCTTCATAAGCAACACCACCGGCGGCTATATGTCTGACCTTGCCCATAAAGCCAGCGCCGCGACCCGGCACATCGTGCTGATTAAGCACCATGCGTTCGATCGAGCGTTCCTCGTTGCGCACGCTGGAAAAGCTATTGGCAAAATCTTTATGACGATAAAAACCTGTAACTTCAAAGCCAAGCTGGCCTTCTTGCGCTGCACGTGCAAGACGCAGGGATGCGTCATATCCATCTATTTCACTGGTCGCGAGCGATAGGCCATTCACTCTGTTTTCACTGTACCATGCCAGACGCGATGTAAGCGATATATCGTCAGCAATAGTGGTGCCTGCACGCAGAGTTACAAAGGCACTGTCAGATGCAGCGGGCACATCAATGGTGCCGCGCTGACTCTCAGACAATAGATAAAACCCGTCTCTGTCTGCAGCACCACCACTCAAGCTAATAAAGCCGCGCTCATTAACATAATCAACATGGGCGCTGCCACCATAAGAACCATAATTACCTATAGTCCCTTCAGCACTAAAGCTATTTTCTTCAGGCACTTTGCTAAACAGCGATATAGCACCAGCCAAGGCAGAACTGCCATAGACACCCGCACCGCCACCGCGTGTAATTTCCACGCGCTCTATATCTGTTGCCTGCAAACCAGACCATGTAATCCACCCACCAAATGGCCCATTAAGCGGCATGCCATCAAGCATAACAAGCGTACGGCCCGCAGCATTGGCGCCCGTACCGCGCATAGAGATACCAGTTGTCGTGGGGTGCGAAGAAAAACTGTCTGAACGTCTAAAAAGACCAATACCGGCTTGGCTAGCAAGAAGCTGGTCAACCGCCATACTGGGGGTTGTCTCAATTGATGCAGCATCCATTATAGATGTGGTATAGGCTTTTCGGGCCTTGAGCGGCATTAGTCGTTGACCAACAACCTCAATTTCATCAACGGTACGATCATCATCGAGTGCATAAGCTTGACCTGTAGTACTAGTAAGTGCAGCGATAAGCCACGTCTGTTTTTGTAATAGCATTTCCTAAATTCCCAAAATTACTGCGAACATAAGTTAAAACCCTTGCTATTCCAGCATCAGATAAAAACCCAAAACCCGGCATCTCATTAACCCAATCGCGCTAGCCTTGTGGCTCCGATTGATTGTCATTGAGCAGGGTATAAATCAAATTGTCTGCTAGTCCAAGCACTTTTGAACCAACATTTAATATCGCTAAATCACCAGTCGTAACAAGGCACTGTGAAAATTACACCTATGAGAAAAGTATGATAAAATGCATCATATTCTGTTTTCACACTGAATTTGATATATATTTAATGGGTATTATTGTTTAGGTATTATAAATTAACAGCATAGTTTGCAATAATCAGGAGCGTTAAATGCCATTTAATATTTCCAACCCCCAAACGCTCAGCTTATTGAACACAAGGCGCTCGGTTAAAGGCAAAGCCATGACTGAGCCCGGGCCAGACAGCGATCAGTTAAAACAGATATTAAGCGCCGCCATTCGCGTGCCTGATCATGGCAAACTTAGTCCATGGCGTTTCATTGTGCTGGAAAATGGTGACCGCTCAAAACTTGGAGAGCTGATTAGCAAGGGACTTAAAGACGAAGGCGATGTCTCCCCAAAGGTCTGTGAAAAAATGGCCGGATACGCCACGCAAGGCCCGACATTGGTCATAGCCATTTCAAGCCCGGTTGAACACCGCGCAATTCCCGCCTTTGAACAACAACTCTCTATGGGCGCCGCTTGCCAAACTCTCCTAATCGCCGCCCACGCGCTTGGCTTTGTCGGTCAGTGGCTTACGGGTTGGGCCGCCACATCCAAGACAGTTCGCGCAGGCCTTGATATACAAGACCACGAAAGCATAGCCGGTTTTATTTTCCTTGGCAGTCAAGGCAGCGAGCCTAGTGAGCGCCCACGGCCAAACTTTGAGGATGTCGTAAAGTGGGGGCTGTGAATTTTCCCGCAGCATATCGACCAGCTCAAACCTTTCTCACACTCGGAGAGGGTTACGCAGACCCGGTACAAGCGGCCAATTTTCCCCAAGCAATACTCAGGTTTCGAAATGACCGTCACGCCAAATCCGTTGGCCTTGACGCCCTGACGGACGAGCAGTGGTGCGATCATTTTGCACGCTTTGCGCCCTTGCCTGACACTCAACCAACACCACTTGCTATGCGCTATCACGGCCACCAATTTCGCCATTATAATCCTGACATCGGTGATGGGCGAGGTTTTTTGTTTGCTCAGCTCTACGATCAAGCGGGCAACTTATTGGACCTTGGCACCAAGGGTAGCGGCACAACACCTTACAGTCGCGCCGGTGATGGTCGCTTAACCCTAAAGGGCGGCGTTCGAGAAATTCTGGCGAGCGAAATGCTCGAAGCCCTTGGTGTTAATACCAGTAAAACTTTCTCGCTGATTGAAACCGGAGAACCGCTGATGCGCGGCGACGAACCCTCGCCCACCCGCTCAGCAGTGATGGTACGGCTAAGCCAAGGCCACATTCGAATTGGCACCTTTCAACGACTGGCCTACTATAGCGAAACTAACAAAATCAATGCGCTCATCCGTTATTGCCTAGAGCATTATTTTGGTGAAAAAATAAGTGACGATGCTGCAACCAATGCCCTCTTGTTACTCGATCTTGTAGGCGAGAGAACCGCCAAGCTCGCCGCTGAAACCATGGCAGCAGGCTTTGTCCACGGCGTGCTAAACTCGGATAATATCAACATTACCGGCGAAAGCTTTGACTACGGGCCGTGGCGCTTTTTGCCAACGCTCGACCTCAATTTCACCGCAGCCTATTTTGACGAGCAAGGGCTTTATGCTTATGGGAGACAAGCCGACAGTATTTACTGGGATCTCTATCAGTTGGGCGGCACACTGACCGACATAGCCGATGAGCAAAAAATTCGCGATAGTTTGGATGCGTTTCCAAAATTATTTCGCCAAGCAATGCGCGAAACGCTTCTAAATCGTCTCGGTGTGCAATCCAAAGACCCCAAAAGTGATGATGTCCTGCTTACAGCAATGAATGACTTTTTAATTGCCAGCGCCATGCCCTATGAGCAACTGTTTTTTGATTGGTACGGAGGCGAAATAAGTAAGAATAGAGCTGCGGCCTCACCTAATTTACCTCACTATAGCCATGAGAGCTTTTCCCATTTTGAAACAGCTTTGTCCGCTTACTCTCCCATGAATGCCAAGGCACTCGACCATGCCTATTTTCAGGCAAGTGCGCCATGTACAATGCTAATTGATGAAGTGGAAGATATCTGGTCGCACATTGACCAGCGTGATGATTGGTCGGCGCTGTATGATAAGGTTAAAAACATTCGGGAAATGGGCGATGCCTTCAGCCCTTAATTATCGTCCATTGGACTCTCCATTACGCTTTATGCTATACTTATTCTTTGGTACTTGGTATCAGGCGCTTAATACAATGCTTGCAATATTTTCTATATAAGACTATTATAGTCTTAATTGAACCAAATGTAGAGTAACAAATGAAAGGAAGCATCAATGGATGCCGTACTTGAGAGGTCAAAAGACCTTGAACTGAAGGACATATCACACGATGCTGACCGTCCTTCACCTGATAATTCAAACAATGACCGCCCAAGCCGTGCAGAAGCGGAAGAAGCAGTACGCACGCTGATTAAATGGGCAGGCGATGATATTAGTCGTGAAGGGCTGTTAGAAACGCCATCTCGTGTTGTGCGGGCTTACGAAGAATTTTTCGCGGGCTACGACGAAGACCCTGTTGCCATGCTCTCTAAAACCTTTGAAGAGGTTGAAGGCTATGATGACATGGTGGTGTTGCGCGATATTCGTATCGAAAGCCACTGTGAGCATCATATGGTGCCAATACTTGGCACATGCCACATCGCCTATATGCCGGATGGTAAGGTCGTGGGCATTAGTAAGCTTGCGCGGGTGATGGAAATATTTGCCAAACGCCTGCAAACGCAAGAAACCATGACCGCGCAAATCGCTGATGCCATCGAAGATGCGCTAGCACCGCTGGGTGTTGCTATCGTCATTGATGCCGGGCACCAGTGTATGACCACACGCGGCGTTAAAAAGCCGTCGGTTAATACCATTACGCGCCAGTTTAGAGGCTGCTTCAAAGAAGAACGCTATGAGCGCGCTTTTTGGGATCTCATTCGCGCACCGCGCTAGGCAATCAGGTTAGGATCACGCACATGTCTATCCGTTTTGGGGAACGCACTGACAAAGCCACAATTGAGGGCGGGCTAAGCCTTGCCCCCAAGTTTAATGCTGATGGGCTTATTCCTGTTGTCACCACATGCGCTGCAACAGGCAAAGTGTTGATGCAGGCGTGGATGAATGCTGAGGCTCTTGAAGCCACTATAACAACGGGAGAAGGCCACTATTATAGTCGCTCGCGCCAAGAGCTTTGGCACAAGGGCGCTACTAGCGGGCAGATCCAAACCGTCAAATCCCTTAAAATAGACTGCGACCAAGATAGCCTTTGGATGAGCGTTGACCAAGCCGGTGGCGGCGCTTGCCACACTGGCGCTGACACGTGCTTTTACCGCGAAATACCTGTAGGTGTTGATGTCGATGGTGAAATTAAAATGATAAAGAAGTAAGCGTTATGACGGATAAAAAACCTGAAATAGCCACCGCTGACATTTGTGACGCCATGGGCGACGCTGTGCAAATAGTGGCTGCGCCCTTTTATGACTATGGCGAGCGCGTGGATTTTTGCGGGCCCGCTTATACCCTTAAAACCAATAACGATAATAGCGAGGTGAAAGCCCTGCTGCAATCTCAAGGCCACGGCCGTGTGCTTATTGTAGACAATGGCGCACAAATGAACTGTGCGATGGTTGGTGGTAACCTCGCCAAATGGGGCGCTGAAAATGGCTGGGTTGGCATTGTCGTTAACGGCTGCATTCGCGACCAACATGAACTCTGTGAAGAGTTTATCGCCATTAAAGCCCTCGCAAGTTATCCGAAAAAATCAGATAAAGGCAGCGCTGAAAGCCACAATCAAGACGTTATCATTGGCGGCGTTACCATAAAAACAGGAATGTGGATCACAGGCGACCTCGACGGCATTGTGGTGACGACTGAAAAGCCTGTAGGTATCTAAAACGTTCAAACCCACTAAGGCTTACACGCTTACGCGTGGCGCCCACTCTACTATAAAAGAATTGGCACGCTTGCCTCAGTCACAAGTGACTTCGGATTGGTGCTCATTTTCGCAAAATATGATATCCGATCCAGCTTGCTAGTGAGGCAAGGCGAATAGCCGCCCGCAGCGAAGCGAGGAAAATAAACAGATTACCCTACTTGCTTTTCCATATGTGCCCGATAGCTCTCAATAAGCTTTAACCCAATAGGCCCGACCTTACCGTCGCCGATTTGTTTACCGTCCAGCGTCACAATAGGCATGGCACCGGCTGTACTGCTGGTGAGAAATAATTCAGCGGCGCCCTGCGCTTCTTCCAGTGTGAAAGCGCGCTCGGTGACAGCAATTTGATGATCAGCACAAAGGCTTTTAACCGCCGCACGAGTGATACCCGGCAAGATATTATCATCAGTTGAGCGCGTGATAAGTTCGCCTGCTTTGCTCACCATCCAGATATTGGTGCTGCTGCCCTCTGTGACCAATCCGTCATCATCAATCAACATGGCTTCAAAAGCCCCTGCCTCACGGGCGGCTTGCTTGGCAAGAATATTGGGCAAAAGAGAGATAGATTTTACATCGCAGCGATCCCAGCGCATATCGGGCTGGCTACTGGCAGCTACACCTTTGCGGGCTCGCGCTTCAACGCCGTCTATATCAAGCCGCTTGCAAGTAATGGTAAGGGCCGGAATAGCAAAGTCTGGAAAAGGATGATCACGGCGCGCGACACCGCGCGTTATCTGCAAATAGACAAAACCATTTTTAATGCGATTACGGCGCACAACTTCACGGATTACAAACCCAAGCGGGGCCTTATCCATCGGTGCTGCTATTTCAAGCTCACCCAACGAGCGCCATAAGCGGTCAATATGGGGTCCAAGGTCGATAAGCGCGCCCTTATAAACTGTGATGCCTTCATAAACACCATCGGAAAATTGATAGCCGCGGTCTTCAATATTAACCACCGCATCTACCATTGGCAAATAAGCACCGTTTACATACGCTATGCGTGACATCCCAATATTCCTTCATAATTAATCGTAGAATTACTTAGCCGCATTATGGCGAAGCCACGAAGCCATAACAAGCTTAAAAAATACTTGAAAACATTCTACTTTACCGCCACTGTGCCGCCTTTAATTCGGTTTAGTATAGGGATTATGATATGCGTTATCTGGCAAAGAGTTTATTATCACTTGCACTGGGAATTACAGTTGCTACGGCAGCAATTTCTGAAGATCTGAAATATTTTCTCAAAGAGGGTGTGAACTATAACCCATCCATGGTGAAACCCCATGAAATAATTGGGCATAATATTGGTGAGCAACCTATTCGCCATGACACTATGGTGAGCTATATCAATGCATTAACCAGTGCCAGCGATCGCATGAAAAGTGAAGTTATCGGCTATAGCCACGAAAAACGCCCTATCCTCTTTATTACTGTAACATCGCCTGAAAACCATGCTCGCCTAGAGGAAATTCGCACAAATCACCTCCTGCGCAGTAACCCGGCAACCGCCGATCAGGCCAGCAATGATCTACCCGTTGTAACATGGCTAAACTACGGCGTACATGGGGCCGAATCAAGCGGCATGGATGCTGTTGTTCCAACACTTTATCATTTGGCCGCAGCTGAAGGCGAGGCCATAGACGACACACTGAAAAATAGTGTGATTCTTATCACTGCCGTCTTCAACCCTGACGGCCATGCACGTCGTGCTAGCTGGCAAACAGGTTATGGCTCCAATATTGTTAATAAAGACCCAACCCACGAAGTGCATAATCAGATGTGGCCCGGTGGACGTGTTAATCATTATTGGTTCGACCTTAACCGTCAGTGGCTTTTGCAAACCCAGCCTGAATCACAAGCCTGGCTCACGCAGTGGCATAAATGGAAACCACAAGTCAGTAGTGATTTTCATGAAATGGGTGCCAACGCCAGTTATTATTTCCACCCAGGTCAGAAAACGCGCAAATTTCCTCTGATACCTAATAAAGCGCGAGAAATTGCCCTCGATATTGCTGAATATCACGCTGGTTATATGGATAAAGCCGGTAAGCTTTATTTCTCGCAAGAAGGCTATGACAACTTTTATATTGGCAAGGGCTCTACCTATCCTCAGGTAAATGGCGGCATTGGTTTCTTGTTTGAAGCAGGTGCCCAAATGGCCATTGCCAGAGAGACGGATCAGGGCATCAAGACCTTATCGAACAATATACTCATTCACTTCAATACCAGCTTAACAACCATTGAAGGCGCAAAAGACCTACGCTTAAATTTACACACTTATCAGCGAAACTATTATACGTCCGTAGCGGGATTGGTAAAAAAAGATAAGGTTAAAGCCTATGTTTTCTCGGCTCCAGAAGACCCTGCAAGGATTGACCTCTTCCTAGACCTTATGGCGCGCCACAAAATTAAAGTGCACCATCTGGCCAAAGATACCAAAATTGCTGGCAGCTCATACCAAGCTGCAAATAGCTACATAGTCTCAATGAATCAGGCCCAGTACCGCATGGCAAAGGCTGTCTTTATGCGCATCACTGATTTTGAAGACAAAGTCTTTTATGATGTCTCCGGCTGGACATTACCCCTTGTATACGGCCTAAAGCACGACGCTGTTGGCAAAGAATTTAATGCAAAACTATTAGGCCGTGAAGCCTCTGCAAAATTTGCTAAGGCACCTGTGCCAGATGTAGCGCCTTATGCTTATGTCTTCAGCTGGTCTGATTATTATGCACCGCGCGCCCTCAACCGCCTCCTCGGCGAAGGCGTTTTGGCCCGGGTAGCTATGGATAAAGGCATCGTACAAACCACAAAGGGCAATGTGGCCTTCGATCGCGGCGCTATCATTGTCGGCCAAGACCACCAAACTGTTTCAAATGCTGATGTCCATAAAATCATGCTGGATATAGCCAGCCAAGACGGCATTACCGTTCATGCCGCCACCTCAGGCCTTACACCGAAAGGCGGAGAGCTTGGCGGGCGTAACAGCGTGAAAGACCTCTCCCCCGTTAATGCCTTGATGGTGGTGGGACCTGGCGTATCACCCTATGATGCTGGCGAAGTATGGCACATGATGGATGTACGGATGGAAATGCCGCTTACAATGGTACGCAAAGATCGTCTTTCCAAAGTAAAATGGCACAAATATAGCCACCTTATCCTCGTTGGCGGCAAGAGTGCGTTTGATAATAATACGGTGAAAAAAGTCAAAGACTGGCTAAAAGCGGGCGGCACAATCGTCGCATCCGAGCAAGGTGCTGTCTGGACAGAAAAAACCTTCTTAAACCAGAGCAAAGGGAATAAATCCGCAGGAAATAAAACTGCAGGGAATGAAACCGCAGGAAATGAAACTGAAGAGAATAAAGCCGAAAAGTATGCGACCAAAGAGCCAGCAGCCGAAGAAAAACCACGGCTTGACTATGCTGTTAAAGAGCAAAAGGACGCCGAGCATATCATTGGTGGGGCTATTATGGGAGGTAATCTTGATATCAGTCATCCAATAGGGTTTGGCTATGTCAGAGATGATATTTCAACCATCAAAGCGGGCACACATCTGCTCAAGCGTTCAAAGGACCTTTATGGAAATGTGGCGGTATATAATAAGAACCCACTGCTATCTGGCTACACGTCTGCCAAACGCCTTACTGAGATTAGTGGCACACCAATGGTGGTGGCAGAGAGGGTTGGAGCGGGAACTGTCATCCTCTTTGCTGACAATCCAAATTTCCGCGCTACGCTCTTGGGTAACAGTAAAATGTTTATGAATGCCCTCTTCTTCTCCAAAACTTTCTCTAACGCACGCAAAGTTGACGAAGCAGTTGATATGGATTCTATGGAAGAATAAACAAGTAAGCATTTGAGGTCAGACACGTCTGACCTCAAATATTAAAAGCAATCTTTTCTTTTACGGATATCTGCAAAAACAGAAGCGCAATCAGCAACAGGCATGCTGATCCTAGCCCTAATCTCATAACTATCGGTGCGCAGAAAAGGATTGGTGGCTTTTTCAACACCAATTGTAGTTGGAATGGTCGGCTTGCCTCTATCCCTTAGACTGCGCACATTATCCATTCTTTTTTGCAGGGCAAGGTTATCTGGCTCGATCGCCAGCGCAAATGCCCCATTAGACAAAGTATATTCATGGGCGCAATAAACCTGTGTATCATCTGGTAGGGCCGCTAATTTTTGCAAGCTGGTATGCATCTCTAGGGCTGTGCCTTCAAACAGACGTCCGCACCCCATAGCAAAAAGAACGTCACCACAAAAGAGGGCTTTATCAGCTGCGAAGTGATAAGCCACATGACCTTTGGTATGACCCGGCACATCCATGACGGACGCCGTTGAACCACCTATTGTAATCACATCGCCACTGCCAACAGCCTTGTCAATGCCAGGAATATTATCCTGCTCGGCTTTGGGACCAATAATGGTACAACCTGTTTTTTCCTTTAAAGAAAGATTGGCACCCGTATGATCCCAGTGATGATGCGTGTTTAAAATATGGGTCAGAGTCCAGCCACGCGCCTTGAGAGCATCAAGAACAACAACATCAACAGCAGGGTCAACCGCTGCAGTTTCATCGCCGCAGTGCAGTAAAAATAAATAATTGTCCTCAAGAACAGGTATCTGCACCACTTCAATCACATTAAAACTCCCAATTCAACTGCCAAACGCCTACTGTCAAACGTAACTCTTTTTGCGGACCCAATTCTCCAAAAGGGGCCACAATCCACGCCCAACTATCCTCAGCAGCTACAGAAAATATATCCGAATCGAGTGTAGTATACGTATTTTTGTCATTTCCCACTATCAATTCTGCTTTATGGTCACATATTATAAGTGTGGGAACACCGCTTTTTTCAAGAGCATTGACATGGGCCTGCTGCAAGGCCTGCATTATCACTTTTTCGTCCTCACTTTGAGGTGGCACAGAGACAAAAGCCAGCGGCAATTGCGATAGAATATTGGCCGAAATAATCAGGCCGTAGCCTTGCGTTTCAATCGGGGCAACATCTGGGATAGTCGTTTGGCCCCCGCCGCCCGATAACAAGCCCGTGACGTCTGATAGTTGGAATGTCAGCCTTGGATATTTTGCAATCAGTCTTCTCGTCGACGGCAACAAAACCGCATCCACCAATACAGCGCCTGCTGGGTGCTTATTCAGGGCATCCAGCGGCAAATCAAGACACGGCCCGGCTCCGAGAACAAGAATGGGTTTAGTGGGGTCAGCCTTGTCTATTGCATCTGTGATATGCGCCTTGCAGCGATCAAGGTGGGACTTCCATGCATCTGCGTGACGCCTGTGACGGGCCGCGATTGCCACACATTCCCGCACAAGTCCTGCAGAGCGAGCCCCGGTTGCGGCACTCGACATTACATATGAAATTAGCTCTCTAATCATACACCGAGTGTGCGGATTACCCATCAAAAGCGCAAGGGGGAAATTAGGGCTTATGCTTGCGGATTAAATCAAACCGCTACGTTCAGCTAAATAATCTGATGGCATTAATTGATATCAATAAAGTCCTATGCTAGAAAGCGGCTTCCTTTTGAGTGGTCCCGTAGCTCAGCCGGATAGAGCACCAGATTCCTAATCTGGGGGCCACGTGTTCGAATCACGTCGGGATCACCAACAACAGCCACCCACCTGTGGGTGGTTTTTTGTTGGGGCTTGTCTGCTGATTTGAACACTGTTCGCTCACGAAGCGAATGTAATGAGCGCAGTAGACGAGGCAGCCACAGGCTGACCGTCAATCACGTCGGGATCACCAAAGGATTAGACAAAACAATTTTCGTAATGTGTCCGCAAACCACCGCATCAGCTATTTCACATCTACTCCAACGCCTCAGTTGTATAGAGTTTAACGCTTAAACCGCCGTGTGAAAAGGCCGTAGGGGATTTTGTAAAGGGTAATCCTGTGGCATGGGCTAAGCTATCCGAGCTCGTCACAAGGCCAACCCTCCAGCCGCTAAAGCCAGATTTCAGCACCTGTCCCATTGTTTGGTAAAGCGGCAAAAGGTGCTTTGTCTCGCCAATGCGAACACCATAAGGTGGGTTGATGATAACCAGCCCGACAGGATCATCAGTGCCTTCAGCGCTATCAGGGCCTTTGGGTGGCCTTAAGTCACTAATAGACTGCACGTCAAAATCGGTTAAGGGCGATAGGCTCGCACGCTCTGCGTTTGTCTTGGCCGCACGGATAGCGCCACTATCACGGTCGAAGCCATAGAAATGATCATCGGGTGTGCGCTCGTTTTGGGGGTCTTTTAAGTCCCGCCACACAGTGTCGTCGAAAGGTACCATATGCTCGAAGGCAAAGTGACGTGAGCGACCAGCCTTTAGCCTCGACGCAATTTCAGCCGCTTCAATGACAAAGGTGCCAGATCCGCACATGGGGTCGATAACAGGTTCGTTGCCTTTAAAACCGCACGCACGTAGCAAAAGAGCCGCTATGTTTTCCCGCATGGGCGCTTTGCTGACACCTTCTTTATGCCCGCGTTTGTGCAGGGCCTCACCAGATGTGTCGACACTGATGGTGCATATATCATTTACGATGCGGGCTTTAATGCAGATGTCCGCATCTGGAGAAATTTCAGCGCCTAATTCTTCATGTATAGCGCGCTCAATGCGCTCGGCGGCGGCTTTATCATGATAGATGCGGGACTTTTTACAGGTAACCTCAACACGCACCGGCACCTTAGGGCGCAGTGTATCTGACCAAGGAAAGTCCCGTGCAAGTTTATCAAGCTTTGCCAGGTGATTAACTTTAAAGCTGCCAAGCCGAACAAGCACCCGACTGGCACCGCGCACCTCAAGGTTCGCTCGCCACACATCTTTCCAGCTGCCTTTTATTGTCACGCCGCCTGTGATGCTTTTGGGTTTTCGAAAGCCTTTTTCAATCACTTCCTTATGGAGAAGGGCCTCTAAGCCAGGCGCTGTGGTAAGGAAAATTTCTAAGTCATTATTTGATTTCATGCCGCATAGATATCTTGTTTTTGAGAGTAGGTCGATGATTTTTTATCAGATTATTGATCAACCCTCTGTTTGCGAAACAGCCGCGGGAGCGACTTATTTGATTTAAGCACTAATTATGTATAGGGTAGTACTCAAGGCTATCGGTAAATAGCTCTTACTATCGCTTTGGGGGCCGCTTTATGAATAAAGAGTTTACAAAGGATCAATTCGAAGGTGCTTCAGGATGGACGCCATCAGAAAAAACTCAATCTACCGACCTACCCCGAGGAAAAATACGAAACCGTCAAAGCAAGCTTCAACACACAAGGAATTGACGTTTGCGATCATTCAAGCTGATTTAAAAGAAACCAAATATGACACTGAAAGCCCTAATTTTTGACGTAGACGGAACCCTAGCTGAAACTGAGGAATACCACCGTATTTCGTTTAATCAGGCTTTTAAGGAGCATGATCTAAATTGGAACTGGGACACAGAGTTATATAGTGAACTCTTAAAGGTAACTGGAGGCAAAGAGCGGATTTTACACTATGCAAAACGCATAGATTGGGGAGTGATTAACGCCATAGAGCTCCATGCCCGTAAAACAGAGATTTATTCTAATAAAGTCATAGAGGGTCAAGTTGAATTAAAAGCAGGAGTAGAGGCCTTAATCAACCACTCCAAACAGGCAGGTCTTCGCTTGGCGATAGCAACCACAACATCGCGAGAAAATGTAGACAATCTGCTAAAGGCAACTTTAGGGCCTTCTTCGCTTGATATGTTTGATGCCATTTGTTGCGGTGATGAGGTCACCCGTAAAAAACCTGACCCGGCAATTTATCAATTAGCTCTCGAGCGGCTTTCGCTAAACCCCCCAAGTTGCCTCGCATTTGAAGATTCCAGAAATGGTTTATTGTCCGCAATGGCGGCAAAACTTCCTGTGGTTGTTACACCGAGCCTTTATACTTCAAAGGACAATTTTAACGGCGCGACTTTAATTCTTAAAGACTTAACCGAACACTTCTCATGCAAGGGCTTTACGCACCCTGCGCCATAAATAGCTTGAGCCGTTACCCATCCCTCAAAATAGCACCTTTGAAGCCATCACTGTCTAATTTGACGTCTGCCAAGCGCGCTTGTACCAATTTAGTGCCCATAAGGTCTGCGCCCAACAGACTCGCACCAATCATATTGGCGCCTGTGCAATCCGCTTTTGTCAACTGCGCATTATCCAGTATAGCCATAGACAGGTTAACCGGCCATGTACTTCCTTTTGGCTCGCCTTCCTTGCTTACCAATATTAATGGAATTAGCTTTGTCTGCGTTAAATTAGCCTTAGCCAAACTACTCCCGCGCAAATTGGCCCCATCCAGTCGAGCTTTTGATAAGTTTGCTTGCTCAAGATTTGCGCATGACATATCTGTCATAATTAACCGCGTACCACTCAGGTCTGAGTTGCTAAGGTTAGCGCCCCTAAGATTAGCGCCGTCAAGAACGGCCCCCGACAAATCCAAACCGCTCAAATCCGCATTTTGAAGATCGCAGCGGTGGCCCGTTGCGCCATTACTTTCAACCCAGAGCTTATGCCCTTCTAGAATGCTGGTAATCGCTGTGCGAATATCGGCGTTGATTTGCTCATGGGTTTTCGGGTCCAAGTCGCTTTTTAAACCTAAGACCTCCTCCAAATCCACCCCCGCCATAGTGGCACCCGTGATATCAGCTCCGGTCAAATTTGCACCCTTCAAGATAGTATTATTTAGGTTTGCCCGGGTTAAATTAGCACCCATCAGATTTGCTCTCGTAAGGTCCGCACCCTTAAAATTTGCCTTCTCAAGGTTTGCGCCAGAAAAATCTGCCTCTATAAAGTCGCAATCGTCAAAGACCGCTCCTGTACAATCAGCATTTCTCAGTGATGCACGAGACAAGCGCCCTCCGCTCAAATTAATATTCTGCAATTCAGCGTCGGTCAAATCTGCTTGCCGCAGGTCTGCGGTTACCACTTTAACATTTTCGCCTTTGTCATTAAGCAATGTTCCGCAGCGCAAATCAGCATTCGTGAGCTTAGCACCGTTCAGAATAGCTTTATAAAAATTGGCGCCACGCAACTCAGCACGGGACAAATTACTGTCGCTGAGATCCGCTTTCATAAATGAAGCGCCAAACCCGTCAAGGTCCAGCAGATCGCCATTACAAATCTCACAGCCCTGTAAGATGGCACCCACGAATTTAGCGGAGCGGAAATTAGAATCGTTAAAGGTAAACCCGCTTAGATCAGACTGTGTCAGATCGGCGCGTTGTCCTTTATCTTGGTCCTGAAGCCATATGACATGGTCGTCGAAAATGGTTACCAGTTCTTGGGGAATCATAACAAATACTCACAGCTAATTTCATATTTTGCTGACAATAACCTCATAGCCTTGAAGATTTAGTTTAAAAATCTCTCAAATTTTAAGAAAATGCCCGCCAAATATTTCTCTTCAATCTAATGTTTGACTCATGGCATGCAGGCTCTAGGATGCTCAGCATATCTTTTATTTGGAGAATATTAATGTCAGTAGGTAACAAAATACTCGTCAGTACAACAGCCATGATGATGTCCTTATCGGGGGCAATAGCCCAAGATAACAATGAGCAAGATACAGTGCTTAGTGATCTCGATGGTCGCTATGATACTGTTGCCTCCATTGCCAAGTCATTGTGGGATTTTTCCGAAGTTGGCTATCAAGAAACGAAAAGCAGTGCGCTACTGCAAGCCCACTTAAAAGAAGAAGGCTTTAAAGTAAAAGCCGGTGTTGCCGGTATCCCTACTGCCTTTGAAGCCACTTTTGGTGAAGGCGGTCCTGTAATCGCTATCCTTGCCGAGTATGACGCGCTGCCAGGCATTAACCAAGACGCCGTGGCAACACGCAACCCCATCGAGGGTAAAGGCGCGGGCCAAGCCTGCGGCCACAATTTATTTGGTGCGGGCTCAGTGGAAGCCGCGGTTGCTGTAAAAAAATGGCTGAAACGCACTGGCACCAAAGGCACTATTCGCTTGCTGGGTACACCAGCAGAAGAAGGCGGCAGTGGCAAGGTCTATATGGTACGTGAAGGCCTGTTTGACGATGTAAATTTTGCTCTCCACTGGCATCCGGGCGATAAAAACTCCGCTTCAGCCAGAACGACACTGGCTAATCGCTCTGCAAAATTCCGCTTTTATGGTATCTCTGCCCATGCGGCGGCGGCTCCGCAAAATGCACGCTCCGCTCTTGATGGCGTTGAATCGATGAATGCCATGGTCAATATGTTGCGTGAGCATGTACCACAAGAAACCCGTATCCATTATGTCATCACCGAAGGGGGTTTTGCACCCAATGTTGTGCCAGATTTTGCCGAGGTTTTTTATTATCTCCGCCACCCTAAAGCTGCTGTGGTACAAGAGCTATGGAAGCGACTGGAAAAAACAGCCCAAGGCGCAGCCATGGGCACGGGCACCGAGGTAAAATGGGAAATCATTCACGGCAACCATCCTGTTCTGGTTAATGAAACCCTTGCCAGAGTGGTTGACGCCAAACTGCGTGATATTGGCGGCATTACCTATTCAAATGAAGAGAATAAATTTGCTGAAAAGCTATATAAAACACTGAATAATCCAACCCTAAAGCTTACCAGCCAAAAGGCCATCCAGCCCTTCAGTATTTCTCAAGGATATGGTTCAACCGATGTGGGGGATGTGTCCATGACAGTGCCAACCGTTGGTATGTCTACTGCTGGCTGGGTGCCGGGCACCAGTGCGCATTCATGGCAAGCTGTGGCGGCCAGTGGCACATCCATAGGATATAAAGGCGCTTATCTAGCGGCCAAAGGCTTGGCGCTTACCGCGCAAGAACTGTTTGAAAATGCAGAGTTGCGCAAAAAAGCCCGCGCTGAATTTGACAAACGCCGTGGTGGGGACTTTAAATATATCCCTCTACTAGGGGATCGAAAGCCACCGCTAGACTATAGAAAATAAGGTCTATTCTATCACTGGCTAAAGCCAAGGGGTATGAGAAGATGGAAATAAAAAATCGTACGATGGAGAATTTTCCGTCCGTTCTGCTAACACTGCTTAGTATTGTTCAGGCAATAGCGCTTGAAGAACTTTGGGGACAGTTACAGGCCAGCACCTATTTATACGAAGCGACATGGCTCGCCCTGCTTGGTGGACTGCAAATGGGCTTAAGCCTGCTGACCATCATTCTCATCTGGTTGCTCTATGTTGATCTCGTGCTGCGCATTCGCTTCACACCAACGGCACTTGATGCAGTCCTACCCTTTTTTATAGGCCTCATTCAGTTTTTACTTGTCGCTATGGCAACGCCTGAAACGCTGGGGCAGTGGACCATAGTGTTCGCCATGCTTCTTGGCATAGTGAACTATATTAACCACAAGACCATGCGGCGGGCTAGGCAAGAGGCACACAATGATTTTTTTAACAATGTATCTCCCGCAACAACAAGGAATTTTTTAAACAGAGGTTTCTTTATAGTGACTTTCCTGCTCGCAGGTATCTGGTTGTATATAAGTGGTGATCATAGCTGGATCGCGCTTGTGATCCTGCTGGTGATATTAGGACGGCTGGCTTATATATTTAAAGTGGTTTCAAACGTTTGGCGTGTCACGAACGTCAAAGGTTAGGCAAGCCAGTGACATATTTGTTTTTCATGATTTTTCTTTTGTACTTAGCGCGCGCACCTCTTATACAATCTGCAAAGATTAAAAGGATACTCATATGAGCGAATTGCCTGCCTGCCCGAAATGTGCTTCGGCCTATACCTACGAAGATGGTGCAATCCTTGTTTGCCCTGAGTGCGCCCACGAATGGGCAATTAGTCACGTATCCGAAACGAATGAGTCTAAAAAACAAATATGTGACTCTAACGGCACGCCGCTCGCGGACGGGGATAGCGTCACGGTTATCAAAGACCTCAAGGTTAAAGGCTCGTCACTTGTTGTTAAGGTTGGCACCAAGGTTAAAAGCATTCGCTTAGTGGACGGTGACCATGACATCGATTGCAAAATCCCCGGTGTCGGTGCAATGAGCCTTAAGTCAGAGTTTGTTAAAAAAATATAAAATGCTCTTGGTGATATTTGATGGCAGCACTTGCTGCATAAATCACAGCAACTAGTTGAAACCTTCAGGGTATGAGCTTCCTTCAGCCCTGCACTACACAGAAAGTCTCATAGAAAAATTAGACAATAATTAACTTTTGTGTAACTATAATAGAAATATGAAGACATTGATTGGGGTCGATATTCATTTTGGGAGGCTCTATGAAGCTCGCATTGATGTCCATAATCGCAATCGCATTTCTAACTATTCCATCCGCCTCATATCAAGACCCTTGCCCTCGTTTAGCTACAACAACCTCTATGAAAAGTAGCGGCTTGCTTGATCTCCTGCAAAAAACCTATGAGAATGAAAATAACTGCACACTCAAAATTCAAAGCCTTGGCACCGGCGCTGCCCTGCGCTTAGGCCGCACTGGCGCTGTGGATGTCCTTCTTGTTCATTCACCAGCTGCCGAGATAAAGTTTGTTTCTGGAGGGTATGGCGTCAAACGCATCCCCGTCATGCAGAATGATTTTTTACTGGTTGGCCCAGCCCATGACCCGGCGAATATAAAATCTGCTACATCAGTGTCGGATGCTCTTCGCCGTATTTTTAAGACAAAATCCCTTTTTCTATCGAGAGGGGATGATAGCGGCACTCACAAAAAAGAACTGCACCTTTGGAGAAGCGCTCGGCTTACACCTTTTGGGTCATGGTATTTTGAATCTGGTGTTAGCATGGGCAAGCTCTTGAGCCAAAGCGAAGAAAAACAGGGCTATCTGTTGATAGACCGGGGAACATGGTTATGGTCACATGAACAAAGCACGCTCCTTGCCTTATTTGAAGGCGGCGATGACCTGATTAATCCCTATAGTATTATAGCGGTAAAACCGACGCTGGAAAATGGGATAAACACGATATCCGCCAACACTTTCATAAAGTGGATTACATCGGATAGAATACAAGCCCTCATTGCCAATTATAAAATAAAAGATCAGCAATTATTTCACCCTGCCAAGCAGCAAGAATAGATTGCAGATGCTTAATTTTATCAAACGTATCACCCTTTTACACAAATTGCTGTTTATCCTGATCGGAACAGGACTTGGCTTTATATATTTGTCCTATATAGAAATTCAGCGCATAAAAAAAGTGACCTCCGTACGGGAGGCGATGACGATTAGCATGTATAATGCGCGCCTGAACACCGAAATTATTCACACCGCCTATTCTCATGAAATTGAGGCATGGCGAACGGTTCTGCTTCGAGGTTTAAATGCAGATAGTTATCATAATGACTTATCAAAATTTTATGATGCTGAACGAAAAGTAATAGCCTTGACAGAGGCCTTTATTTTGCAAAAAGACCTGCCAAAAAGTGCCCTTAATGCCATTGAAAAATTTGCTAAACTTCACAGGGCTTTAGGGTTGAAATATCGTAATGCCCTTGTGGTCTTTCATGAAGGCACAGCAACACCACATATGGAGGCTGACCAATTTGCTCGCGAGGCTGAAGCCGCGCCACTACAGCAGTTGGGGGTTTTGAACAATATCATTATTTCTCATCACCAAAAAACTGTAGCCGAAACAGAACAACATCTGGAAGCAGAACAAACAAACGCCCTAATAGTTTCCTTTCTGTATTTTATCCTCTTATCAATATTGGTAGCAAGCATGTTTTATAGAAATATCGTTCGCCCAGTAGGTCGGGTCGTTTCAGATGCCAATACCTTGGCATCAGGTGATCTATCGCACCAAATTACCATCTCTACAGATGGGGAGATAGGAACAATTCAAAAAGTCATGGAAAAAATGCGCCATGAACTTGTGGCCATCATTGATGACCACCGCCTTGCCCGCGAAGAAGCCCATGCCATCGGTCTGAAGTTAAAAAGATTAAACCTCGAACTAGAGGACCGCGTTGCCAAAAGAACTCTGGCGCTAAACACTGCATATGAACAGGCAGAAAATGCCAATCAGAGCAAATCCCAATTTCTGGCCAATATGAGCCATGAATTGAGAACGCCCCTAAATGCTATCATCGGCTTTTCAGATATGCTCCTTGCGCCATCTGCAGGGAAGAGTGTCAGTCCAGACAAACAGACAGAATATTTATCTTACATCAAGCAAAGTGGGGATCACCTTCTGTCAGTTATCAACGATGTTCTTGACTTGTCAAAAATTGAGAGCGCCAATCTCCAAATCTATCCGCAAGAATGTAATGTGAATGAGCTTATGGAAGAAGCCTATAATATCAATTTAATTCTCGCCAAGGACGCCAAACTTATAATGAGCTTTGCTCCTGACAAAAATATTCCTCTCATTCAGGCAGATACGCGCCTTCTTTACCAAAGTATTTTGAATCTCATATCCAATGCGATCAAATTTTCAGATGCAGGGGATGAAATTATTCTATCCACCAGCATGCAAAATAATAATGTGCAAATTAGTGTAGAAGATACTGGGCTTGGCATGACGAATGAAGAGTGTGAACGCGTTATACTACCTTTTGAGCAAGTTGCAGATATTATGTCCAGAAATGTGGATGGAACAGGGTTGGGCCTGCCTATCGTAAAGGGCATAGTAGAAGAGCACGGCGGTTCTTTTTTACTTAAATCAAAGCTGGGTGTAGGTACTAAGGCTACTATTATTTTACCGCAGGGAGATCGTACTGAGGAGTCATCGTCTAGTCATATAAAAACAAGCCCCCTTAAGGTTGTTAAATAAAAATAGACTCCAATATTAGCGGGAAGAATTCCGGACATAGTCTTCCCGCAATTCACGTTTTAAAACTTTGCCAATCGCACTGCGCGGCAGGGCATCCGTGAAGACCACATCACTTAGTCGCTGGGTTTTGCCAACACGTTCTGCAAACCAGCCTTTGATAACATCGCCTTCCATCTTTGAGCCTTTAGCCAGCACAACAACCGCAACTGGGGTTTCTCCCCAGTCTTCACTTGGCACACCGATTACGGCAACATCAGCCACTGCAATATGTTTCATAAGCTCAAGCTCAAGGTCGCTCGGGTAGATATTAAAGCCGCCAGAAATGATCATATCTTTTTTGCGATCCATTAAAGTCAGAAATCCGTCTTCATCAAAGACACCGATATCTCCTGTTCGAATAAAGCGTAGGCCACTTGGGTCATACCACTCAGTCTCAAGGGTCTTTTCGGGTAGGCCGTGGTATCCTTTCATCATGGCATTGGATCGACCAACCACTTCCCCAAGTTCCCCCTGCTCAACTTCATTACCAGCATCATCGATAAGGCGAATGTCGTGGCCCTCAGCCGGTGCGCCAACAGTGTGAAGCTTATTAGGGAACATGTGCGCTGCCAGCACACAGCTACCGCCGCCTTCCGTCATGCCATAAAACTCTACCAAACCTCCCGGCCAGCGTTTGACAATATCGGCTTTCAACTCAGCGGAAAAAGGGGCGCTTGTGCAAAATTTTACGACAAAACTATCGAGGTCATAATTGTCGAAATTTTCATAGTCCATGATGCGTTTGTATTGAACAGGCACAAGCATGGCGTGGGTAGCACGGTGTTTGCTGGCCAGTTGCACATATTTCGCAGCGTCAAATTTACCCGCTATTACAATAGTGCCACCAAGGGCAATGGCCGGAATAAAGCTGACAAGCGTGGTGTTCGAATAAAGCGGGGTCGCAATCATAGTGACCGATGATGTGTCATACCCAAAAACAACGCCCGCGCGTTCAATGTGAGCGCTGCGCATACCGTGGCTTTGCACGATGCCTTTTGGCTCGCCCGTGGTCCCTGAGGAATAAATGATATTGAACGGCAAATCAGGCTCAATCGTAACCGCCATCGGTTGCTTTGGCGCCGAGGCATACCATTTCTCAAACTGAGCAGCCTCTAGGGAGATAACATTAACCGACGAGTCAAGATGAGGAGAAACACTGCCAAACAAATTATGGTCAAGAAACAACAAGCTTGCCCCGCTATTTTTTGTCATACCCGCAATTGATTTTCCCGTGGCCGAGGGGGCGATAAGAGCGGGCGCAAGGCCAGCGCGAAGAGCACCTAAAAAGAGCACTACATAAGGAATGCTGTTCACACCGCACATGGCAATGGTCTCGCCCATTTTAAGGCCTGCTTGTTGCAGAGCAGCCGCCACACAGTCCATTTGTTGGTCAAGCGCCTTATAAGAAAGCTCTAGGCCATCATGAATAAGCGCAACCTTGCCCCCATCAGTTTTGGCATGATCTCGCACAAGATCTGGTACAATAAAAAACTCTTCTGGCTGATCTGGCACGACTATAATCCCTATAAATTAAATGTAGCTTTCTTGTGAACATAAGACAGCAAACAATAAGCCAAGTCAGGTTTTTGTAAAGGGGTCTTGTATGTCTTGTGAAAAATATTCATGATATAAAATGAAAGAAATACTAAGACCATAGACAAAGCTGTTTATTAGGCCCCGCCTTAGCGTGGACAAAAGAATTTAGGAGACATTGATGACTGTTGTAACGGGCGCTGTAGTGCAAGTAGGAACCCCACTTTTTGACAAAAAAGCAACCTTTGAAAAACTCGCCCATTTCACCCATAAGGCAGCGTCCGACGGTGCGGAGCTGGTTGTCTTTCCCGAAGCTTTCATTGGTGGCTACCCAAAGGGTCTTGATTTTGGGGTCCGTCTTGGCTCGCGCTCCGACGAAGGACGAGCCATGTTTGAACGTTATTATAATCAGGCGATAGAAGTTCCTGGTACTGACTGTGAAGCAATAAGTGCCATAGTAGCCGAAGCCGGTGTGCATATGGTCATCGGCGTGGTCGAGCGCGACGGCGGCACGCTTTATTGCACCTCGCTATATTTTGCCCCAAGCGGCGAACTTCTCGGCAAACATAGAAAACTCATGCCAACTGCACTTGAGCGTGTGGTCTGGGGATTTGGTGACGGCTCCACACTCGTCGCGCCAAAGACAAACCTTGGCGTTCTCGGCGGGGCGATTTGCTGGGAAAATTTCATGCCGCAAGTGCGCCTTTCAATGTATGGCAAAGGCGTCGAGTTTTACTGCGCGCCCACGGTTGATGACCGTGATGTATGGCTACCTTTGATGCAAACAACCGCGCTTGAAGGCCGCTGCTTTGTCCTTTCAGCCAACCAGTTCATGAAGCGGTCTGACGGGCCTGAGGATTATCACCCTATTCAGGGTGATGATGCTGATACAGTCCTTATTCGCGGGGGGAGCTGCATCATATCCCCGATGGGTAAAATACTGGCAGGGCCTATCTTCGGTGAAGAAACCATCCTGATGGCCGAGCTTGATAAAAGCGAGATTGTGCGGGGTAAATATGACCTTGATGTCGTGGGCCATTATGCCCGTCCCGATGTCTTTTCACTGAGCGTAAACGAAAGCGTTCAGTCAATTTTAGACACCAAATAATCTGCTAAGGCGCGACACTCTCAAGATGAAACAGCGACTAACCACATCTAAAGTTGCACTAGACCTTTTACAGCCGTTAGCATACCCTGATTACAAACATCCAATATGTGAAGGGGCAGCAAAATGGGATTTTACGAAAACGCTATTTTACCACATGTCATAAACGCCATGTGCGGCATGAAACCCATAAAAATGCAGCGCCAAAAAGTAGTGCCAAATGCCAGCGGGAAAATACTTGAAGTTGGTATGGGCACTGGCCTCAACATGCCCTACTACGCCCAAGATAAAGTGGATATCATTTATGGCCTTGAGCCAAATGCCAAGTCCTGCAAAATGGCGGAAAAACCAATATTAAACGCAGGCCTTAATGTTGAAATGATTGGCCTTGACGGGCAGGAAATTCCTTTAGAAAAAGATAGCGTCGACACCATTGTGCTCACCTATACTTTGTGCACTATCCCTGACGCCCATAAAGCCATGACCGAGATGCGCCGCGTTTTAAAACCCGGTGGCAGACTGATATTTTCTGAGCATGGCAAAGCCCCCGATGCCGCGGTGAAAAAATGGCAAGACAGGATTAATCCTTACTGGAAAAAAATTGGTGGTGGCTGCAATGTCAACCGTGATATACCAGACCTCATCAAAAGCGGTGGTTTTGCTTTTGAAAGCTTGGAAGAGATGTATTTACCCGGCCCCAAATTTGCTACCTACACCTACTGGGGCTCAGCAAATTAAAGTCCGCTTGCACTTGAAAAGTAGGGAGAACGATATATGTTCCTATTAGCTACAAAATTCGTCAGTTCTGTTCACTATATCTTAGTTATTATTAGAGTATGTTACTTTTCAATATTTGAATTACAAACTTAATTCTATAAGTGGATATTTAATCATGCGAGCATTCCTGTGGGGTTTGTTTTTAATAACTATTTTGACAGGAGGGCACCTCTGGCCAAAAGAAGAATCTTTGTGGCTGGTAATAACTCCAAAAGGAGATGACCCGTCATCCGCATTTCAGATACTACAGGGAACAACTTCACGTATTGTCGATATCATTGATGATAACACAATTATCATAAGTCCGTCTGCCACGGTGAAACCATCAGACTTGTATAGCAAGGGGGCACTGCTCGTGGTTAATGCTGCAGCAGGGTATGGCTGTTCACCACCGACCAAAAACAAGTGGGCTAAAACATAACAATATTAATTTACTTTGGGGGGGGTAAGTCACATCATAGAGGATTAAATCATGGAAATGATTGCTGAAATTAGAAACACCTTTGCACGGGTAATGAATTACGTGCTGCTCGCTCATATCATAGTGATAGCCCTCGCGGGCTGGTTTACCGGCAACGGTATACTTTTCCCCTTCATCTTCTCGCTGATTATAGCCATCGCACCGATAGCGCTCTATAAATTACAAGGGCCGTCGGAGTTTCAACGGCAGGTCGCTGGTGTCTCGCTAGTCCTTTTTGCTGCCTTGCTGGTCTTTCAGTTTAGAGGTCACCCTTGGCAAATCGATGCGCATATGTATTTCTTTGCCGTGCTGGCGGTTCTGGCCGCTTACTGTGACTTTAAAGTCATCATTGTAGCCGCCGCTGTTGTTGCCGTTCACCACATTGGCCTCAATTTCATCATCCCCGCCTGGCTTTTCCCTGAAGGAGCTGATTTTGGCCGTGTTGTCCTGCATGCGGTTGTTGTAGTGCTTGAAGTACCAAGCCTGATCTGGCTCGCCTACAAGCTCAATGAAGCCTTTATGAGCACATCTCTTGCGCAAAAAGAAGCGCACGACCAGGCCGAAAAAGCACAGCAGATTGCTGAAAATGCAGAAAATCTCAAGCAACAAGCCGAAGAAGCCCTTGCTTCCGTTCAGGAAAAAGAAGAAGAAAATACACGCCTGCAAGCTCTTGCTGAAGAAGAAAAAGAAAGATCAGCCCATGCTGCTCAGCAAACACGCGAAGGAACTGCCAAAGACTTCGAAGATACTGTCATGGTGCTCTTGAATGAAATGACCGATACGATCAATCAGGTTAGCGACAACGCCAAAAACCTGATCAATACAACCAAATCCGCAGACGTGAAAATTCAAGCCGTGTCAGATTCCACACAAAACATGAATGCCAATGTTAATACTGTGGCTTCCAGCATTGAAGAAATGTCCGCCACTGCGCAAGAAATTTCCCAGCAAGTTGGTCGCACAGCAGAGGTTGCTGAAAATGCTTCGCAAATTTCATTGAAAGGCGAAGAAGCTCTTGACGAGCTTGGCAAGCGATCGGAAGAAATTCAGTCGGTTATTCAGTTGATTAATGATATTGCGGATCAAACCAATTTGCTTGCTCTCAACGCAACCATCGAAGCCGCAAGGGCGGGTGAAGCAGGCAGAGGTTTTGCGGTGGTCGCGGGTGAAGTGAAAAACCTAGCCGGGCAATCTGCCAAAGCCACTGAAGAAATTGAGACGCTGATTAATGCTATAACCCAAGCCAGCACACAGGCATCAAATGTGAACTCGCAAATTGTCACCATCATTGATGAGGTGAAACAAAACTCTACTGGCATTTCTGCCGCGGTTGAAGAGCAGTCTGCTACCACGGCCGAAACAGCAAGAGCTGCGCAAACGACCTCAGATGAAACAAACGAGGTCAGTCGCAATGCTGACGAGTTGCTTGGTGTTATTACACAGGTGCGAGAAGTTTCTTCAATAACAGAAGGAGCAGTTCAGTCCTTAATGAAATATAATCAGGACCTGCGTTCTAAATCGGAAGAGTTTATAAGAAGTTTAAAAGAAGCTTAAACACAAAACCTTATTAAGATTGTTTTAAATAAGATACCACCTTATTAATAATATATTGATCGCTATGGCGGTCAATATCGTTATTTTTTGATATAGGTTAAGGGACACAAGTGACAGTTAGTGAGAAAAGCAAATTAAGAAAATTCTTGCTGCTTTTATTTATAATAACGGGGTATTTTGGCTATCTTATTTTTGAATATGGGGTAGCGACAGGCGGATTGGTTGCCATTCTCACATGGAGCTTTTTTGTTCTGTGTACTCCAATTGCTGACGCAGGGTTTTTAATCGATTTTCCTATAAGACTGGTCACAAATGTTAAAATGTTTGTCAGTGAGATACTTGTTTGGGTCATTGCAATAAGTGTCAATATCTATGCCCTCACGTATGAGAGTGAAATTTATGACAAAGAATTTCTTACAACGCTGCTCAAACACACAATTCTCACACCCTATCCCTATTGGGGGATTATAATTTTAAGCGCATTTGGGTCTTTTCTATCCGTCTATTTTAGCGATGAAATTTTTGATGTGATTAAAAATCATGCACAAAAAAATCATGCCAAACATCACTTTAAACTAAAAACTATCAGCCTCATTGTTCTCGCGATTGTTATATTCATTGCCTATTATTTTCTCTTGGAATCGCTCGGTATCGATCTCCATGCGGCTGATCGCTAAACAACGCTGGAGTCAGTAAGTTTATTACTATCGTTAGATATAGCAAAGGGACTACAGGTGAGCCATGATGTAATATTGCGTGTAAGCACCTTTGGTCCTACCACCAACATTTCTTCCCCAGCAATCGTTTCTTTATATGTTTTATGTCCAAGCCAGACTTGTGAGAGCGTTTCCACTGTTGATGTAAAATAAACATCAACATCTTTGCCCGGGTCTTTCACACAAATATCAATGTCCCCACCACTTACCAACAGCCACCAATTCGGATTGTCGTCAATATCTAGAAATTTGAATTTTATAACTGCCTGCCTACCCGGTAATTTTTCAGGCACAATGCTACGGCGCAGATATAACATTAAAAAATCAACATCATAATCTTCGTCTGTAAGGTTGTTTTTAGCCCAGCGCATCCCCCACTCACCTAGTGAAAGTAAAATTGGTAATAGCTCCTCGGCGGGCTCAGACGGGAAATATTCATAGCCTCGCTGGCCAGAAATTTTTCTCTTATACAAAAGCCCTGTTTCTTCCAATGATGCCAGTCGCCTTGTCAGCAAAGCGGGAGAGATCATGCTCAAGCCCCGTTGCAGCTCATTGAACCGTGTACTGCCCATCAATAGCTCTCGGATAATAAGTAATGTCCA
>CBFDBT010000006.1:0-34774 GCA_965603115.1 uncultured Alphaproteobacteria bacterium
TTATGCTTTCATTAAAATTTATTAGAGAAAATCCTGATATTGTTAAAGATATGCGTATTGATACGATTGAAAATATGGTTGCAATACATATTCCACCGAAAGCATATGCCGATCAGTGGGATGTGGAAGGCCTTGAGGTCGAAGTTAAGAAAATACTCAATCTTGATGCGCCTGTTGTCGAATGGAGCAAGGAAGAGGGCGTAGACGATAGTGACGTCACGGACCGCCTTATTGACTTGGCAGACCGTTCCATGGCTGAAAAAGCTGTGCGCTATGGCACCGAAGTGTGGCGCAATGTTGAAAAATCTCTGTTGTTGCAGGTTGTTGATCAAGAGTGGCAAGAGCATCTTTCCAACCTCGATTATTTAAAACAGGCGACAAGCCTGCGTGGATATGGTCAGCGCGACCCGCTCAACGAATATAAATCCGAAGCTTTTACAATGTTTGAGCAAATGTTGGATAAAACCCGAGAATCTACAACAACATTTTTGTCTCAGGTAGAATTGGCGGCTCCTGAAGATCAGGAATTCGAGCCACAGGCGCGCGAGACGGTAGAAAAGCATATTGATCCTTTAACGGGCCAAAATGCTGCTGACCCTAATGATACGTCGACCTGGGGGCATGTCTCACGAAATGCGCAATGCCCATGTGGATCTGGTAAGAAGTTTAAGCATTGCCATGGGTCCGTTGAAGCTGCAGGCGGCGCTGTGCAAAGCACAAACCCCTTTGAAGGCATTGGGCGTAATGATAAATGCCCATGTGGTTCTGGTAAAAAGTTTAAACATTGCCACGGAGCGATCTAAGGAGCGATTTAAGGCGCTATTTAAGGTTTCCCTTTATCAAAAATGAGGCAGTCCTGTTGGGGCTGCCTCATTTTTATTCAGATAAACCCAAGATGAATGATGCTCTCAGTATTGGCTCATAGTGGATTTGCTAATCTCTAATTCTTAATTAATGGAGAATAGTAATGAGACATTTGAAAGTGATAGCCGCCTCTGTTGTAGCGTTAGCAGCAATAGCGATACCAGCCACAGCCCTTGATCACAGAAATCATCAGCACAGAAACCATCAGCGCAGTGATATTCAATATGGTGTTGATTTAAATCTGGGATCAGTTCGCTTATCAACACATAATAGCCCGCGCTATAGCCATAGACGGGCGGCGCCTCTGCGTGTCTTTATTGCACTGGATACTGACCGTCGTCATAAAGGTCATGCTCTTGCTCGCTTCCAAGAGAGTATCCGTAGTCAATTCTCTCGCTCAGCCCAAGGAGATTTTCACCTTGTTCGCGGCCCTCGTAGAGCCGACATAGTTATCCGCCTAGATCGTGATGACTGGGGCAGGGCCTTTAAACGCTATTCCAAGGCTAACAGAAAAGGCCATTATGAACGCAGTGCCAGTACGGTGAATAGAATAGCAGGTAGAGCGCTAAATAGAGCCTATGATATTCGAAGCTCATCCTATCGAAATGTAAGGTATGACCGTTATGATAGATCCGACCGGTATCGTAATGAGTACAGTAACGAATACCGCCGAGACATCCGTTATGATGTTCACTACCGCAATTAGAATTACCATTGATGTCGTAGGTTTGCCTCGTCCCTAGCTGTATACGACATCAAACTAGCCCCAACTGGTCCCCTCGAGTTTCGATTATCAGTTGGGGTTTCTTTTATGGTAGGACATCCTCGCTTCGCTACGGGCGCGTAGTCACGCTTGCCTCAGACACGAGTGTCTTCGGAATATGTTCACAAACACCCATTAAATACCGTCACCCCGTGCTTTGGTCCTGAGCTTGTCGAGGGATCAAATTACGACACGGGGTCCAGAATTAAATAAAGACCTCGCATAGCGAGGACGTGACTTTCTGGTACTGGATTCCGGCCTTCGCCGGAATGACTGTGGTTTTTGTATTTAGGAAGCTGCTCAATCAACCTCTAATCAAAAGCATCATCCCAAGAACCTTCAGTGGCGGCTTTGGAATATTCCGTGGAACGGTTTTCAAAAAAGTTAACATGCTCGACTGCGTTGAGCTGCTGATCTAGCCATGGCAGCGGGCTTTTATCAATATGATACACAGGCTCAAGTTTGAGCTGTATCAGGCGGCGGTCAGCAATATAGCGAATATATTGCTTGATATCCTCAGGTGTCAGGCCTTCGATAGGCCCCATTTCAAACGCGAGGTCGATGAAGGCGTCTTCATGCTCGACAATGGTTGTGCAGGCATTGGTTATTTCACTGGTAAAGCCTTCGTCCCATATTTCAGGATTTTCCTGCACTAAAGTGTGGAATAATTTTATGATACTTTCACAGTGTAGGCTCTCGTCACGAACAGACCATGTCACGATTTGGCCCATGCCTTTCATCTTATTGAAACGCGGAAAGTTAAGTAGCATGGCAAAGCTGGCAAAAAGCTGAAGGCCCTCGGTAAAACCACCAAAAACCGCAAGGGTTAGCGCCGTCGAGCGAACATCCTTGGTGCCAAATTTTTGCATATAGTCGTATTTGTCTTTCATTTCCTTATATTCAAGGAAAGCTGCATATTCCGTCTCGGGCATGCCGATGGTATCCAGCAAGTGGCTGTAAGCTGCAATATGCACTGTTTCCATATTAGAAAAAGCTGCGAGCATCATCTGCACTTCAGTGGGTTTGAATACCTGTGAATAATGCTTCATGTAGCAGTTGTTTACTTCAATATCGGCCTGCGTGAAAAACCGGAATATTTGCGTAAGCAGGTTTTTCTCACTCTCGGTGATATTTTTCTTCCAGTCTTTAACATCTTCAGACAGCGGTACTTCTTCGGGAAGCCAATGGATTTGCTGTTGCAGCAGCCAAGCATCATATGCCCAAGGATATAGAAATGGTTTGTAGACGTGGCGTTCTTTGAGGAGAGACATAGTAAACTTTCTAACAATTAACTCTAAACATTATTATTACTGACAGGAGAGGCATTCTTCATAGTCAACTTCGGTTGCGGGTGTATTAAAACTCAATTGCTTGCTTGCGTCTTCAGTTGAAGCACCCTGAACAGCCTGATTAGAAACTACTTCTGCGCGTTGCATACTTTTAGAGCGACAATAATACAGACTTTTCACACCCTTTTTCCAGGCCTGATAGTGAATCTGGTGTAGGTCGCGTTTGTTGACGTTAGCGGGCAAGAAGATATTCACCGATTGGGCCTGACTGATCATGGGTGCGCGGTCAGCCGCCAAGTCAATGACCCAGCGTTGATCGAGCTCAAAAGCTGTTTTAAAGACACTTTTTTCATCGTCACTGAGGAAATCAAGATGCTGAACCGAGCCTTGATTTGTGATGATGCTGCTCCAGACCTCGTCGGTGCTTTGATCTTTTTCCTCCAGAAGGCGGGTAAGAGCACGGTTTTTGATCAAATGTGATCCCGACAGGGTTTTATGATTGTAAGCATTATTGTTTATTGGCTCAATGCCAGGGCTGGCCCCACCGCAAATGGTGGAAATGGAGGCGGTTGGTGCAACGGCGGTTTTGTTAGAAAAACGCTCCATAATTCCATAATCGGCAGCATCAGGACAGGCGCCGCGTTCGCGGGCCAAGTCTTGTGAGGCTTGATTAACTTGCGTGTTTATATGTTTAAAAATCTTACGGTTCCATGCTTTCGCCATCCCACTTTCAAACGGGATCATATTATCTTGGAAAAAACTATGCAGACCCATAGCGCCAAGGCCTACTGAGCGTTCTCGCATAGCCGCGTAGCGCGCCTTAGCCATATTATCTGGGGCACGATCAATAAAATCTTGCAGCACATTATCTAGAAAACGCATCACATCGGGGATGAATTGTTTTTCATCTTTCCAATCATTAAATTTTTCAATATTCAATGAGCTTAAGCAGCACACAGCTGTGCGGTCGTTGCCGAGGTGGTCTGTTCCGGTGGGCAGGGTGATTTCAGCGCAAAGATTTGACGTTTTTACCGTTAGCCCAGCAAGTTTATGATGTTCAGGAATGTTATTATTCACTGTATCGCTAAAGATTATATAAGGCTCCCCCGTCTCAACACGGTTGGTGAGTATTCTAATCCATAATTCCCGGGCTTTGATGGTGCTGACTACGTGGTGGTCAACAGGGCTTGATAGGGCCCAATCTTCATCATTTTCTACAGCGCGCATAAAAGCATCAGGGATGAGAATACCGTGATGCAAGTTTAAGGCTTTACGGTTGGGGTCGCCGCCTGATGGGCGCCTTACTTCAACAAATTCTTCAATTTCTGGGTGGCTAACGGGCAAATAAACCGCAGCAGAGCCCCGACGCAGTGACCCCTGACTAATGGCCATGGTTAAGCTATCCATCACACGAACAAAAGGGATAATTCCGCTGGTTTTACCGACACCGCCAACGGTTTCGCCGATAGAGCGAATGTTGCCCCAGTAGCTCCCAATGCCGCCGCCGCGAGATGCTAGCCATACATTTTCGGTCCACAGGCCAACGATAGAATCAAGACTGTCGTTGGCTTCATTCAAAAAGCAAGAGATGGGTAGTCCGCGTTTTGTTCCGCCGTTGGATAGAACAGGGGTTGCTGGCATAAACCAATGTTTGGAGATATAATCATAAAGACGCTGAGCATGATGTTTGTCATCACCGTAATAACTGGCTACGCGAGCGAATAAATCTTGATAATCTTCGCCGGGCATCAGATATCGATCTTGCAACATGTCTTTGCCAGAAACTGTTAAAAGATCGTCCCGTGACCGATCGACTTCTACAGCTCCCCCATGTTCAAAATGTGTGACTTCAAACATTGTCTTTAACTCCCAAGGTCGGATTTTTGACCAAATGAAAGATGGTCGTGAATCCTTTTACTATGCCCGATTTTAGAACAAATATCGAACAAACAATTATTATATATATTTTTTAATGGGTTACGACGCTCCCCGAGACATGTTGTGACATGCCGTATCTGACTGCTTCGTAACTTAGAGCTTTTTCAAGATTGGCTCAGCGCTATCATAAGCCGACAGAATCCATCTCGTCAAGATGTAGTGTTAAATACTTGCAATACTCACTATATGCTGTGTTAGATGACTATGAGCTGTGGTCCCAGAGGTGAGGGATTATTCAAAAACTCAAGTGTTTATGCTGATTCGCAAGTGCGTCACAAAAGGCAGACTATTCAAGTCCGTTTTTGCCAATTGCAAAGAATTTTTCACGGCGTAATTCTTTTAATTTTGTCGCGCTCATGCCAGCCATATCTCTGAGACTTTGCTCAAAAGCGTCGCCAATCATGTCCATAGCGCGTTCAGGGGCACGGTGAGCACCGCCTAAGGGTTCTGATACAATAGTATCAATGACACCTAATTTTTTGAGATCTTGGGCGGTTATTTTAAGAGCCTCGGCAGCATCCTTAGCATTATCAGCCGTGCGCCATAATATGGAAGCACAGCCTTCTGGAGAAATAACCGAATATATTGCATGCTCTAACATCATAACCATATTCCCAGCTGCAATGGCCACAGCGCCGCCAGAGCCACCTTCACCTATCACACAGGCCGTCATTGGCACTGTTAGCTCTAGGGCGCGCTCTGTGGAACGTGCGATGGCTTCTGCTTGTCCCCGTTCTTCGGCTGAAACGCCAGCGTATGCGCCTGAAGTATCTACAAGGGTTAGTACGGGTAGATTAAATCGGTCAGCCAGATCCATGAGGCGAATAGCTTTGCGATAGCCTTCGGGCTTAGCCATGCCAAAATTATGTTTAAGGCGGGACTCTACATCGGAGCCTTTTTCATGCCCCATAATGACGCAGGCATGACCACGAAAACGCGCTATACCACCAAGTATAGCATGGTCGTCACCAAAATTTCGATCCCCAGCAAGTGGTGTATAGTCTTGAAAGAGGTGTTTGATAATATCTGTTGTATGTGGACGCTCAGGGTGTCGTGCGACTTGTGTTTTTTGCCACGGGCTCAGTTTTTTATATGTTTCGATCAAAAGCTTATCGAGCTTGTTTTCAAGCTGAGTAACTTCGGAGCCAATATCTATACCTTTATCATCGCCGGAAAAATTCTTAAGTTCACGAATTTTGCCTTCTAATTCGGCTATTGGTTTTTCAAAGTCTAGAAATGTCATCATAGGACTGAGCCTTTTTATTCATCAAATACTGGGCATATAAAAGCATATTATGCTACGCGAGCAAACTCGTTTCTACAGGTAGCTTTATCTCACAAGTGTTATGTAGTCATTTTTTGTACCAGTGCAATCTAAAATTTGTGAATATCACATTCTTAGGACTGCTTTAAGTATTCGCGAGCGGGTGTGCTTGATTGACCAAAGCTTTCATTCTTTCATCAAGTACGTGGGTATATATCTGTGTGGTCGAAATATCTGAGTGACCGAGCAGTTGCTGCACGGTACGTAGATCAGCGCCATGGCTCAAGAGGTGCGTTGCAAAAGCATGGCGCATTTTATGGGGTGATAGATTGGATGGTAGAATGCCAACTTCCACCGCAATTTCTTTAAGCATTTGGCCGACCCGACGCCTCGTCAGGTGACCCTCAGCCCCTCTCGAAGGAAAGATGAAGGGCGAGCGATCTTTATCTAGTGTATTTTCGTCAAGCCTGATGAGATAATCCTGAAGAGCTTCGATAGCCTTACCACCGAGAGGCACCATGCGTTCTTTGTCGCCTTTTCCGCGTACTATTAACATGCTCATATCTGTACTAATGGCCTTGCGTTGCATGCTAACAAGTTCTGAAACGCGCAAACCCGTTGCATATAGCATTTCAAGCAATGTGCGTTGGCGCGCGGATGCCAGATTAAGTCTCTCTTCGTGATCTTGGTTTACAAAGTCAAGTAAGCGGTCAACCTCGTTTTCACTCAAAAGCTTTGGTAAGCTGCGACCACGGCGTGGGCTCTCTAGGTGCGTTGCTGGGTTATCGCTGCGAATACCATCTCTGAAAAGAAAGAGAAAAAATTGTCTTGCGGCTGACAGCCTTCTGGCAGTTGTGCTAGCCGCCAAGCCACGGCCTTTGAGGTCAGCAAGCCATGCGCGTATATCATCGGCAGTTAGCTTAGATAAATCATTATGACTAAACTCTGCAAGATCAGTGAGATCGCGCTGATAGGCTTCTAAGCTATTTTTAGCACGTGCCTTTTCAGCGACAAGCATCTCAAGAAATTGCTCTATGAGATTGCTGTTGCTGGACACGGGCTTAAAGCCCTGCGTGAAGGAGAGATTCCAGTGCGATAGCGCGGGCTAATTTTTCTTCACCCCTGGCATTTAAGTTGCCAACGATAGAGCCTAAAAGCGCTGGTTCGACAGCCTCGTCATTTTCAAAGAGGGGTAAGAGGGACAAATGCATATCTACTTGCTGGCCTTTAGATGCCGCGATTAAAAAGCGACGCCAGTGTGCTGGAGCTATAGCCTTGCCAGAAACAGCAGACGGGCCTTCTTCAAGCCAACCCCAAGCCTTTTCAGGGATAGTGTAAGAGAGGCCTTCGAGAACGCTAAAGAGACGGTTTGCCATATCAAAGCGCCTTTCATCGTCGGCATGCGCTGACCACCATTTCCATAAAATAGCTTCATTCACTTTGGGAATATCACCGTCGTGGCCCGCCACGAGCAGCAAGGGCCACAAAGAGATGAGGGAGGTATCGGAGGCGCTATCGCTGCCTTGTGGTAGTGATCTTGTCAATGAGAACCAGTTTGAGGCAAGGTCATAGTTACCTGTTAGCAGCGAAAGCCGTCCAATGGTCGCTGCATAGTCAAGCATCTCACTGCTCGGGGTGACGTCAGAAATGAGGGATAGATGTAAGGCAGCTAACCCCGTTGTTGTATTGTTGCGAGCGGCTCTGTCGATTGCCAGTTTAAAAGCTTGCATACGGTCGTCTACTGGATTTTCTCGATTTGCCATCTGGCGTGCAAGTGCCAAATCAATTAAAAAGTGGTTGTCAGTATCATAAAGCCGGTAAGCAAGAGCTTCTTCGTCGGCAGAAATATCTAGCGTTTCAACAAATTCTTTTAATAGATCAAGCTTCAGCCAATTTTGCTTAACGCCCAGTGCCACGAGTTCGATACGTGCTTGGCGATTAAGGCCTGGCTGGCTGATTAAAATCGGAATTGCGAGCGGATCGGGATTTTCTGGTGATAGATTAGATATAGTAGCCCCCGTTAATCGGGCCATCACTGCTTCTAAAATAGACACTGGGAAAGGCTCGTAAATATCTATCGAAGACATGGTTGCGCTCGGTTCGCCCCCCGTGCTTTCAGCATTCTGTTCCGCTTCAATTAAAAGCTGGTCGATTAGTTTGTAAAAAATCGGTGATATAGTGGTTGTTTCTTCCAAGACACCAATTTGAAAATCTACCCCGGAGCGGTTGCCGTCTAATGCATAGCATAAGGCATTAATTTTGAGCCAGTAGGGGTCGCTTGTTTCATTGCGCTGTTCAGCAGCTAAAGCGCAGGCTTGTATAAGTTTGCCAGAGGCGAGCGCTGCTTCCGCACTAAAGCGCGCTAGCGATGACCAATCGCGATCTTTTGGAAGGCGATTAATGAAAGAAACATAGGCTGCATTGTCACCAAAACGCCTAAGAGCTGAAAGGCGTGCCATAACAAAACTGGATATTTCTTCATCTTGTGTTGGTGCGGGTAAGATTTGACGGTGGCGAATAAAATTTTCAGCCAACTTGTGAATTGAAGGTAAGGGACCAGATGGATGCAGGCTACTGATAAAGCCCTTTATGGTTTCACGATTGTAGGCACCCCAAAATATTGCTGGCACATCAGAGTCTTCACCTGTTGCAGCCATAGCACTGGGATCAAGTTTGATGAGGCTATCTTCAATGACAGGGTCCCGCGTAATAGGCGTAGTAAGTGTACCCTCTCCAGAAATCAGCGGATTGGTGCCTTCGCTTATGGTATTCACATCTTGATCGTCCAATACATAGGTTGGGCGCGGTGGAAGTTTAATCGAACCTTTGGGTACATAGGGTCCTGGTGTAATGTTGGCGGGCTGGCCAACAGATGGCACTTGTTGATCATCATCTGTGTCTTGATAAAAGGATAATCCCGCGCCCCAAGAGGGTGCGCTCGCCATTAAGACGAGAATGAATGCTACAAGAACACCATACTTCATAAAGTTATTGCTTAAAGCGATCATTGCTTATTGTCTTGGATACGTCTTTACCGGGAGCGGGTATATCAACAGTCCACAAGAAGATGGTTCCACCAGCGATAAGAAGAAGGGTTGTAACGGAAATAAATTTTGTCATTTTACTCATACTTATTCATTATACCTTCAATAAGGGTTAATAAGTTCACATTTTAAGGCATGCGAACGGTAGTATATAGTACTTTGTAAATACTAAAGACTTATAAGTCCAGCTTTAGCTATTATCCTATCTACAGCTTAAGGATCATTATGGCTAAACCGTGGCCTCTTTTGTACTGTGTTTAAGAAAGTGCTTTTCGCTGTTAAAAAGCTGGTGTACACCCTCAGGTATGAATGAAATGATAGCAAAAACACCAAAGTCGTCCAAAAAAGGCAATGCTTCTACGGCTAGCAAACATTTGAACGCGCGCAAAATTGGCTTGGATAAAACCATTGTCATTGTTGGCTTGATGGGCGCCGGTAAAACGACAGTGGGGCGTCGTTTAGCCCGCAAATTAAATTTGCCATTTGTTGATAGTGATCATGAGATCGAAAAGGCTGCAAGTTTAAGTGTTGCTGAAATTTTTGAGGTTTTTGGTGAAGATGAATTTAGAAGCGGTGAGCGCCGTGTTATCGAACGACTTCTTAAAGGCAAGATGAAGGTTTTAGCAACAGGTGGCGGCGCTTACATGAATGAGAGCACAAGAGCCCTTATAAAAGAAAATGCCATCACAATATGGATAAAAGTTGATGTGCCTTTGCTGGTTGAACGCACAAAATTGCGCGATACGCGGCCTCTTTTACAAAATGGTAATCGTTTGGAAATCCTTACGCGTTTGGCTGACGAGCGTTATCCTATTTATAGTGAGGCGGATATTACCGCCCTTAGTGTTGAGGGTAGCCATGATGAAGTGGTCGATGATATTCTTGATCTTCTGAAAAAATACATCAGGGAAAGCTATGAGTAACCAAAGCCATAATAGGTCAAATATACTAGAGACGGTTCATGTTCCGTTGGGTGATCGGGCGTATGATATTTTAATTGGCAGTGAGCTGATTGATACATTGGGCGAACTGATCAAGCCTGTTTTACGTCGCCACCGCGTTGTGGTAATAACTGACGAGAATGTGGGTGCGCACTACGGTAAAAGAGTAAAAAAGGCATGTGAGACTGTAGGCATTAACCATGATTCTATCGTTTTGCCAGCGGGGGAAGCGACAAAAAGTTTTGACCACTATAATGCTTTGATGAATCGATTGCTGGCGCTTGGTGTTGAGCGCAGTGATACGCTTATAGCTTTGGGGGGTGGTGTTATAGGTGACCTGACGGGATTTGCGGCCGCAACTTTGCGCCGGGGTGTCAACTTTATACAAGTGCCAACAAGTCTACTGGCGCAGGTGGATAGCTCGGTGGGTGGTAAAACCGGTATTAATACATCCTACGGAAAAAATTTGATTGGAGCTTTTTATCAACCACGCATGGTTGTTGCTGATCTGGCCACGCTGGACACGCTATCAAAAAGAGAGCTTCTCGCGGGCTACGCTGAGGTCGTTAAATACGGCCTTATTAATAACGCTGAGTTTTTCGAGTGGCTTGAAAAAAATGGCGAGCACTTGCTAAGTGGAGACAGAGCCTGTCAGGCCAAGGCTGTAGCGACAAGCTGTAGAGAAAAAGCCCGTGTAGTGGTTGCAGATGAACATGAAGCTGGTGAGCGGGCCTATCTGAATTTGGGGCACACCTTTGGTCATGCGCTGGAAGCACAATGTGGTTATGATGGAACCTTGCTGCATGGGGAAGGTGTCGCGATTGGCATGGTGTTGGCTTTTGAGGCCAGTGCATCGATGAATATGATTGCCAAAAAAGCGCCGCAACGCATTGCAGCCCATCTAAAATCGGTGGGTTTGCCTGTGCGTATCAACGAGATTAACCGTTCTATGGATGTTAAACAATTATTAGCGCACATGGCACAGGACAAAAAAGTATCGGATGGGAAAATCACTTTCATTTTAGCGACGGAAATTGGAAATGTGATTGCTAGCAGTGATGTCTCCCTTGATATTGTCTCCAAAGTCATAGAAACTTCGATTTCTAATACTTAATATAATTTCTGAGGACAAAAGATGGAACTGGACCCGGCAATTTGGTGGGATGCGCTCATAAATGCCTCTGTTTGGGCAAGCTTGGACACGAGCTTACTTTTAGATGCGTGTTTGATTTTCGTATTATTGTTTTTGTCAGGTGTCTTCTCCGGGTCTGAGACAGCGCTGACGGCTGCCTCGGAGGCCTCCATTGGTCGCATGGCTAAAGATGGCAATAAGCGCGCGGTGATCGTTAGTAAATTGATCTCTAATAAAGAACGACTGCTTGGTGCTATTCTGCTTGGTAACAATCTCGTTAATATCTTGGCCTCAGCGCTTGCGACCAGTATGCTTATTTCACTTTTTGGATCGCATGGCGTTGTTTATGCTACGTTGATTATGACGGCACTGGTGCTGATTTTCGCGGAGGTTTTGCCAAAATCATACGCTATCGCCAATCCAGACCGACTTGCTCTTGCCGTCTCACCTTATATCCGTGTTGTCGTGGCACTATTCGCTCCTATTGTTCAAATGGTGGCTATGATTGTTCGGATGACGCTTAAGGTTTTTGGAATTGATATCTCCCGTGGGGAACCGGTGCTATCAGCGCATGATGAAATTCGTGGCACGTTGGACCTAAAAAGCAAAGAGGGTGCTCTCATCAAAGAAGATAAGGATATGCTTGGCTCTATTCTTGATTTGAATGACCTGACGCTTGAAGATGTAATGGTGCACCGCAAGAATATGGAAATGATTGACGCGGATAGCCGGCCTGAAGACATTATTAAAGCCGTTGTAAGCAGTGCTTATACCAGAATGCCAATTTATGAAGTGGATAGCGATAATATTATCGGCGTCCTGCATGCCAAGGATGTTTTGAAAACTGTGCGCAAAATTGGCGGCAGTCATAATCGTTTTAATGTGCGTAAGGTAATGAAAAAACCGTGGTTTGTTCCAGAGACAACGACTTTGAAGGAACAGCTAAGTGCCTTTCTTGAGCGCCATAAACATTTCGCCATCGTGGTTGATGAATATGGAGCGATTATGGGGCTGGTATCTTTAGAGGATATTCTAGAAGAGATCGTCGGTGATATTGCCGATGAGCACGACCTTGAGATTCCGGGTGTCAGGCGTCTTGAAGATGGTAACTTGTTGGTAGAAGGTGATGTGTCTCTGCGTGATCTCAACCGCATGTTTGACTGGGGTTTGCCAGATGAAGAAGCCACCACGATCGCGGGATTGATAATATACGAATCACAAATAATACCGATAGTGGGTCAAAGCTTTACATTTTATGGGTTCAATTTCGAAATTACTAAGAGACGTCGAAATCAAATTATGCAAGTGAAAATCATATTAACTGAGAATTAAACCATGGAATGGTTGGAGATGATAATTGCAACACTAGGCTCGACTTTCACTTTTGTCGTGGCTTTTTTGGCGATTGCAATGCCGATAATGGCCACCCTCCACGTATTGATGACCAGCGATGAACCGAGAGCTGCAATTGCTTGGTTTGGATTTGTTTGGTTTGTGCCTATTTTAGGCGTTACCCTTTACTTGCTTTTTGGCATCAAGCGTATTGAGCGCAAAGCTAAACGCGCTCGACAAACCAGAGGGATGATCGCTCGCGCTGGCCTACTCCATGAACCAGCAGGGCAAGAGCTTAGTGTCATTCGGCCAAAGGCCCCTAATCGCTGGCGTTTGCATAGTGCGCTGGCAGGGCGCGTGTCTGGACATTCTTTAACTAGCGGCAACCATATTACGAGCTTGGAGGGCGGTCGCCCTGCCTACGATGCTATGGTTGATGCTATTAATGGTGCTAAGACATCGGTTGCTCTTACCACCTATATTTTTCAAGCTGACCAAGCAGGGCGGCGGATCATTAAAGCCCTGACACGAGCGCATGAGCGCGGTGTAGAGGTTCGGGTTCTTGTTGATGCTGTAGGAAATTGGTATGGACTAAAGCCTGTCTCAGGAATACTCAGGCGCTATGGTATTCCCGTAGCCTCTTTTAATCCGCCGTCTTTTTCGTGGCGACTTACTGTTTTTAATCTAAGGACCCACCGTAAAATATTAGTTGTTGATGGGCAGACAGGATTTGCAGGCGGCATGAATATTCGAAAAAGCCATCTGGCAAATGAGGGAGAATTTCCGCAGGTTAGGGATACACATTTTAAGCTGGAAGGCCCAATCGTTGCGCAGTTGATGGAAGCTTTTTCAGATGATTGGGTTTTTTCAAAAGGCGAGGAGCTTATGGGCCCGCTCTGGTTTCCTGAGCTTTATGCTAATCCAAGTGGAGCCGTCGCTCGCGCTATAGCTGATGGTCCTGATGAGGCTGAAGAAAAAACCAGACTTATTTTGACAAGTGCTATTGAGAGTGCCCGACAGTCTGTAGTGGTGCAAACGCCGTATTTTTTACCAAGCCCGATCCTTAAAGCCGCCCTTCGCCAAGCCGCTCTTCGGGGTGTGAGAGTAGATATACTTGTGCCAGAACGCTCAAACTTACGTTTTGTGGATATGGCATCAAAGGTGTATTTTCCTGAGTTGTTAAAAGCAGGCTGTAATATCCATTATGGTCAAGGTTCGTTCGATCACAGCAAACTTATTGTCGTAGATAAAATGTGGGCGATGTTTGGTAGTAGTAATTTTGATGCACGCTCTCTCCAGCTTAATTTTGAGTTTAATGTTGAACTCTATGATGAAGTGACTGCCGAAGCTATTGCTCTGCGGATATTTAAAAAAATAGCTGTATCGCGACCTGTGACTATAGAGGAAATAAAGCAACGACCATTTTTGGGGCGCATGCTTAATAAATTTATCTGGCTTGCTACACCGTATTTGTAAAGGAAACTCCATGAAATTTATTTCAATTATTAGCCTGGCTATGTGTTTATCGTATAGTGGAATAGCAGACGATAGAATGCGCGCTAGAGATATGGGCGTTGCTCCTGGAATTATGACTCCGGGGCCGCTTAATGCCATTACAGATGTGGCTGGTGTGCGCGTTGGACATGTGACGCTAAAAGAGGGCACTAAAATCAATACGGGTGTTACCGCTGTTATACCAGCAGATGGGCTGCTCAGACAAAATAAGGTCGCTGCTGCAGTTTGGGTCGGTAATGGCTATGGCAAAATGGCTGGCATTTCTCAAATAAAGGAACTGGGAGAAATTGAAACGCCTATTCTGTTAACCAATACATTAAATGTTGCTGAAGCTATTGCGGGCACTGTTGAGTGGACACTAGCACAAAAAGGTAACGAGGATGTGCGGTCCGTCAATGCTGTTGTCGGAGAGACAAATGATGGTTTTCTCAACGATATACGTGGGCGTCATGTCACCAAGCAACATATGATAGAGGCCATTGATGTAGCAAAAGCAGGCCCGGTTGAAGAGGGCGCTATTGGTGCTGGGGTCGGCACTGTGGCTTTTGGCTGGAAAGGTGGCATAGGTACAAGTTCTCGCAAACTACCAATTGGGCTTGGTGGATGGACTGTTGGTGTGCTGGTGCAAAGCAATTTTGGTGGTGTTTTAAATGTTGACGGCAAGCGGGTTGGAGAAGCCTTGGGTCAATACTTTTTAAAAGATAGTTTGACCGACGATGTCTCAGCAGATGGTTCTATAATGATAGTGGTCGCTACCGATGCACCACTTTCTGACCGAAATCTTTCTCGACTTGCTAAACGTGCACTCTCAGGCTTGGCTAGGACAGGTGCAAGTATGACCAATGGATCTGGGGATTATATTGTCGCCTTTACAAACAATGCTGAGACCCGCCGCCCAGAAGGGGAAAGTCAGCGTAGTGTGCGTGATTTATCTAACGGGTCGATGTCTCCACTGTTTCAGGCAGTAGCCGAGGCAACAGAAGAAGCTATATATAATTCTCTCTTTATGGCACGGGATGTAAAAGGCCATAGAGGTGAGGTCAAAGCTTTGCCCCTTGATCGATTAGCGCCACTACTTTCAGAATAAGGCTCAATTAAACGTTCAAACACCACGCAGGCTATCCTCGCTAACGCTGCGGGCGCGTGGTCACGCTTGCCGCCTTCGGCGGATTGGATAATTATCTAGCAAAACCAAGAACGATATCCGCAGAAGCTTTAGCTTCGAGGCAAGCCCAAGGGGCGTCCGGAGCGTTAGCGAGGATATAAAAATAAGATAAAAAGAGGATTTTTGCGATGAACTGTGCATAAAATGCGTTAAGGGGTGTTGTATATGACTACAACACCTCCTATATTAGAATCATACCAAGGCACGAGAGGTCATAAAGACCCAAGCCTAATAACAACGACAGAAAAACACGTGACCAGCTTTAAAGAGTCACCGATAGTGAGGAGAGAGAAAATGTTTCAGATATTATTAAACGAGAAAGCCGCAAAAAGTAGCAAGCAAGATCATAGTGTGATCATTGTTGATACTTTTACCCGTCGCCGCCAACGCAGAGCAAACCGCTTTGTTACTAGGAAGTTGGCAGCTTAAGAATTTTGATGGCGAGACTTTGACCCTCTCGCCAAATGAATAACTGGTAGTGGCTTCCTTCCCTCCCCCCCTTGACTTAGTCATTACTGGTTTACCATAAAGGCCTGAAGCATATCCCCCTTGCTTCAGGTCTTTTGCTATTTGAACTGGCATTGCTCGGGGATTGACTCTCAAGTTCTAGGTGCTAGCTTTTGCATCAGAGTAAGTAAGGGGAATGTCATGAATGATCTGGGGAATAACAATGAGGGCGAGAGTGTTAATTCTGCTCTGGTTTCTATGTATTGGTCGGCCAATATATCAATATTAATTAAGCTATTGTTTGTATGGTTTGCGGTATCTTTTGGAGCCGGAATATTATTTGTAGAAGAGCTGAACGCCTTTACCATTATGGGTTTCCCTGTGGGGTTTTGGTTTGCTCAGCAAGGGTCTATTTATGTTTTTGTCGTGCTGATTTTTATCTATGCGCGCCATATGCACAATTTGGAAAAAATATTTGGTATCAGCGATGACGATGAGCCCGATAGCTACGATGTAGAAAATGGGGGTGCGCCATGAGTACGCAAGAGCTTACCTATCTTTTCGTCGGCATTACATTTGCGCTATACATTGGTATCGCCATCTGGTCACGCGCTTCGAGCACCAAAGAGTTTTACGTTGCTGGCGGTCATGTGCCACCTGTTCTCAATGGCATGGCGACAGCCGCTGATTGGATGAGCGCGGCCAGCTTTATTTCAATGGCGGGTATTATCTCTTTTATAGGCTATGATGGTTCGGTTTATCTTATGGGTTGGACAGGTGGCTATGTGTTGCTTGCTTTTTTACTCGCTCCTTATTTGAGGAAGTTTGGTAAATTTACTGTGCCCGACTTTGTGGGTGACCGCTATTATTCTCGCGTAGCCCGTATGGTGGCGGTTGTCTGTTTGCTAGTTGTCAGTTTTACCTATGTTGCGGGTCAAATGCGCGGTGTTGGTATTGTCTTTTCACGCTTCCTTGAAGTGGATATCGAAACCGGTGTTTATTCGGGCATGGGCATTGTTTTTCTTTATGCTGTACTTGGTGGCATGAAGGGCATTACCTATACGCAGGTGGCACAATATTGTGTGCTGATTTTTGCTTATCTGGTTCCAGCAATTTTTATAGCTATTATGGTAACAGGGAACCCCGTGCCGCAGTTGGGCTTGGGGGCTGAGGTCTTGGGCTCCAGCGGTGAAACCGTCTTGATGAAACTTGACCGGACGCTGATAGACCTTGGGTTCACGGCCTATACCGAGAGTAATAAATCGACGCTTGATGTTTTTGCTATCACTGCGGCCTTGATGATTGGCACCGCGGGGCTGCCCCATGTAATCGTGCGCTTTTTCACTGTGCCGAAGGTGAGCGATGCTCGCCGTTCAGCTGGTTGGGCGCTTGTCTTTATCGCTATTTTATACACAACAGCCCCGGCTGTTGCCGCCTTTGCACGGCTTAACTTTGTTGATACAGTCCACGAGACCGAATATTCCCAGTCACCTGAGTGGTTTAAAAACTGGGAAGAAATTGGCCTGATCGCGTGGGTTGACAAAAATGGTGACGGGAAAATGCAATATGGTGCGGGCAATGCCTTAGAGCCGGTTAAACCTGTTTACAGTGGTGAACGCGGAATAAATAATGAGAGGCTCCTGAGCAATAGCAAAACCGATAGTGTCAATGAAGTCTATGTTGACCGCGATATCATGGTGCTTGCTAATCCGGAAATAGCCAATCTGCCGGGCTGGGTCATAGCGCTGGTCGCCGCTGGGGGGCTCGCTGCGGCGCTTTCAACTGCTGCAGGACTACTCCTTGTGATATCAACCTCGATCAGCCATGACCTGTTGAAGAAAACCATTGCACAGAACCTGAGCGATAAACAGGAGTTGCTGGCGGCTCGACTGTCAGCCGCGGCGGCGGTAATCGTTGCAGGCTATTTCGGTCTCCATCCGCCAGATTATGTTGCCGCTGTCGTGGCCTTTGCCTTCGGGTTGGCTGCCGCTTCGATTTTCCCTGCGCTCTTCATGGGCATTTTCATGCGTCGCATGAACCGCGAAGGCGCCATCTCCGGGATGATAGCAGGGTTAGCCTTTACCTGGGTCTATATTGCTTACTTTAAATTCTGGTGGCCTGAGATGAATGTTGCTGAGCATTGGTGGCTTGGTATATCGCCTGAAGGCATAGGATTTATAGGTATGCTGGTAAATTTTTGTGTGGCTTTTATAGTTATGAAATTCACATCACCGCCACCAGCACATATCAATGAGCTTGTCGAATATATCAGATTACCTGTTAGAAACGTTTAATACTGGCAATCTATGAAATTGCGCTTATATCAGCATAGTATTGTTTAGTATGAAAAGTGGATTTTGTGGATGATTAATGGCTTGCCAGTTCCAGCTATGTTTATTGCGCCTGACATGCGGTGCGTAAAAGCTAATGTTATGGCCAAAGAGATGTTTCCTTATTGGCGTAAGGGTCGACCGTTTTCAACGGTTATCGATGAGCCAGATATTTTAGATACTGTGCAAATGGCAATTGATGACGGGGGCGTGCACGACTGCGAATTTGTCACAACAGGCAGGCATCAGCGTATTTTTCAGGTCAGGATCAACGGTAAAGTCCGACGTAACAAAAAGCATCGCATTCTTATTGTTTTTTATGAAGTGACCGAGCAGAGAGAACTAGAGCAAATGCGCGCGGCATTTGTTGCCAATGTTAGTCACGAACTGCGCTCACCGCTCACGACCCTCTTGGGTGCTATCGAGGCGGTGGATGGCATGAAAGACCGCAATAGTGACACTGCAACTCGCTTTCTTGATATTTTGCAAGGTGAGGCTGACCGGATGCGCTTGATTGTAAACGATCTGCTTATTCTTTCGTCGACAGAGGCAAAAGCCAATGTAATCCCAGATGAATCTGTGAATATTTTACCCCTAATTTCTGAGATGATAAACGGTATTGGCATACAGGCTGAAAAGCAGGATATCAAACTTGTTGTTGAAGCCCCATCGGAGCTCCCAACGGTGCAAGCTGATGCGAAAGAGATCGCACAGGTTCTGCATAACCTTGCTGATAATGCTATTAAATATAGCAAACAAGGCGCAGAAATTTTAATCAAAGCCGAGCAGGTGGAGTCTTGTGAAGACTGGCCATTTGGAGCCATTAGCGTGATGTGTAAAAACTGGGGAGAGCCTATCCCCGAGGATAAAATACCAAGACTGACTGAGCGATTTTTCCGACTTGATAGCAGTCGGTCCCGCGACATGGGCGGGACGGGCCTTGGTCTTGCTATCGTAAAGCACATTATGAATCGTCACAGAGGCAAGCTACAAATAGAAAGCTCGGCTGCAGAGGGCACTAGATTCACAATCTTCCTGCCTATTGAATGTGATATAGAAGGCTTGCAAGAGTGATAAGTCCCATAGGGCGTTAAGTTTTTCAAAGTAACAAATATAGTATTTGTCTTTAGTCCTGCTGGTGCTATTCTCTATAGCGAAATCCAGTGGGAGATAAAAAGTGATGAAATTTCAGGTTAATGGTAAAAAAGTAAGCTATGACGGCGATGGCGATATGCCGCTCTTGTGGTACTTGCGCGATATTGCAGGGCTGACCGGAACCAAGTTCGGTTGCGGTGAAGGCCATTGTGGTTCTTGCACGGTGCATGTTGATGGTGTTGCCGTACGCAGCTGTCAGACGCCCATAGAAAGCTTAGACGCAGACGCTAAAATTTCGACAATTGAAGGGCTTGGCTCTGACGGCCTGCACGCGCTGCAAAAGGCTTGGGCTGATAATGATGTACCCCAGTGTGGTTACTGCCAAAGTGGTCAGATCATGCAAGCGGCCTCACTTTTAGAAGAAAACCCTAACCCAAGCGATGCTGAAATTGATGAAGCCATGTACGGCAATATTTGTCGGTGTGGTACGTATCAGCGTATCAAAAAAGCAATCCGCCAAGTGGTTGATGGAGGTTCAAAATGAGTAAAGACATCAAAAATCTTTCTGGTTCTGTGAACTTATCTCGCCGCGGTGTGTTGCAAACTATGGCTGCTGCCGGCGGCCTATTGTTATCTGCACCTGTGTTGGGCAAAACCATCGCCCATAATTTTATGCCACCAAATGATCTCAACCCAAGTGTTTATCTATCTATTGAGCCAGATGGCTCCATAGCCATTACCTGCCACAGAGTGGAAATGGGGCAGGGTAGCACCACCGGTTTGCCGATGATTATAATGGATGAGCTTGACGCCGATTGGTCGCGGATGAAATTCATTCAAGGTGGCGGTGATAAAAAATACGGTGATCAAAATACTGATGGCTCTACCAGTATTCGCAAATTTTATGAAACTTTCCGCAAGGCTGGTGCCACAGCGCGTTTGATGCTTGAACAGGCAGCTGCAAACAAATGGGCTGTTGATGTCTCTAAGGTATCAACCAAAGACCATGCGGTACATTATGGTAAAAAGTCTTTTGATTTTAAAGATTTGGTTGCTGATGCCGCCGCTTTGCCTGTGCCGACTGAAGACATGCTAACCTTCAAGTCTAAGAGTAAGCGCAAATATGTAGGCACGGGACAGCAAATTATTCAAATGCAGGATATGGTCACGGGTAAGGCCATTTATGGTCAAGATGTGCACCGAGACGGCATGCTTTATGCTGTGATAGCCCGACCGCCAGTTGTTGGTGGTAAGGTCGCGTCCTTTGATGCAACAAAGGCACTTGCTGTTAGCGGCGTCATTGATGTCATTGAGATGCCTGCTCTTGAAATGCCAGTCGTATTTAAGCCTCTGGGTGGCGTGGCTGTGGTCGCGACCAATACATGGGCCGCGATCAAGGCTAGGAAAGCTCTGTCGATTGTTTGGGATGATGGGTCCAATGCTGGTACCAATTCCAAGACATATGATAAAGAGCTATTAGAGAGCACCAAGGGTGACAATACAGCCTTTTTAAATCGCGGAGACGTGGATGGAGCTTTGGCGTCTGCTGATAAAACTATTTCGGCTGAATATTTTGTGCCCTATCAGGCTCATGCGCCGATGGAGCCACCGTCCGCGACGGCAGACTGGTCAACAAAAGAAATTTGGACTTGTTGCCAAGACCCACAAGCTGTGCAAGCCGCCGTTGGTGGGTATTTGGAAGCAGCACCAGAAGAAATATCTGTGATGCCAACTTTGCTTGGCGGTGCTTTTGGGCGTAAATCCAAGCCAGACTTTTCTTGTGAAGCCGCTTGGCTTTCGGCGCAAACGAAAAAACCTTTGAAGGTTGTCTGGACACGGGAAGATGAAATTCGTCATGGATTTTATCATGGTGTATCTGCGCAGTCTGTAGCAGGTGGTCTTGATAGTGATGGTAAGGTAACTGCATGGAAACATACAGCAAATTACCCAAGCATCATGGCAACCTTTGACGGCCAGCAACAGGGACCTTCCGGCTTTGAAGTGGGTCTCGGGCTGACAGATCTGCCGTGGGAAATAGAAAACCTACAAGCCAATAGCGGTAAAGCAAAATGGCATGCCCGGGTGGGTTGGATGCGCTCTGTTTGTAACATCCAGCAAGCCTTTGCGATCGGCTCTTTTGTTGATGAAATGGCCCATTTGGCGGGTAAAGACACAAAAGAGTTTTTGCTCCAGCTTATTGGTTCTGATCGGCAGGTTAATCCAGCGGATGATGGAGCTAAATATAGCAATTACGGTGAAGATATTAATAAGCACCCAATTGATACAGCGCGCTTGAAAGCCGTAGTCAACAAGGCTGCTGAAATGGCTAAATGGGGTCGCAAGATGCCTAAAGGGCATGGTCTTGGTATCGCTGTTCACAGGAGCTTTGTTTCCTTTGTCGCAACTGTGGTTGAAGTGGCAGTATCCAAAAGTGGCGATGTGACAGTACCTCATGCCTGGACGGCTGTTGATTGTGGCTTGGCCGTTAATACCGACCGTGTGAAATCGCAAATGGAAGGCGCTTTGGTCTTCGGTATGTCGATCTTTAAGCATAGCGCTATTACATTTGCTGATGGCAAAGTTGAGCAAGGCAATTTCGACGATTATTTGCTCACGCGAACAGGGGAAGTGGGCACGGTTGAAGTAGAAATTATGCCAATGTCTGATGCGCCTCCGGGTGGTGTCGGTGAGCCCGGTGTGCCACCAGTAGCGCCTGCTATTGCCAATGCTGTATTTGCAGCGACCGGTAAACGCATTCGCAACTTACCGCTCGGCGACCAGCTAGCCTGATTTTTTGTCGATGATTTCCGCTAATATTGAAACCGCAATCTCATAAGGGGTTGCGGCTCCGATATCTAGGCCAACAGGTCCGGACAATCTTGCGTGTCTGATATTTTCAGCCTCTAGCAGTGCTTTTCGCTCATTGAGATGTTTGCGACTTCCGAGCACGCCAACATAAAAGGCATTTGATGGCAGGGCGCGTTTGAGCAATTTATGGTCTTCTTCAATGTCGTGCTTCAGGCTGACGACAGCTGTATAAAGGTCGGGTGTATAGGCATCAAATAAAGCCTCACTACCCAGGCAAAGATATGTGCCATTAAAGTTGGATGGGGGTTTATCATGGCCAATGCCACCGTTTAAGATGATGTCCCAGTGCATTTGCTGTGCGAGATTGACGAGTGCTAGAGTAACGGCATCATGTCCGTGAATAATTAGTCGTAGGGGCGGTGTATATTGCCACCAATATTTATTACCTTTGCAGCCCGCTACTTTGTCTTCAATAGCGTCTATAGTGCAGATGGCATCTTGTAGGCCATCTTTGCACCAAAGCGCTTGATCTCGGCTTGCTTGTGCGGTGTTTAGATTTTTTATAGCTTGGGTATTTGGTGTGATGGCCTCTATCACTAAATCTATGCGACTGCCACAAGGTAGACTAATATCTACAAAATCCCCACCTTCGCCTAGGCTAATAAATTGTGTGGTATTATTGTTGATAACCTCTTGCGCTATGAGAGCAAGATTTGCTTCAACGCATCCACCGCTGACGTGGCCCCAGTAGTTACCCGTTTTATCAACCAGCATTTGTGAGCCGATTTTGCGAGGTGTTGCACCAACTCTGTCAATCAGGGTGATTAGCGCAAGGCTGTCTCCCAGCTCTAGCTTTTTAATCAGAACAGCAATAACATCTTCTACAAGCTCACCTGAAGGCCAGCGACTATCGATCTGTGATGGGGATGATGACATTATTGCTTTCCGTGTTGTTTTTTCTAGTCGAATGGAGATACCCTAACAAGGTAATGACAAATTTACGAGAGACTTTATGAAGGATAATTCTATCAATATATCTGCTGTTGTACTAGCCGCAGGCCTTTCCAGTCGGATGGGAGATAAGCAAAAGCTGGTTTTGTCTTATCAGGGTAAACCTTTATTAGAGCACATGCTAACAGCGCTGGAAGAGGCACATCTTTCAGGTAAGGTCGTTGCAGTTACGGGTCATGAAAGTGAAGCTGTTCGAGATGTTTGTTCAAGCTACAATGTAGAGGTCGCTCACAATGAGCATTTTAATGATGGGCTCGCGAGTTCAATAAAAGTGGGTGTGCAAGCTAGTGAAGGTGGTTCGGATGGTATTTTAATTTGCCATGGAGACATGCCGCATATCAATAAGGATCATATCCAAGCCATTTGTGACACATTTCATCACAGTAGTGACAAGATTATTGTGCCGAGCTTTAAGGGCTGTCAGGGCAATCCTGTGCTTTGGCCTAAGAGCTATTTCTCGAAGTTGAAATCCCTAAAGGGAGATAAAGGGGCTAAGGCTATATTACAAGAAAATTCAGATGCTATTATCTGGGTTAATTTTGATGATAAAGCGATAGTGTTTGATGTTGATAATCCCTCTACGCTTGCGAGTGGTTAATACTCGTTGGCGTTTTTTGAGTGCGGTAGAAGGCATAATATAATAAGCCCATGAGAAAAACAGGGCCGGTAAAGAATAAATTTATTTTTCCAATCAGCATGAAAAAACTGATAACCCAGATTCCTGTAAGGGCTGCTAGTTCGCTAGTTTTTGGCTTACTTGTAGATGCTTGCATCATCATAACCGCAAAGACGAGGCCAAGGCCGGTTAAGTCATAATCAAAATAATAGGGAGAGATAAGTGCGGGCGTGACAAAAAGTGTAATAAGCCGTGCGGTGGTATCATAACTTCTGCGCCATATGTAGATGGTCGAAGCTATAGCTATTATCGCTCCAAGAGCATGAATACTAGCCGATATTGTTTCATTGTCGGTTAGGCGCATCATGGTTACAAAAAGCGTTGGAATACGATCGGCTATGCCGCCGTGCGCACTTAGGTGACCTGTAATATTATTGGAGAGTTGTGTTGCTAGTGCTGTCCATGGCTCAGGCCCAAAGAGCAGCAAGCTGATTAGGGTCAAAGTGACTGAGCTAATGATGCCGCCAAAGATTGTGCGCCATTGCTTTGTGGCTATCAGGCATATAGGTAGGGCAAGGGCCATATGGGGTTTTATAATGAGGAGACCAAGAACTATGCCTGCAGTCATTTTATGACCCTTGGTGAGCATATATAAGCCTGAACCCATGATTATGGTGGCGAGAAAACCGAGCTGCCCCGTGATAATGCACCATAAGAAGGCTGGACTCATTAGGGATGCGGCTGTGAGTAGTTTGCTACGGGTAAAGGCATAAACCGTGAGGGCTGTGCCAGTGAGCATCAAAAGAATCCACAGGCCATATGATGGCATATAGGGTAGTTTGCTCATGGGAAGGAAGAGTAAAAAAGCTGTTGGGGGATAGTTAAAAAATAACTTGCCCCCATCAAGCGGGGTAAATATTTGCTCACGTGCGGCGGCAAAGCTATCTGACTGATACAGCGCATCATAACGTTCATCTGACACCATTAGTCCTGCAACATAAAAAACTGAAAAATCACCTCCTGCTGTTTCTCCTGTCATGTTTTGGAATGTGCTATCAATAGGAATAAGTGACTTTAAAGTTGGTGCTAAAAACCCAACTGAGGTGGCCAAATACAGTGCAAGCATCAGTTTTACAGGCGAACGATACCACTTGAGAAGTGGTGTGGGCTTTAAGTGTTGGCTCGCCTTGATTGTCTTTTGAGTTGTCATGCTTATTTATATGCCAGTAAAATTTATCTTATGCACTCATTTTCTTGGATGGTAGTCGCGATGCATTCACTTGACATATTGGCTGTTTTTCTGTCTATTTTGGGGTGTAAATATAAAAGGTTCAGCCATTGCATAAAAGAAAAGATAACCCTCTCATAACGCTTCTGGTGCCTGTTTTTAATGAAGAAAAGGCAGTTGATCTTTTTATTGAGACGGTTGAAAAAAAACTTAGCGGGCAAGATTTTAACTTTGATTATCTTTTCATTGATGACGGCTCTAGCGATGGAACGCTTGAAAAACTTACCGAACTGTCTAAGGAAAATCATAAGATCAAGGTGATAGTGCTATCGCGCAATTTTGGTAAAGAGGCCGCGATGACAGCCGGCATTGACCAAGCAAAGGGTGATGCTCTGGTTCCAATTGATGTTGATTTGCAAGACCCACCAGAGGTGATAATTGACTTTGTTGAGCAGTGGCGGATCGGATATGATGTGGTTTATGGTAAGCGGTCCTCCCGCGGCGCAGAAGGTCTTGTTAAAAGCATAAGCTCCCAATGGTTTTATAAAGTCTTCAATTTTTTCTCTCATACACAAATACCAGAAGATGTTGGCGATTTTCGATTAATTGACAGACGCGTCATTGAAGTGATCAAGCGCTTACCCGAGAGAAGCCGTTTCATGAAAGGGCTTTTTGCTTGGGCGGGGTTCAAGTCTAAGGCTGTGTCCTATGTTCGTCCAGAGCGCGCTGCTGGCAGTTCGTCTTGGAATTATTGGCGCCTGTGGAATTTTGCTATAGATGGGGTTGTCGGCTTTTCAACAAGCCCGCTTAGAGTGTGGAGCTATTTTGGTTTCCTCGTTTCATTTTTTGCTTTTTTCTATGGCAGCTTCATTATATATCAGGCGATTTTCTCGGGACTTGATACACCGGGATATGCTTCAACCATGACTGTTATCCTGTTTCTTGGGGGCATACAGCTTATCTCCATTGGTATTCTAGGCGAATATCTTGGTCGCTTGTTCGTCGAGGTGAAGGGTCGCCCAGTTTATATTGTTGATCGCCTGATTAGCGAGGGAGATGAAAAATCACCCTCTAAATCGCCGAGTGATGATTGATGAACAGCAGAATGGGAAAAGCCCTGAGGGAGTTGATCACGGCTTCAAAATTTGCAGCGGTTGGACTGACCGCCACCGCCGTACATGTCTTTATGGTCTGGCTGCTTATGGATATATTTTCTCTGCCGCCTTTTTATGCCAACACGCCTGCATTTTTAACGGCTTTTGGTTTTTCTTATATGGGCCATTATTATTGGTCTTTTAAGGCAGAGCCGCGGCAGGGCAATAACTTTAAGAGGTTTATTCTTATCGCAGGGTCGGCCTTTTTACTTAACAATGTTTTGCTGGTCTATATGCTGGAAAAAGCCTATTTCTCTGAGATGATTTCTGTAATTGTCTCGATTTTTATAATTCCGCTTTATACATTTACCGGCAGTCGCCTTTGGGCGTTTAAATAGCAGGCATTGGGGCGACAAAAATGTCTATGAATAATAGCGAAAAAGTAAAGGAAGATCAGCCAAAGGGTAATTTTTTTGATCATCCAAATGCAGCATATGTGATTTTTTGCCTATTGTGGATAGCAGCCTGCCTCCCAGTTTTTTTACCCAATAATTTGCCTCTGCAAGATTACCCGTCGCATTTAGCGCGATTATATATCCTTCATGGTGGTATGCTTAACGAAACAATTTCGGCCCATTTTGGCGTGAATTGGCACTTTGTAGCAAATCTATCTTTGGAAATTTTCACTTATCCCCTAGTAAAATTATTTTCCCCAGATATTGCTGGACGTATATTCATTTGTGCTAGTTTCTTTATGTTAACCAGTGGCACAATATGGGTTCATCGTGCGCTCGGTGGAAAAGGCTATTGGCCATATTTATCCTTTTTATTCCTTTATAGTGATGTCTTGATATATGGCTTTGTTGCTTTCCTTTTTTCTTGTGGCCTTGCGCTTTGGACCTTTGCGCTCTGGTTAAAGATGCGCAAATCACAAGCAAGGCTACAGCTGATCTTTTTTACCGTTTTGTCCCTTTTGCTTTTGGTCAGCCACCTCTTTGCATTTTGTTTTTATGCTTTAATGCTAGGGAGTTATGAGCTTTCACGGCTTATTCACCGAAAAAATAAGGATGAAAGTTTAATAAACACAACTTTTTTGGTGGGAGTAGTGCAATTCATTCCCGCCATTTTATTATTCATCGCCAACAGTGAAACTGCAGATGCAGCTACTTTATTCGTCTTAGGGTCTATCAAAACAAAATTATCGGGTATAGCGGCCTTAATATCCCTTTATAATATTAAACTTCAACTCGCTTTGATTTGGATTTTCGGCTTCATCCTTTATATTCTGCGCGATAAGGGAAAAGTTAAATCACATGCAAATATGCGGATATTTCTCGGGCTCGCCTTGATTATATTCCTTGCATCCCCTGTTAAAGCATTTGCATCTTTCTATCTTGATTACCGCATGCCGAGTGCTTTTATTTTTGCTGCCCTTGCATCAGTGGTCACGCAGGATATCAGCCGTAAACATACCAAGTTTTATTTTGGGCTGCTTATAGCTTTATGCCTGACACAATATGCCTATATAGGCACAAAGTGGGTGTCTTATAATGATTCGTATGAAGAGTTATATGAAATTACTGATGAATTGAGAGAAGGGGATACGCTCTTGCATGTTACAATGAGTAAGAGTGTCATAGCAGAAAATTTGGATCAGCCGTTTGTACATACACCATCATGGCTGTTGATCTCTAAGGCTGTCATAACACCATATATTTTTGCAGACCCTAGGCATCAGCCGATATATTATAAACAGGATATATCCCGAACCAATCGGTCAAAATATATTGATGCAATCATCCCGCATCAGGAAAATGAGGAACTATCAGAAGAATTTGACGACTTGAACAGTGAGAAGTTTACCCAATTTAAATATCTACTTTTGATCAATTTTTCTCAGGAATTTATGCAAAAATCCAAGATTTGGCAGCACGAAAAATCACTGGGTCCCTATATTTTATATAAAAACACCAGCTTGAATGGTTGACCCAGATTTCTATAGACTTCTAATCAAATGGCCACCATCTACAACAAGCGTTGCGCCGTTGACATAACTTGATGCTTCACTGGCCAGATAGATCATAGCACCAACAAGTTCTGATAATTCACCCGGTCTCCGCATGGGTATGTTTTTAATAAGTTTTTGCCCAGAGGGGTGATCAAGGAATTCAGTGCTCATGTCAGTACGGTAATAACCGGGTGCAATGGCATTAACGCGAATGCCATAACGCGCCCATTCGAGCGCCATTACTTTTGTCATATGCAGGATAGCGGCCTTGGAAATGGCGTAGGATGCCAAGCCTTTTTGAGGTGCGAGACCAGTAATAGAGCCAATATTAATGACATTGCCACCGCGTGCAGCCTGGCTCCAAGCCTCTAAGAGTTCTTTAGCAAGACGCCATGGACCGATTAGGTTAACCCCTAAAACACGATCCCATTCCTCTTCACTGGTTTGGGCAAGTGTATGCTCACTTTCTACACCGGCATTATTTATCAGAATATCTACTATGCCCAGCTCTGCCTGAATGACCTGCAAGCCATGCTGAACGCTCTCGGCATCTGATACATCCATAGCTATCGCCATTGCTGTGCCATCGCTGGATTTTATGGCTTTGACAGTTTCCTCAAGTTTGTGGGTGCGGCGACCAACAACCGCAACTTTGGCCCCGGACTTGGCAAGCGCAATTGCCGCCTCGCGACCAATACCAGTACCGCCGCCTGTGACCAACGCCACTTTTCCAGCAAGGCCAAAGAGGCTGTTTAAATATTCGCTCATGGATATATCCTTCATTCAAATTTATTTGCTCAGCTTAGTATTTTTAACAGGACATAAGCAAAATATTTGTTAGGCTAGTATTCTATGGGAACTAGGGAAAATTTGTGACATTTAACAAAGCAGCATATTTAAGCCGTTTAGGCATAGAGGAAGCCATTCCAGCGGATGTCGCGGGGCTGGTTAGCCTGCATATGGCGCAAGCCTATTCCATTCCTTTTGAAAACCTTGATATTATTTTAGGGCGCGGCATTGATATATCCCCTGAGGCGATATTTGAAAAACTGATAGATCGCAGGCGCGGCGGTTATTGTTTTGAACTTAATGGCCTGTTTATAGAGGCGCTTAAGGTGTTTGGTTTTGAGGTGAGGCCACTTCTCGCACGGGTTCATATAAGTGGGGAGCCGACAGGTCGCACCCATAAAATATGTCTTGTTTCGTTCGGCGACCAGCAATGGCTGGCTGATGTGGGTTTTGGCGCTAATGGACTGCGCGCCCCTATGCCACTTTCTCTCGGCTTTAAAAGCGAGCAAGACGGGCAGGTTTTCAGAATTAAAGCTGATGATACATTCACCATGATGATGCAGTGTCAATCACCAAAAGGCTGGCTTGACCTTTATAGCTTTGACTTAAGCCACGTTTGCTCAGCCGATGTTGAGATGGGAAATCATTATACTTCAACCCATGAAGATTCGATATTCACATCCATGCCGATTGTTACAAAACCAACCGCGCAAGGCCGTATTACTTTGCGGCAAGATAATCTGCGCATTGAAGGCGATAAAACCGTTGTCGATAAAACCATAACAAAACTGCGGGACTATCATGCCGCGCTAACGGATCATTTTGACCTTGAGTTTACAAAAGACGAGGCGGAAGTTTTGTTTGGGAAATGTTAGGAGGGCGTGAATATAAGAAGCTGTCATTGCGGGCTTGACCCGCAATCCATTATACCCATCACCCTGCATTTTAATTTAAACTATGATTGCGAAGATTGTGATCTGCTTGCTGGCATAATAGATTCCGGCTCGGGGGCCGGAATGACGATTTTTTCTTTTTTCTTATTCCCAGCTAAAAGCTTTATAGTCAGGGTAGGTGAGGGTGATATTTTTCTCCCCCGCTGCTGTGCGCTCAAGCGCTTGTTTGCGAAGTGCTGCCATATCATCGGTGATGCCATAGCGTAGCGGGCGCAATTCCATCCATAGGTCCATAAACTCTTTAGGGCGCTTGTCTTTGGCTATTTTTAAGTAGGGTGCCATTTTCTGAAAGCCAATTTCAATGCGGAGGGCTTGGTTTGTTTCAAAAGCGCTGATCTCATGCAGCAGTTTGCCTGCTTGCGCATGGCTATCCGTACTTATATGGCTGGTGTGATTTTCGCTTGATCGCATGATGTAAAAATAGCCGAGAGTTTTCTCTAATCCCATAGCTTCTGCGTCTTTAAACTGGTGCATATTGTGGCTATTGACGAGTTTTTCGCTTGTTGGGTCGATGATCAATACAGTCGGCGTGGCAAATATCGTTGGCTGACCGAAGCGCTGCACAACATCAAGGCCATGCTCAAAAAATTCCACATCGATGAGAGTGGTCTCATAATTATCAGCTATCAGACCTTTCATAGCTGGATTGTTGAGATTATTAACAAGCGCTCTACTATCATGGCACCAGTCTGCACCAAGCACGATAAGAGCTAACTTGTTGCTCGCTTTAGCGCGCGCTAGAGTGCCCTCTAAGTCTTTCATCACATCCTCAGAGGGTAAGAATAACTCTATCTCAGCGAGTTTGGCCTCATCGGATGCAGTTGCTGTGATCGTAGGCAGTGTGAAGACTGAAGCAAGTGCAAGAGTTAGTGCAAGTAAAGCAGTGTGAAAAGACATAAAATTTTCCCTAGGATGTGGTTTCTGCTGCGACTATAGGCGGGCAGACTTTAAAATACAACGCATGGAATGTATCATCCTGAAGAAGGCCTTATACGATTTGTTATAATTTCACTACTCTCTGGGCGTTATCTACACTATAAAGCCCCAATATTGGGGTTAAGGTCCTACCCAACTGATGAAAGTGAATGTAGAGATGGCAGATATTGGAAAAAGCAACAGCCTTTGTGTGGTCAAGCAAGTTGACTTTGGTCTTTACCTTGATGGCGGAGACCTAGGCGAGATATTGATGCCGGTTAGATATGTTCCCGAGGATTGGGATATCGGGGATTATTTGGATGTTTTTGTCTATTTGGATAGTGAAGATCGACCTATTGCTACCAACGAATTGCCGCGAGCTCAAGTTGGGGAAACTGCGCATTTGAGTGTGATTGAGGTGGGAAAATTTGGTGCTTTTCTTGATTGGGGCGTAGCAAAAGACCTACTCGTACCTTTCAAAGAACAGCGCGTGCCAATGCAAGAAGGCAAGTCATACACGGTTTATCTTTATATCGATAAAAGCGGGCGTATAGCAGCGACCAGCAAGCTCAGCGCGCATCTGCAAGAAGAAAACGATGGTGTCTTTATTGCTGGCGAAGAAGTGTTACTGCAAATAGCAAGCCGTACTGAACTTGGTTATAAGGCCGTGATTAATGGTACACATCTAGGGCTTATTCATACTAATGAAATTTTAAAACCCATTAAAGTGGGGGAAACTCTCGGTGGTTATATCCATAGCATCCGTCCGGATGGCCTTATCAATTTAACCTTTCATCCTAAAAGTCGTGAAAAGCGGGCCGAGCTTTCGCTGGAAATTATAGACTATATCGAAGACAACGGCGGCGTTTCGACGATTACCGATAAAAGTGGTGCCGAAGAAATTCAATCAGTTTTCAACTGTAGTAAATCGAGCTTTAAAAAAGCTATTGGCAAACTATATAAAGAGCGGAAGATTAAAATCGAAAAAGGTAAAATCACACTGCTTTAGTGTGCCAAAGCAATGGTAAACACTGCAAAAAATATAACGGATTACACCCCTTACTGGGCAGAGTGCTATGGCATCGCGCCTATGCTACCTATGTCGCGGGCCGAAATGGATCAGCTCGGTTGGGATAGCTGCGATATTATTATCGTCACGGGCGACGCTTATGTAGACCATCCAAGTTTTGGCATGGCAGTTATAGGACGTATACTGGAAGCGCAGGGCTTTCGTGTTGGTATTATTTCTCAGCCTAATTGGGAGAGTGCGGAGCCTTTTAAGGCACTAGGCAAACCAAATCTATTTTTTGCAGTCACGGCGGGCAATATGGATAGTATGGTCAATCGCTATACTGCCGACCGGCGTATCCGTCACAATGACAGTTACACACCAGACGACGAGGGCGGTAAGCGCCCTGACCGCGCGGTGATCGTTTATTCTCAGCGCTGCCGAGAAGCCTACAAGGGTGTGCCGGTTATTATTGGCGGCATCGAGGCTTCACTTAGACGCATAGCGCAATATGATTATTGGTCGGATAAGGTTCGACGGTCGGTGCTTCTTGATAGCAAAGCTGATATCCTGCTTTATGGCAACGCTGACCGCGCCATCATCGAAATTGCACACAGGATAGCCGCTGGTGAAAATCCAAAAGAAATTGAGGATGTGCGCGGCACCGCCATTATGCGCAAAGCGGTGCCTGACGATTATACAACGGTTGATATGGCCGATATTGACCTTGGCACCATCATTACGCGTCCGCAAAATCCATATGGAGGTTGTGGTACAGGGGGTAATGATACAGGTGAGATTAATACATCTGAGACGAATTACACAGCCGAGCAAAATAGTGCTGCGAGCGGGGATGGTCATGTAATCAAGCGCTTGGAGCCCGGTGAAAAAGCCGTGGTGCGCTTGCCAGCCTATGAGATGGTCAAGGACGATCCCGTGCTTTATGCACAAGCGTCTAGGGTTTTGCACCTTGAGAGTAATCCGGGGAATGCTCGGCCGCTGGTGCAGCGTCACGGTGACCGTGAGCTATGGTTGAACCCGCCGCCCATTCCGCTAACCACACCGGAGATGGACTGGGTGTTTGGTCGCGACTATGCCAGAAGCCCGCACCCAAGTTATGGCGACGCGCGCATTCCAGCTTGGGAGATGATCCGCTTTTCAGTGAATATTATGCGCGGCTGTTTTGGTGGTTGTTCCTTTTGTTCGATCACCGAGCACGAAGGCCGTATCATCCAAAGCCGTTCGCATAAATCCATTTTGGCCGAGATTGAAGACATTAAAGCCAAGATCAAAGGCTTTACAGGTGTAATATCTGATCTTGGTGGGCCAACGGCTAATATGTACCGCATGGCTTGTAAGGATAAAAATATTGAAAAGCTTTGTCGCAGGCCTTCGTGTGTTTATCCTGGCATTTGCAAAAACCTCAATACCGACCATAGTTCGCTGATTGAGCTTTATAAAAAAGCCCGCAACATTCAGGGCGTGAAAAAGATACTGATAGCTTCAGGTCTTCGCTACGACCTTGCGGTTAAAAGCCCTGACTATGTTAAAGAGCTTGTGACCCACCATGTGGGTGGATATTTGAAAATAGCCCCCGAGCATACCGAAGAGCGCGCACTATCAAAAATGATGAAGCCCGGTATCGGCACCTATGATGCTTTTAAGAAAATGTTTGATGAAGCCGCTAAAAAAGCCGGTAAAAAATATTATCTCATTCCCTATTTTATCGCCGCGCACCCGGGCACGCAGGATGAAGATATGATGCATTTGGCGATTTGGCTCAAAGCCAATGGTTTTAAGGCCGATCAGGTGCAAACTTTCTTGCCGTCACCTATGTCGCTTTCGTCTGCTATGTATTATAGCGAACGCAATCCACTAAAACCTATTCGCCGCGCTGGCAGTGAAATAGTGCATACGGCAAAAAATTTAAAACAGCGGCGTTTGCATAAAGCCTTTTTACGGTATCACGATCCAGAAAACTGGCCCGTATTGCGCGAAGCCCTTGAAAACATGGGGCGCAGTGATCTTATTGGCAAGGAAGCACATCATCTGGTGCCACCGAGTGCATCGGGTAACTATGGTCAATATCATCCCAAGCGCAGCCATAAGTTTGTCACCCAGCACTCAGGCGCGGGCCGAAGACGTCCGACTAAAGATTAGCTAAGCCTTATAGATTACGGCGTTGTTTCGTTAAAGACATGATGCTCTCTAGCAAGATATCAACGTCTTTTCTGGTTGTGCGGTGGTTGATAAAGCAGCAACGGATGGCAAGTTTTCCATTGATGACGGTTGTAGAGGGTACGGCTATGCCCTGTTCTTGCAGGTCTGCTACAATCTCGTTATTGAAGGCATCTGCGTCTTCACTTGCAATAGGCCTCACGCGAAAGCATGTGATGTTAAGCAGGGCAGGGGACAAAAGCTCAAGACTATCTTCTTTTTCTACTTCTGCCGCGAGATAAGACGCAAGATTGCACGATGAGCGCAGGGATGCCGCTAAGGCATCGGTGCCATGCTCTTGCAATAAGAACCACACTTTGAGGGCGCGGAAACTGCGTGATAACTCTGTTCCATAGTCACAAAACCAGTGATCACTGGAAGCAATGCCTCTGTCGTAGCTTGCTAAATAGCTAGCGCGATTGCTAAAGGCTGCGCGGTGTTGTTCTTTGTCATGCACCAGCAGGCAACCGCATTCATAAGTGACCTGTCCCCATTTATGAAAATCAAAGGCGATAGATTTGGCGCGCTCTATGCCTTCAAATTTTTCTTTAAGTTCAGGCAGTAAAATGGCCAGAGCCCCAAAAGCACCATCAATATGAAGCCAGAGGTCTTCAGCGTCGGCAATATCAGCGAGTTGCTTGATATCATCAATAGCCCCTGTGCTCACCGTGCCCACGGTGCCGACAATGGCAAAAGGCTCAAAACCAGCGTCGCGGTCGCTAGAGATCGCTTGTTTCAAGGCAGCAATATTGATGGAGCCATCGTGGTTTTCGTCAACCGAGTGCAGTGCTCTAACATCAAGCCCCATGACAGCAACCGCCTTAGTGAGAGAGTTATGCACGGCTTTTGAGGCATAGAGACGCAGGCGAGACTGGCGCAGGGATTTATCGTCGCTGTCGAGTGCACCAAGCAGGCGATGGCGGGCAATGACCAAAGCATCCATGGTCGCCATGGATGTACCTGTTGTAAGAATACCGCTGCCGCTTGTTGGCAGACCAAAGAGATCA
>CBFDBT010000007.1:0-31948 GCA_965603115.1 uncultured Alphaproteobacteria bacterium
GAGACGGTTAATGTTATCGTTCTCCGTGAAGGCGAAAAAGAGACCATTAAAGTAAAAACTGGTGCCAAGCCATCTTCCAGTAATTTTGAAGAAGAAGATGGGGATGATGAAAGTCAACCAGACTCAGATGCTATTGAGCCTGAAGAAATTGAAGGCATGGTTTTGATGGAAATAAATGGGGCTGTTCGTCGCAAGTTTGATCTCGAAGATGATATTAAAGGTGTTGCCATCGTTAATGTATCTCGTCGCAGTAAGGCTTTCAGGGCAGGCATTCGACCGGGTTTTGTTATCGAGCGGCTTAATCTAAAGCATGTCTCGACACCAAGCGATATTCGCACGCTTATTGAAAAAGCCAGAGCAGACGGCCATAAGAAAATTCTCCTGCTGGTCAATGACGGTACAAATGGCGGTCATATAACGCTTGAACTGGCTAAAGTTAAAGAAGACTAGTTGGTTTGAATAAATAATAGTGAAAAGGGGCTGCTAGATGCGGCCCCTTTTTTTGTGGCTATTGTTTATAGCTCTACAAAATCTTCGCGCTTATAGCCCTGTATGAATAAGAGAGCCGATAGGTCAGTGTGACTGATGCTCACATCTGCGGCAGTGCGGGCTTTGGGTTTTGCGTGGTAAGCTATGCCAAGGCCAGCGGCTTCGATCATCGGGATGTCATTGGCGCCGTCGCCCACAGCCAGCACCTCATGGGCCTGAAATGCATGCTGATCGCGCAGCTCAATAAGAGTGTCGAGTTTGGTGGATGAATTGCAAATTGGCATCTGCACGCTGCCAGTGAGGGCACCACCTGCTTCGAGTAAGACATTGGCGCGGTTGATGGCAAAACCAAGGCGCTCGGCGATGCGACTGGTAAAAAAGGTAAAGCCGCCAGATACCAAAACGGTTAGTGCACCACTTGCTGCCATGGTTTTGACCAAGGCCTCAGCCCTCGGCATCAAATTTATGCGCTCTCTGTAGCATTCTTCTAATACGTCTGTTTTCATGCCTTCAAGTAGGCCGACACGCTCTTTTAATGCTTCATCAAAATCAAGCTCGCCCAGCATTGCCGCTTCGGTAATGGCTGAAACTTGCTCTTTAAGTCCTGCAAAGTCAGCGAGTTCATCGATGCATTCCTCGTTAATCATGGTCGAATCCATGTCGGCGATCAGCATTTTCTTGCCGCGTGTAATGATGTCTTGAACGGCAAAGTCAGCACTAATGGTTGCTGCATGCTCGCTAAGGATAGCGGGGTCGGCATCTCCTGAAAAAGCGATATCAACAGCTTCCCCTTGCGCAAGCCATGCAGCTTGTGCAACATCACATCCGTGAGATGTCATCAGATTTTGGAAGTTTTTTACATCCTTTTCTGATAACTCTGTACTGGAAGGGTTGACGATGAGGGTCAGCACCTTGTTCATAGAAACGTCCTTTAGAAATAAAAGCAGAATAATATATTATGCAAAATCATATTCGAGCCATTCTTATTGCAGGTCCAACCGCTAGCGGCAAGTCTGCTCTTGCAATCCGTCTGGCAAATGACCTTTCAGGTGTAATTATTAATGCTGATAGCATGCAAGTCTACAGAGATTTGCAAATTATTACTGCCCGCCCTGACAAGGATGAGGAAGGGCAGGCGCCTCATCGCCTTTACGGCACTATAGACGGTGCCATTGCTTGTTCTGCTGTTCAGTGGGCTGAACTGGCCATGGTAGAAATTGAAAGGGCTTGGAATAAAGGCATGATGCCTATTCTGGTTGGTGGCACAGGTATGTATTTTAAAGCTCTGCTCGATGGCATGGTGGCTATTCCACCGATTGATAAGGCTATCAGGCAGAAAGTCCGTGATGAAATTACAGAATTAGGCCCAGAGGTCATGCATGAAAAACTCAAATCGCTTGATGTAAAAGCTTACGAACGTCTTGAGCCCGCTGACGGTCAACGTATTGCGCGTGCGATTGAAGTGGTGTTGTCCACTGGAAAAGCACTCTCTGAGTGGCAAGAGCAGCCCCATAGTGGACCGCTTGCAAAATTAGACTACGCGGGGCAAATAGCAAAGATCGTACTCGATATAGATAGAGATAAGCTTTATGAACGTTGTGATCAGCGTCTTGATATTATGATAAAAGATGGTGCGCTTGAGGAGATACAGCATTTGCTTGACCGTGATTTAGATCCAAGCTTGCCCATTATGAAAGCCCTTGGAGTACCCTCATTAAGTGCCTATCTAGAAAATAAAGTGGAGCTTGATGAAGCTATAGATGCAGCTAAGACCCAAACCCGACAGTTTGCAAAACGACAGTTAACTTGGTTTCGAAATCAATTTTCTGCTTGGGATAGGGTAAACGCGCAACTTTCGGAAAGTGAATACCGGTCATTATTGTACTTATTGAACAAAAAAGGCCTTGACTAGGTAATAATAATTCAATATTGTTGACGTATCAACATGAATAGCCCTTGTGTTGGTAGGGGTATCAGGTATAATTTACCCCCGATATTGTGATAAGACTCTATCCCCCTGGGGGCGCCTTGAGCGCCCCCAACTTATAGATAGAATTTGTGACGATTTGAATATGTGATAGGCTATAGGGATACAAGGCATCAGGATAGAAACCTTGATGCTAAATATGGATTTTGACACCGCAGGGTTTTGGCGGTGTTTTTTTTGAATGATAATACTTTGGATTACGTGATGACAGACAAAATAAAGACGACGAAAAAGACAACGAAATCAAAAGTAAAAGCGGATGCGCAAGATACTTTGATGTCTGGTGCCCAAATGATTCTTCGTTCTCTTAAGGACCTAGGCGTTGAAGTTATTTTTGGATATCCTGGTGGCGCTGTTCTGCCGATTTATGATGAGATATTCCAGCAAAATGATATCCGTCATATTTTGGTTCGCCATGAGCAGGCTGCTGTTCATGCCGCTGAAGGTTACGCACGCTCTACAGGCAAGCCTGGTGTTGTTTTGGTAACATCAGGCCCGGGGGCAACAAATGCCGTAACAGGCCTGACAGATGCTATGCTAGATTCTATTCCTGTTATTTGTATAACAGGGCAGGTTGCCAGACATCTCATTGGTAATGATGCCTTTCAAGAAGCTGATACAGTTGGTATAACTCGACCCTGCACAAAACATAATTATCTGATCAAGGATACCGCGAGAATAGCGGAGATAATGTACGAAGCATTTTACGTTGCTACCAATGGACGACCGGGTCCGGTTGTTATTGATATGCCCAAAGATGTTCAGGTCGAAAAAGCTGAATATGTAGCGCCTAAAAAGGGTGAGCACCGCACTTATCGTCCTGAAGTAAAAGGCGATGAAGTTGCCATCAGGCGAGCTGCGCACATGATGGCATCTTCTTCGCGGCCAATCATTTATAGTGGTGGAGGCGTTATAAATAGTGGGCCAGAAGCCTCTCGACTATTACGAAAATTTGCCAGCGTAACAGGCTTTCCAGTGACCAGTACTTTAATGGGACTTGGTGCCTTTCCTGCATCGGATAATCAATTCCTTGGTATGCTCGGCATGCACGGAACATGGGAAGCCAATCAGGCGATGCATGATTGTGATGTTATGTTTGCTATTGGCTCAAGGTTCGATGATCGAGTTACAGCTGTGGTTGAGCAGTTTTCTCCCGGCTCCAAGAAAATCCATGTTGATATTGATTTGAGTTCGATCAATAAAAATGTTGCGGTAGATGTGGGTATTGTGGGTGATGCTACGGCTGTTTTACAGCAGTTAATTGATATCTGGGAAGAAGATGGCCTTTCTAGCAATAAAAAGGCTATTGCGGGATGGTGGACGCAAATAGAGCATTGGCGGGACAGAAAGTGCCTCTCTTATGAGGATCGTGATGACGTTATTATGCCGCAAAAGGCCCTCGAGCGTCTTTATGCTTTAACAAAAGAGCATAATCCTATTTTTTCAACCGAAGTAGGGCAGCATCAGATGTGGGCAGCTCAGTTTTTAGGGCAAGAGCACCCTAATCGCTGGTTAACGTCTGGTGGACTTGGTACTATGGGCTACGGATTACCTGCGGCAATTGGTGCGCAAATTGCACATCCTGAGGCTCTGTGCATTGATGTTGCTGGTGAGGCTTCAATCCAAATGAATATTCAAGAACTGTCGACAGCCAAACAGTATGGTTTGCCGGTAAAAGTTTTCATCATGAACAACGAATATATGGGTATGGTGCGCCAGTGGCAGGACCTTAACTATGAGAGCCGCTACAGTGAAAGCTACAGTGATGCCCTGCCTGATTTTGTAAAATTGGCTGAAGCCTTTGGGCATAAGGGTATTCGCGTAACCAAACCTGAAGAGCTGGATGCAGCTATTATGGAGATGATCAATTCAGACTGTGGTGTGGTTGTTGATTGTCACATTGCAAAACTGGAAAATTGTTTTCCTATGGTACCAGCGGGCGCCGCCCACCATGAAATGCTGTTAGCTGGGGAAATGGTCATCAAGCCTCAAGATGATGAAGCCCTTGCTGTTGTCTAATTGAAGGTATATCAAGTCATTATAACGAAGGAGTAGGTTCCATGAAAGAACAAGGAGCCATAGCGTCACATACTATTAGTGTGATTGTGGATAACGAAGCGGGTGTGTTAGCGCGTGTGATCGGCCTTTTTTCTGGCCGTGGTTATAACATTGAGAGCTTGACTGTGTCCGCAGTTGACAAGCGCCATCTTCGCTCGCGTATCACGGTGGTAACTTCTGGTACTCTAATGGTTATTGAGCAAATTAAGGCCCAACTTGATCGATTGGTACCTGTACACACAGTGAGTGATATGACCATTGATGGTCCGCATGTGGCGCGTGATCTTGCTCTGGTGAAAGTTTCAGGCAAGGGTGAAAAGCGCGTGGAAGCGATGCGCCTTGCTGATGTTTTTCGCGCCAGCGTGGTCGATAGCACCCAAACCTCATTTGTATTTGAATTAACTGGCTCGTCTGAAAAGATTGATGCCTTTATAGACCTAATGAAAGGCCTAGGTCTTGTGGAAGTGGCGCGCACTGGTGTTGTAGCCCTCTCACGAGGACAGGTAGGCCTTGAATAATTTTATAGTCGAAGCAGGATGCTTCTGCTAGGTAAACCCAACTGATCTAACCCGATAGATCGAACAAGGAAAAGAAGATGCAAGTTTATTTTGATAAAGACGCCAATGTTAACTTGGTGAAAGATAAGGTTATCACCATTGTTGGTTATGGTAGTCAGGGGCATGCCCATGCCCAAAATTTGAGAGATAGTGGCGTTTCTCGTGTTATCATTGCGCTGCGTGAAGGCTCTAGTACGCGTACTAAGGCCAAAGATGCCGGCTTTGAAGTGATGACTGCTGCTGAAGCGGCTGCTGTATCTGACATGATGATGATGCTCGCGCCCGATGAGTTGCAAGCCGAGATTTATAAAGATGATCTTGCTGGCAATATGAAAGAGGGTGCAAGCTTGATGTTCGCTCACGGCCTTAATATCCACTTTGGCTTGATTGAATCGCGCAGTGATCTTGATGTTATAATGGTAGCGCCTAAAGGCCCTGGACATACGGTTCGTGCCCAATATGAAATAGGCGCAGGTGTGCCGTGTCTTATTGCTGTGCACCAAGATGTTAGCGGTAAAGCGCATGATATGGCGCTTGCTTATGCCTCTGCTATTGGCGGTGGTCGCTCAGGCATTATTGAAACTAATTTCCGTGAAGAGTGTGAAACTGACCTCTTTGGTGAGCAGGCTGTGCTTTGCGGTGGCATCTCAAAGCTTATTCAAGCTGGGTTTGAAACATTAACCGAAGCTGGTTACGCTCCTGAAATGGCTTATTTTGAATGTTTGCATGAAGTGAAGCTCATTGTTGACCTTATTTATCAAAATGGTATCTCCAACATGCGTTACTCAATTTCCAATACGGCTGAATACGGCGACTATAAAACCGGATCGCGTATTATCACTGATGAAACAAAGGCTGAAATGAAGCGGGTGTTGGATGATATTCAGCAAGGCCGTTTTGTTAAAGATTTTATGCTGGATAATATTGCCGGCAATCCTGAGCTTAAAGCGCATCGCCAGATTGAAAGCGAACATCCGATCGAGGAAGTTGGCGGCCGTTTGCGTGAAATGATGCCTTGGATGAAAGAAGGCCAGTTGGTGGATAAGAAGAAAAACTAATATATTTGTATTTGAAAGCTAAAAGGGGTGCCAGTTGGTGCCCCTTTTTATTGTCATTAACCCAATTGAAACTAAATTTTGTTTATAATGCCTCTTGCGTGATAAAATTAGTCTGTTAACAATAGTAATATAGACACGCCCTGATGGGTAAATTAAGTAGGACAAGACGTTGAGACATGACCGTCGAAATAAAGCAAAAGCGATCGCTCTTAGCCGTAAGGCTGAGATGGAAGCGCGTGCACGTCAGTTCATAGCTGCCCTTGGTGGCGCCCTTCTGCTTGCTCTCCTTTTAAGCTCTGGTCTGCTTACCAGCCCTTAAGCATTGTCACATCGCCCAATCGGGCCTTTGCTTAAGGGATACAATAAATCACATTTCATCTTTCTAATTGTTAAAGAAAATGAGACACTTGGCTTCAGCTAAGGTTTGAGGCTTATACAGATAAATTGTTACCAATGGGGTATGGTTATGTCACAGGACAACCAAGTTAAAATTTTCGATACGACTTTACGCGACGGAGAGCAGTCACCGGGCGCGTCAATGAATTTAGATGAAAAAATACGTATTGCCGATGCGCTTGAAGCGCTAAAAGTCGATGTGATCGAGGCGGGTTTTGCTATCGCGTCGAACGGTGATTTTGAAGCCGTGAAAACTATTGCCGAGCGCATTAAAGATTCTACTATTTGTTCGCTGGCGCGCTCTGCTCCTGGGGACATTGAGCGTGCGGCTGAAGCCATCAAGCCTGCTAATTCAGGTCGTATTCATACATTCATTGCAACAAGTCCGCTTCATATGAAGGTGAAGCTTAATATGGCGCCAGATGTAGTGCTTGATGCTATCCAAAAATCTGTATCCTTATCAAGAAATCTTTGTGGTGACGTTGAATGGTCCGCAGAAGATGCTACCCGCTCAGAGATGGACTTCTTGTGTAAAGCTGTTGATGTGGCTATTAAAGCGGGTGCTACGACGATTAATTTACCCGATACTGTTGGGTATGGCACACCTGAAGAATATGCCGAGATGTTCCGCACTGTCATTGAGCGGGTGCCTAATTCTGATAAAGCCATTTTTTCTACCCATTGCCACAATGATTTGGGGCTTGCTGTTGCCAACTCTCTCGCGGGGTTGGTTGGGGGTGCGCGCCAGATAGAATGTACCATCAATGGTATTGGCGAGCGGGCAGGCAATGCTGCGATGGAAGAGATAGTCATGGCTTTGCAAACACGGTCGGATGCTATGCCTTGGGAAACGCGCATTGATGCAAAACATATTATGCGTGCTTCCAAGTTGGTTTCAACGGTTACTGGGTTTGCTGTACAAAATAATAAAGCAATTGTTGGGGCAAATGCTTTTGCCCATGAAAGTGGTATTCACCAAGACGGCGTGCTTAAAAACGCAGAAACTTATGAAATTATGACACCCCAGTCTGTGGGAGCCAAGCAATCTGAGCTTGTGATGGGTAAACATTCTGGACGCCACGCTTTTGCGGACAAGCTTAAAGACCTTGGCTATGAACTTGGTGATAATGCTTTTCAAGAAAGCTTTAAGCGTTTTAAGGAACTTGGTGACCGGAAGAAAAACATTTATGATGAGGATATTATAGCTCTTGTTGATGATGAAGTTTCAACGGGCAGTAATCGAATTCAGGTTTTAGCCCTTAATACACATTCTAGTAACAGCACCAAAGCGGTGGCTGATATTATGCTTGAGGTGGATGGGGAAGAGATATCTGCGGTGGTTTACGGCTCTGGTCCAGTTGATGCGGCTTTTAATGCCATTAAGTCTATCATAGATATTGACCCTCATTTACAGCTATTTCAAGTGCATGCGGTAACACAGGGGACTGACGCTCAGGCGGAATGTACCGTGAGGCTTGAAGAAGATGGGCGAACAGTGAATGGACAAGGGGCGCATGAAGACACAGTTACTGCCGCAGCTCGTGCCTATGTAGCCGCTGTAAATAAGTTGATTGTCAAGCGCGAGAAGTTGATATTGGACCAAGCTGAAGTTTGCTAAATATCAGTGGGCGAGGATGTTAATTGTCCTCTAGTTATCAATAGGGGTAAATTTCTTGTTAAGAGCACTTGTATAAATGATAAAATCACTTCATAACATTTAACAAGATATGTGACGCTATTGTCACGGTATGATTAATAAAATTAAAAAAGAGGGCTTACATGCTGTCGAAAATTTTGGGGTTATTCTCTTCTGATATGGCTATCGACTTGGGAACTGCTAATACACTTGTCTATGTCAAGGGTCGTGGCATCGTTTTGAACGAGCCGTCTGTGGTTGCCATGATTACAGAAGATGGTCGCAGTAAAGTGCTGGCTGTTGGTGAAGAAGCAAAAATGATGCTGGGTAGAACGCCTGGCAATATTCAGGCTATTCGTCCGCTTAAAGACGGGGTTATTGCTGATTTTCACGTTGCAGAACATATGATTAAGCATTTTATTCAAAAGGTGCATAACCGTTCGTTTGCCAGCCCTCAAGTAGTCGTTTGTGTTCCTTCAGGGTCTACACCTGTTGAGCGAAAAGCTATTCAGGAGTCTGCTGAACAGGCTGGAGCGCGCAAAGTTTATCTGATTGAAGAGCCAATGGCAGCGGCTATTGGCGCGGGGCTACCTGTAACGGATGCCCAAGGGTCTATGGTTGTTGATATTGGTGGTGGTACCACTGAAGTTGCTGTTTTGTCACTGTCTGGCATTGTTTATGCTGACAGTGTGCGGGTTGGTGGAGATAAGATGGATGAATGTCTTATTGGATATATCCGCAGAAACCATAATCTTTTGATCGGTGAGTCTACAGCTGAACGCATCAAAAAAGAAGTTGGCACTGCCATGGTTCCAGAAGATGGTGTCGGCAAGACTATTATGCTTAAAGGGCGTGATTTGATGAACGGCGTACCAAAAGAGATCGAAATTAATCAGTCACAGGTTGCTGAAGCACTTAAAGAGCCAGTTACTGCGATTATCGAAGGTGTGAAAGTGGCACTTGAATTAACACCGCCTGAATTGGCAGCGGATATTGTAGATCGCGGTATTGTTTTAACCGGTGGTGGGGCGTTGCTGGGTGATCTTGATACGATGTTAAGGCGTGCAACAGGTCTCCCTGTGACAGTGGCAGAGGAGCCATTGACGTGTGTTGCCCTTGGAACAGGCCGTGCCCTTGAAGACGAATTTCTCAGACAGGTACTGACCGAGCATTTTTAGACCAATTTATGTGGTGTTTTTCTCGCTGGGAGCAAAAGTAACTTGAACCAGACAATGAGCCATGGACTGATAAGTACAGGTATTCGCCGAACAAAGGGGGGCGCTGGTCTGGTTCTTTACTTTTTAATTGCTTTGGCGCTTCTTCTGCTTGAAAGCTTCAACAATCCAATCCCAGCCAAGATTAGGCAGGTCGCTGCTGATACTGCAACACCCATTCTTAGCCTTGTGGATGGTCCTATTCGGGCTACCCAGGATGGTATAGAAAGGCTTGTTGGGGTTGGTATTATATTCGACCAAAATATTTTTCTTCAAAAAGAGAATGAAGAATTGCGTCACTGGCAAAATGCTGCCTTGCGGCTTAGCCGTGAAAATGATCGCTTATTGGCTATATTAAAAGGGTCAGGCAAAGAAGTTCCCACCATGGCAACTGGACGTGTAGTAGGTGTGGGAGGCGGTGCTTTTGAAAGTAGTGTTGTTGTCAATGTTGGTAAGCAACAAAATGTGGAACGCAATTGGCCTGTGGTGAATGAATTGGGTCTTGTCGGTCGTATTATTTCTGTTGGACATTCATCAAGTAGAGTGTTGTTGCTCACAGACCTGAATAGCAAGGTGCCCGTGAGGGTTTCCCGCTCTGGAATGCTAGGCATTCTTGAAGGCAGGAATTCAGATGTGATGAATCTTAACTTTTTGTCGGCTGAGGCCGAGATTAGGGTAGGGGATCGCATTATCACATCTGGTCATGGTAGTATGTTCCCGCCTGATATTCTCATTGGAAATGTAACGTCTGTCTCTGAACTTGGTGTCGAAGTTACACCTGCGGCTTACCTTGACCGATTGGATTATGTGCGCATTCTCGCTTACCGTCTTTCTCAGCCCGAAGATTTGAATGATGTTCAGCCTTCTCAAATAGATAAGGAAGGCCAAAATCCATGACTATGATGCGAGACCAGGTTCAAGCCTTAAGTTTTAAACCGAAATCAATGGTGCCTATCATTACTGGCATTGTAGCAGCTCTGATTATGATTTTACCGCTCGGTACAACAACAGCATCTTATGCAATGCCAAATCTTGTTCTGATGACAGTTTTTTACTGGTCAAATTACCGCCCCTTACAAATGCCATTAGGAGGCGCAGCCCTAATAGGTATATTTTTAGATCTCTGGCTCGCTGTGCCGCTTGGATTAAACATGCTGCTTGCAATATCAACTCGTGTTTTTGTGATGGAACAGCTTCGTCATATTAGTGGTCGATCCCCCTTTGTTCAATGGGGTATCTTTTCCCTGCTTATCGCTGGGCTAAGTGTCCTTTCATGGGTTCTCGTTAGTTTTGTTTTTCGGGAATTTATAGCGTTTTTCCCGGTATTTAAACAGGCGCTTTTGACTATTTTTATATACCCTCTGGTGGCGATGATATTAAGCCACATTCGAGCAACACTGAGTTGAATGGAGTTAGGCTCTAGATGTCTCATGAAGGCCTTAGATATACTATATTTTCTCGGCGCGCTTTGCTCCTCGCCGGCGCAAAAGGCATTGCGGTAACCGTTCTTGGCGGGCGTCTTTATTATTTGAGTATTGTCAAGGGTGAGCAATATCAACTAAGGGCGGATAAAAACAGGATAAATTTACGGCTTATTGCTCCCGAACGTGGTGAGATTACAGACCGAAATGGTGTAAAGCTTGCGACAAATCGACAAGATTACCAAGTTTATCTAATTCCTGAGCAAGCAGATGATGTTGTTAGCACTTTAAAGAGTCTCGGCCGGATCATTGATGTGAGCGACCAAAATATCACAAGAATTCAATCGCGGCTCAAACGGCAACGGAAATTTTTACCCGTGACAGTAGCTGAAAATTTGAGCTGGGAAGAATTTTCAAAAATCAATGTTTCTACACCAGATTTACCTGGCATTATCCCTGATGCTGGTCTAACGCGGACCTATCCAGATGGCCCTGTTGTTGCGCCAGTTATTGGGTATGTTGGGGTGCCTAGGGAAAATGATGGAGATGATCCACTATTTGGTTTGCCTGGGTTTAAAATTGGCGTTCACGGTTTGGAAAGTAGGTTTGATAAAGATTTGCGAGGCCATCAGGGTACGCGACGTGTTGAGGTTAATAATGTTGGCAGAGAAATACGCGAGCTAAAACCACGACAGAATGCTGTTGAAGGAAAAAGTATAGAGTTAAGCTTAGATATTGAGCTTCAGCGCTATTCTATGTCACGGCTGGGCGAAGCAGCTGCTGGGGCAGTGGTAATGGATATCAAGTCAGGTGAAATTCTAACACTTGCATCTGCACCAACGTTTAACCCAAATGATTTTAACATTGGTTTAAGTCATGAAAATTGGAATGCTTTGCTCAAGGATCCGAGAAAACCGCTATTGAATAAATGCCTGTCGGGGCAATTTCCACCAGGATCCACCATTAAAATGGTGGTGGCCCTTGCTGCTCTTGAAAAGGGTATCATCAATTCAAAAACAAAATTTAACTGTAATGGAAAACACCCGTATGGAGATCGTATTTTTCATTGTTGGCTGGATGAAGGCCACGGTGATGTAGATATTGAAGGTGCTATCAAGCACAGTTGCGATGTTTTCTTTTATAACCTTGCTGAAAAGCTTGAGATTGATGACCTTGCCAAGATGTCAGAGCGTTTTGGGATGGGGATGGTTCATGATATTGGCCTGGAAAACCAAAAAAAAGGTCTGTTACCCACTCGAGAATGGAAGCGGCGAACCTTTGATGACATATGGCACGGTGGCGAGACTTTGAATGTATCCATCGGACAAGGCGCAATGCTAACAACGCCCCTTCAGCTAGCGGTTATGACCTCAAGATTAGCATCGGGGCGCAGGGTTGAGCCTTCTTTGGTTAGGTCAATTGGAGGCCAGCCACAGATAGTAAATAATGCTTTCGCCACTATGGGGATTAATCCATACCATCTAAAGCTTATGCAAAAAGGCATGAAAGGCGTCATGACTGTCGGGGGCACGGCCTATGACTATAACCGCAAGAGGTCCATGCCAGTTTTAGCTGGCAAGACAGGTACGGCACAAGTTCGCCGTATCAGTATAGAGGAGCGTGAAAGTGGTGTTCTTAAAAACAAGGAACTTGCATGGAGGTCTCGTGACCATGCATTGTTTGTTGGCTATGCCCCTTATGATAATCCACGCTATGCCGTTTCTGTTCTTGTTCAGCACGGAGGAGGTGGGTCAACTGTTGCCGCTCCGATAGGAAGGGATCTTTTGGATAAAGCATTGGAAATTGAAGCAAAAAAAGATTTGGCTAAAAAGGGGAGGACCTAGTTATGGGTATGTCACGCATGTTTGGTCCACGCCGCCTAGAAACATCTTGGTTATCTCGTCTTGTTAATTTGAATTGGTTTATCATTATCTGCCTCATCTTGATCGCGAGTACTGGTGTAGCAATGTTATATTCCGTTGCTGGTGGTGAGCTTAAGCCATGGGCGTATGCCCATGTCATTCGCTTTATTCCGGCCTTTATCCTTATGCTTATACTGGCCATAACGGACATTCGTATTTGGATGGCACTTGCTTATCCAGCCTATATTGTTGGGCTTGCTCTGTTGATTGCAGTGGATGTTATTGGCACGTCCGGTATGGGGGGGCAGCGATGGTTAGACTTGGGATTGCTTCGTGTGCAACCATCAGAGTTGATGAAAATTGCAGTTGTAATGGCGATTGCTAGGTATTTTCATAGCCGAGATTTTTATAGGAGTAGATATTTAAAGTCCCTTATTATTCCAGTTATATTGCTTATGTTGCCAATGATTATTGTCATGCGGCAACCAGACCTTGGAACAGCCTTGATGATTTTTGCTGGTGGAATATCCATCATTTTTCTGGCGGGCGCCCGTATGTGGATTTTTGTGGTTGGTTTTATCGGCGCATTGGCATCAATCCCAATTGGCTGGAGTTTTTTGCATAGCTATCAGCAAAGTCGCGTGTTGATTTTCCTCGATCCTGAAAAAGATCCTCTTGGTGCTGGGTATCAAAGCACGCAATCCATGATCGCTTTAGGCAATGGTGGCCTAACGGGTAAAGGGTTCCTTCAGGGCACACAAAGCCATCTTAATTTTTTACCTGAAATGAAAACAGATTTTATATTTACCGTTCTCGTAGAAGAGTTTGGCCTGATCGGAGGCATGGCGCTTATTATACTTTATACGATAGTTCTTCTCTATGGTTTGTTAGTTGGCTTGGGGTGCAGGAACCAATTTGGTAGACTTTTAGCTGCTGGATTATCCATCACGCTATTTTTATATGTTTTAATTAATATCGGCATGGTTATGGGACTGCTTCCTGTGGTTGGAGTTCCCTTGCCTATGGTCTCTTACGGTGGCTCAGCTATGCTTACAATGATGATTGCTTATGGACTTATTTTGTCTGCCGCTACGAATAGGCAGCTTACTCTTGCGCCTACGGGTAGCGGACTTGGTTAAAATCAGTGAGATATAATTGATCCCAGTCAAGGATTGTGGTTTAATTGCTTGGCAGTATGAGGTCATCTTATAAGGAGTAATCATATGTTATCCGTAGACCACGAAGTGATTAGAAACATTGTTGAACTTGTGCATGAAATTTCCACACTTGAGACGTCTCGAGGAGAGGTTATCAGTGAAGAATGGAATGACGAAAGCCAAGATAATATCCATGAAATGGATACCGAAGACCCTATTCAACAACAGGTTCGCGGTTTAATTGATGGACTGAATGAAGATGAATCTTATGATCTTGTAGCTCTAATGTGGGTTGGTCGCGGGACATATGCTATTGATGAGTTCCAAGAGGCACGCAAGGTTGCTCAAGAAGAAGCAACCCAGTCTACAAGTGATTATTTACTTGGTACGCCATTGCTTGCAGACTTTCTAGAAGAAGGTTTGAATGCAATAGAAAACCAGCGCCGTGCAAATGATTACGATGACTGAATAACAGAGCGTGCCTTAAAAATTTGCTTTGAGCATTACTTTAATGTCACGTCCGCGTTCAGGCAGTAAATCCTTTAAAAAGCTAGTATGATGGCGTATCTCAGCGTTGAAGAGGTTGTTGACCTGTAAGTCAATGCTGAAAGGACTATCTGATCCTTTTGGGCGGTAACTGAAGGATAATTTAGTGTCATTGAATCCATCGGTTTCGAATTCATTTATATCAATAGCACTTTGTTTGGTTGAAAATGTCGTTGTTAAATTCACGTCGATATTTTCGCTTGTCCAGTCTAATGCTGCGCTGAAACTCATAGGTGGAATACGAGGAAGAGGTGTGTTGGTAACAAGATTATCGGCTTTTACCATATCGTAGCCAAAAGAGAGTGTCATTAAACCATCTAGGATTTCTTGGGCAGGGAGTTGCATTTCAGCTTCCAAGCCATAAAATCTTGCGTCGGTCGCTGTATGCTGGGCAACAGGCATGGCATCGATAAAACTTTCCCCAAGCTTTTGATATATAAAATCATTGTAATCTGTGTAAAAGAAAGTCAGTGACCCTGTTATTGGCCCTTCAAGGTGTCTAAGGCTGATTTCACCTCCAAGCGCTGTCTCATTACCCAAGGTTCTATCTCCAAGCTCGTAACTGCTGGTTGCCAAGTGAGGGCCATTTGAGAGTAGTTCTTCTGCATTTGGTGCGCGTTTTGTATGGAAAGCGTTTAGGGCAAGTCGCCAATCTTCTTGGAAGGTATAAACGGTGCTCACTGATGCGGATAGTCCCGTTTTAGATTGTTCGAAATTAGCCGAATTTGCTTTTAAATTTTGATTTTCCAAGCGCAAGCCAAAGTCGATGTTGAGATTATCTTTTTCCCAACTTTCAAGAAAAAAAGCTCCCCATTGATTGGTGATATTTGGCGCTACGATAGCTTCTTCACCAATAGCTGAGAAGTTTCGGTGTCGCGCTTGGACGCCCATAGCCGTTGTCCAGTTTGATTTCTGTCTTAGGCGGACTTCAACCCGGCCTTCCCAGCCTTTATTTAAAAAGAGGGTGCCATTTTCACTACCTTCAAGCTCTTGGTGACTGTAGTCAGCATAACCAAAGCGACCACGGACAAGTTCAACTATGCCTTCATCATCATGCCATTCGCCCGAGAGATCAAAGCGGGTTTGATTGAGGTCAATGCGGGTGAAAGCCTCAGGCTCTTCTTCTCCATGTTCCTCTTCTTCTTCATGATGCTCTTCATGGGCATGCCCGGGAACCCCGTAGTTGGTTTCAAATTGGCTAACCGACATGCCAATCATGTATTTCTCTCCAAAATAGGAAACGCCAACCGCACCGGATTTTTTGGTGCTATCAGTATTTTCTACAAGACCAAAAGCCTCTTCAGCTTCTTCACCAACTTCTTCTTCGTGAGCCTCACTATCGCGTAGTCTTTGTGATTCTGAAAAGCCTGGAATTTCCATATTATCCATGTCGGTAGCATTGGCATCAATGTGAAATACAATTTGTTCGTTTAGTGGAGCTGTTAGCCATAAGGCACCTTTAAACTGTTCGCCGTTTGAAGCATAAGATGCTCTGGCTGACCCAGTGAACTCATCGCTATGAATGGTTGGGATGCGTCCATCATAAATATTAACCACACCGCCAACAGCATTATTGCCGAAAAGCAGGGTAGCGGGACCCCGAAGTATTTCAATGGAATCTGCAGTTTCTGGATCTATAGCGACGCTATGATCTGGGCTGGAGCTTGAAGCGTCTATGCTGCCAATTCCAGCTATTAATATGCGGATGCGGTCTCCACCAAGCCCTCGTATGACAGGGCGGCTGGCTGCAGGCCCAAAACTCGACTGAGACATGCCTGGCATATGATCCAGCGTATCTCCTAAGCTGGCTGATCTGTACCGATCCAATTCATCCGAAGCTATGATTGCCACACCTTGTGCGATAGAATCCCTGCCACGGCCCATGGGGTCGGTTCCCGATACAATGATTTCATCAATAGCATGTTTATGGCTTTCGTCTGTATGTTCTTCATTGTCTTGAGAATAGACAGGTAGAGCAGCCATGCTAGTTGCGAGTAGACCAAAAATAATTTTTTGTGATGAAATGACAGTCATTTTTTTGCTAAATCCAAAATATGCGTTACAGTATAGTATAAATTCTATTTAGTTGTTATAGTATAACGTAATTATAATCAATTAAAATCGTTATACTTAAAAATATAATACCTATAGTTAGACTAAAAGGAGACCGAAGTGCCACATGAGCATAACCATTCAGACTGTGTTGATGATGCAATTGCGCGTGCTGTAGAAATTTGCGAAAACCGCGGTGTAAGATTCACAGACTTGAGGAAAACGGTTCTTGGATTGGTTTGGAATGGGCATGAAGCCGTAAAGGCATATGATGTCCTAGACCAACTTGCAGCTCTTGGCGGATCCGCTAAACCCCCAACTGTTTATCGTGCTCTTGAATTCCTTATGGAACAGGGTTTGGTTCATAAAATCGAATCCCTTAATGCTTATATAGGCTGTCCACATCCCGGTGGCGATCATGTTAGTCAATTTTTCATCTGTGAAGATTGTGGCGAGGTAGAAGAAGCAAATTTACCCGATCTTGAATTGCTGATTAGTTCGCAGGCAGAAAAAAGTGGTTTTAAAATTTATAGACAAACAGTTGAGATTAGAGGCCAGTGTCAAGAATGTAGCTCAAGAGCCGCCGCATAAACATCAAGGTGAGGGCTGCTTGAATGGGTCAATCAACCGATTTACAGACAACAGCAATAGAGTTTATTCAAGCTGCAGAAGGCCTCTTGTTGTCAGGGGACTTTGCTCAGGCTGAATCTGCTGTTAAGGCATGTCTCATGCTTGTACCGGGTGATAAGCGTGCCCTAGCTCTTTTAGAGCGCATAAAACGCAAGGATGTGCTCGATGTCGCCAGCGAAACATCGACTATTCTTGATAGTATACTGTCTGAAGTCTCTGGGCCTTTTACTGAGGGGTCTGGCGCGAAACGCGGAAGATTTTTGCCTTATGAAGTGCCCGACGATGGTAAAGAGCAGGCCATAACGCAAGCGCGAATGCAAGAAGCAGCAGGGCAATGGGATTTAGCAGCAAAAGACTGGCAAGAAGTTCTGTCCATCGACCCATCAGACACATGGGCATGGACACAATATGCGCATCTATTAAGTGTGAATTTACAAGACTTTGATAAGGCTGAAGAGGCTTATAGAAAGGCTCTGGATGTAGATCCTACAGATGATTGGGCGTGGGGGAAACTTGGTATATTGCTCGCGGATTGTTGCGGTGACGTTGAGCAAGGCCAAGAAATGCTGCGTCGCGCTATAGAACTGGATCCAAGCGAATCCTATTATAAAGCCTGGCTAGGTTGGTCTTTATATAACCAAAGCGAAGAAATGGAAGAGGCTGAGCAACTTTTGCAGGCAGCTGTGGCCTCCATGCCTTCGTATCAATGGGCATGGTTTCATCTTGGCTATCTTCTTTCGACAAAGAATGGGCGTCATAAAGATGCGAGGGCTGCTTATCAGAAGTCAATAAAATTATCACCAAGCGATATTGCCTCTCATTTTAATCTTGGTGTTTTGTATCAAGAGGTTTTTCAATTACCAAAACAGGCGCTTAGTTGTTTCAAAAAAGTAATTTCCCTTAGCGATGAGGAAACCGCGAGTTGGCGCAGAATAGCTTTTTTACAGCGTGATAACTATCTGGATCCAGATGCAGCCATAAAAGCATTCCGCAAGGTTGTAGAGCAAGATGGTGAAGATTATGAAGCCTTGACCATTTTAGGCCATCTTTTGTGGGAAGAAAACAAAGATATGGCCGCTAGCTTAGACGCTCTCAATCAGGCTATCCGGATAAAGGGGGATTCCCCATGGATATGGTGTCACCTTGGTGATTACTATTGCTTTGGAGTTCATGACATTGAAAGTGCTGAGGTTTCTTATCGCAAAGCTCTTGAATTAAACCCAAAATTTGACTGGGCTTTATCCCATCTTGGGGCTTTGTTGTTAGATCATAAAGATCAAGCGGGTGAAGCTGAGGTGCTTTTAGAGCAGGCTATTGAGATATCGCCCACCTATCTTTTTGCCTTACAAGAATTAATACACTGTAAGCAAAGCTTGGGGCGACCCCCAAAGCAAATAGTGCCTTTATATGACAAGGTGCTTGAAATTGAGCCTGACTGCATTGAAATTCTTATAGAGTATGCAGACTTGCTTGGTGGTGCGCTCGGACGACCAGAAGAAGGCTTAGAGCGGTTAAAGTCAGCTCTTGCGGTTGAGCCTGATCATTTACCTTCAGTGGTCCTTACTCCATTATTGCCGTTACGATCTGGGCAGACTCTACGAAGCAGCGTCAGTTATTTCAGAGCTAGAGCTATGTGGTGAAGATGAGATGAGTGTGGCCTGTCTACTCGGTCGATATTATGCCGACGGGGAGGGCGATTTTGAGCGCGCAGAACTGTGGTTAAGACGTGCTGTTGATTTAGCACCTGATGATCACTTTGCTGTTCACGAATTGGGAAATTTCTTGCTTTATGACAGGCGTGATATTGAAGGCGCCACTGAAGTTTTAGCGCAGGCGGCTTTGCTGGATACTGAGGCTTGTAAAGGCTTAGGTGGAGATATCTCTCTGGCTAACATTTGCAAAAAGCCTGAATTAGTTGATAAGGGAGAAGGGCTGGCTTGGCTAGAAGCTATGGACGGCGATGAGGCGCCTCAGCTGGAAATGTTATTCACAGGCCTGTTATTATTGATTGCTCATGGTCGCAAAGATGATGCCGTAATCCTGAGTGAGCGAATGATCACTCTGTTCCCTGTTGCTTCAAAGGCATGGATAGCGCGTCTGGCGTGTTTGCAGATGCAAAAGGCACCAGCATCTCAAATTAAAGCGGCACACAAAAAAGCAATTATGTATAAAGCAGATTGGGTAGACCTTGATGCGACTGTTGAAACTATTCTCAATCCACTAATTTAGATGTGGCAAACTGATAGGCCGCGCTTTTGTAGATATTGCTGATGATAATCTTCGGCAATCCAGAAAGTTTCTGCGGGACAAATTTTGGTGACGATAGGCTGACTAAAGCGTTTCTCGTCTGTCAGTTTTTTAATATAAAGCTCAGCGGCATCTTTTTGCTGACCATCGTGTGTGAAAATGACAGAACGATATTGTGTGCCAATGTCTGGTCCTTGGCGGTTCATTTGTGTAGGATTATGATTAGAAAAGAAAATGTCCAAGAGCTCATCATATGATATGTTATCAGCATCATAAGTGAGTTGAACAACTTCGGCATGATTAGTTGAATTGCTGCACACATCCTTATAAGTAGGATTCTCTGAGGTTCCTCCCATATAGCCAGAAACGGTGTCTGTAACGCCGTGGGTGGTGCGAAATAGCTCTTCAACACCCCAAAAGCATCCGCCGCCAAAAGTTGCTAAAGTCGCTGTAGTCATTGTCTGATCTTTCAAAAATATCGCTCATATCCAAAATAGTTAGAATTCATTTAAAAATGAACACAAATATTTACCAGAAATTAAGCAAACATGATTAATAATGTCTCTATTACAGTATTTTATTATTTTTTACTATTATATTTTATGTTCATTTTTTAAGTATGTTTGGATTTTGTGATGCGTAATTTTAAAGTTTTGAGTCTATTTGTATTATTAATTTTTCCACTTGGTTTTGCTGCTGCACAAGATATTCCTCAGCCGCTTCTCGAAAGCGATAGAAAAAGCTGCAGAACTAGTTGCGACCAATCTTTTTCTGGGAAACAATGCACGCAACTTTGTGATTGCACTGTATCAGCCTTTAAAAGACAGGTTAATTTTGACTTGTATTTACAAATGGTTGCCGAGATTAGTCAAAATAAATTATCTAAAGATAATTCAAGGCTGATGGACGCTATTGCTCTTGAGTGTTCGTCGTTTATTTATGATACGACACCACGCCATACTGAGCTGAGAAGAGAAGCCAGTTTTAAGCAGTAGTTGTTGCTAGCTTTTCTACCGCACGCGGTTGTCCTTGATCATCAAGGGCAACAAATATATAGCGCGCTTCTGTTACTTTGATATCTTCTTGATCTGCTCGCGTTGCAAAAACCTCAATGAAAATTGTCATAGAGGTTCTACCGACTGCTTCAACGTCGGTGTAAATGCTGATAATATCGCCGATTAATATGGGGTTGAGAAATTTCATGCCCTCTACTGCGACAGTTGCGACCGCACCTTTTGCATAAGTTGCCGATTCCACGCCACCTGCAATATCCATTTGGGAAAGCACCCAGCCACCAAAGATATTACCATTTTTGTTGATGTCCGATGGCTGCGGGATTGTTCTTATAGTTGCTCTTTTATGCTTCATGCGTTCTCGTCCTTAGCTCTAGGGATGGCTTCAAGGTCTGTGCCATGGGCTGCAATATAAAGGCTACGACTAGGAAAGGCAAAACCTGTTCCTGTGGATTCTACCAGTTGCTTGATTTCAAGAAGCAGTTCTTCTTTAACTTTCAGCCATTCAATCCAGTCGGTAGTGCGGGTAAAGGCGTAGAGAAGTATATCGATGCTGCTGTCTGAAAAGCGGTCGATATGTACAAATGTTGACGTTTCATCAGGCTGAGCAAAATTTTCATTCCCTAAGATATAGGTCTCGATACCATCTCTAATTTGCCTCAACTGATCCCCCGTGGCGCTATACTCAATACCAATAAGCCATTTGATGCGGCGGTAGGTCATGCGGGAGAAATTTGTAACAGCATTATCAGCGAGTTCAGCATTTGGAACATAAACAGGGGCTTTGTCAAAGCGCCTGATTGTGGTGGTTCGAAAACCAATATGTTCGACAGTGCCTTCCACTATACCGGTTACAAGTATCCAGTCTCCTGGGTTAAAGCGCCGTTCCCCTATTATGAAAAGCCCAGCGATTAGATTTTTAAAGACATCTTGTGCTCCCAAAGCCACTGCAACGCCGAAAAGTCCAAGGCCGGCGATCAAGGGTGCAACTTCAATGCCCCAAATCTCGAGAATAGTTGCAGTGCCGATAACAATGAAAGCGGCCTTGATGATTTTTGAGAGCCATTGGACCATGCTGGCAGAGAGCATTTTCTCTGCTCTTTGCAATATGTGGCTAACGAGGTCAGATGTAGAGTGCAAAGCCCAAAAGAGCGTAAAAGCAACGAGCGAGCGATTAGTATTGTCTATAAACGATTGAAGGCCTTGGGAAAGATCAAGATAGGCTGTTGCCAGAAAAAACCCTATGACTATTGGGATAAAGCGAATGGGAGCCTCTAGGGCGCTCACAATATGGTCGTCAACCTCATTGCTGGTATGGCTCGTCAGGCGCTCAATTTGCCGTATAATAAAGCGGGTAAAAAGCTGGCGAAATATCAAAGCAAAGAGGACAATTGCCGTCGCTATGATTATTTGACTGATGTTGACGCCGTATAGTCCGTGTTCCCAAACATCTTTAACCAATTCCCAAAAGTCCGACATTGATTAGCCTCCAGTATTTTCAGTGTTAGATTTATCTTCTACATCGTGCGCCATTTCATCCACCCCCATACGGGCGCTTAAAAATGCGAGGGAGGCTAGTGCAACGCCAACCAGTACGGTGAAAAAGATGCCAAGACCAAGAGCTATATATGCATGCAAAGATAACCCCATGTTAGAAGAGACGTCCCAAAGATAGAGGGCATAGAGAAATCCCGCATCAAAGATGAGGGCTGTGAGAACTCCATAAACAAATCTTTTTAGCATAATATCAATCCCATTTATAACATTTGAGCCAACGCCTAGCATCAACATCAGGGTGCGTCCAGCATTTCTGTTCTTTCATGCTAGGCAGAATCAGGCTATAGTTAAAATACATAGTATAATGCATAATAATTTGTGGAGATATTTAATGTTCATCAAGAATATTATTCAGCGCAAAGGCAGCGATGTAATTACTGTAGAGGAAGCATGTACCGTTGGGGAGGTAGCGCGTTTGCTGGCTGAGCGACGTATCGGAGCTGTGTTGGTAATGAAGGGTGACAAGCTTACTGGGGTGCTATCTGAAAGAGATGTTGTTCGAGGCATTGCCATTTCTGGACGCACTATCCTCGATGATAGCGTAGTTTCGCTCATGACCAAAAACATTATCACTTGTTCGCTTGATCAGCATGTTAACGAAGCACTGTCGTGGATGACAGATCGTCGTATTCGCCATTTACCCGTTCTAGATGAAGATAAACTGGTTGGAATGATTTCCATTGGTGATTTGGTTTATGCGCGCATTAACGAGGTTGAGCAAGAAGCTGACGCGTTGAAAACATATATCGCTAGCGCTTAGGCTGATCGTGTTATGAATTCATCCGGTGAATGATAATTTCCAGCGCATCTTCAAGCTTTGGCAAATTCTCATCAAAGGCAATGACGCCTTCTTCTATAAGTTCTTCTGCGCGATTAAATTCCATCAAGCCGATATGTCCGCAGCGCGGTGAGATGGTAATATCAGGTGGGTCGCCTGCCATTCGACTACGAGCCAAACGGTTTTGCAAGATATTGAGTGAGGCTACCATATTAGCGAATAGGCTAGGGGCGTTGCCTTTGTGGCTGAAAAGCTTACGAAAAACCGATCCTGATTTGCTATCCTCCATAGAGGGTGGGACCTTAACCATTTCTTGAAAGATGCCGTATTCACTGGTGTTTTTTCGCTTTTTCATAACTCGACCATATAAATCTTCAGATAAGTTAACTGCAATTACCATTTCACAGCCTGCCGCCCGACACGCGGATACAGGCACTGGGTTTACCAAGGCACCATCAACCAGCCAGCGATTGTCGTTGTTGACGGGCTCAAAAACACCTGGCATGGCAAAACTTGCTTGGATGGCATCAGATATTTTTCCTTCATCAAGCCAAATTTCATGACCAGTTTTTAGCTCGCATGCAACCGCGGTAAATGGAATATCCAGCTCTTTAAAGTCTTTTTCTCCAAACTTGAGTTTCATCAGCTGGTTAAGAGAATTTCCGCCAAAAAGACCACCGCCAGAAAATTTAAAATCTAGAAACTTGAAAAAGCTATAATTGCCAAGTTTTCTCGTCCATGTTTCAAGTTCGTCCAGAGCGCCGGCGGCATATGCTCCACCGACAACAGCGCCAACCGATGTGCCGGCAATAAAGTCAATCTCTATGCCTTCTTCTTGAAGGCGGCGTATTATTCCAATATGGGCCCAACCCCGCGCGACTCCTGAGCCAAGCGCCAAGCCGATTTTTGGTCTTCGTAGAGAATTAGATGGTTTCTGTGCCTGCTCCTCAACTGTAACGCTTGATTCCTCAAGCTCCTTTTTCGGAGCAGTCTTATTAGTTTTGCGGATAATACCAAACATTACTATTCTTTCTTATGGTTTCCTTATTATACCCCATAGGTGGTTAATAACTCCCTAGCAGGGTGTAGTCAGTTATGAGCCCGCAGCGAGTAGATATAAGATATCAGCAGCAATTGTAGCCCCTGCAACGGCTGTTATTTGCCCCGGCCCTTCATAGTGGGGTGCAACTTCTACCAAATCGCCACCCTTGATGGAAATCGACGTTAACCCTTGCAGGATTTTTCTGGCAAATAGTGTGCTTGGCCCTCCTGCAACAGGCGTTCCTGTCGCCGGTGCGTAAGCAGGGTCTAGAAAATCAATATCAAAAGTAAGATAAACATTTTTCTTGCCAACCCTCTTTTCTATGCGGGCCGCGACATCACTGGCTTGCATGTCATCAAGCTCTTCCGCATGGATGATCTCAATACCGTGACTGTCAGGGTTCGGTGTTCTCAGGCCAATTTGTATTGAGTGGTCGACATCAATAATGCCTTCTTGAATAGCATGATAAAACATGGTGCCATGGTTTAAATCTTCATCAATCCATGTGTCACTGTGTGCGTCAAAGTGAACGAGGGCAAGGGGGCCATATTTTTTTGCGTGGGCTCGCAGTAATGGCAGAGTAATGAAATGATCACCGCCCAAGCTTAAGAGTTTAGCGCCTGTCTTAATGACATCACCAGCAGCCTTTTCCACTGTAGGGCACAAGCGGTCAGGATAAGCAGTAAAGCCAGTAACATCACCAATATCTCTAATTTTATAGCGATCTTTGACATTATAGTCCCAAGGATGAACGCCGTAATCAAATTCACCTACTCCAAGCGACTGTTCCCTGATGCCTCTGGGGCCAAAGCGAGTGCCGGGGCGACCTGTGGTTCCAAGATCATACGGAATCCCAAGAACTGCGACATCAAGACCTTCAGCGTTTTCGGCATTTCCTGCGCGCAAAAAGCTTAGCTCCCCAGAGTAGGCATCTTGCCAACTAGACATATAATTTCTCCAAAATATTTACACTTAGTGACGGTACTCATTCAGTTGCTCGCTGTCCAGTGAGGAAAAATATGTTGATGCGGGAAGGAGAAAGTGATTGGTCACTCAAAGTAATAATATTTCAAAAATAACCGCTATTTCTAAACTTTTCTTGTCGACATATTTTCAAAGGGTGGCTATAAACTGAGCAAATAATTTTGCCCCGGAGTATAGTCAATGCCGCAGTATCGCTCAAAAACATCTACACATGGTCGCAACATGGCAGGGGCGCGTGCTCTTTGGCGGGCGACCGGTATGAAAGAAGATGACTTTAGCAAACCTATCATTGCGGTTGCTAATAGTTTTACCCAGTTTGTACCGGGTCATGTGCATCTAAAAGATCTTGGGCAGATGGTAGCGCGCGAAATTGAGGCCGCTGGTGCTGTAGCTAAAGAATTTAACACCATTGCTATCGATGATGGTATCGCGATGGGCCACGATGGCATGCTTTATAGTCTTCCAAGTCGTGAGGTGATTGCCGATAGTGTGGAATATATGGTCAATGGCCACTGCGCCGACGCGCTAATTTGCATTTCTAACTGCGATAAGATTACACCCGGTATGATGATGGCCTCACTGCGCTTGAATATTCCAACGATCTTTGTCTCTGGCGGACCGATGGAAGCGGGCAAGGTTGAGCGCGCTGACGGCACTATACGTAAGCTTGACTTGGTGGATGCCATGGTCAGTGCGGCTGATCCCAGTGTAAGCGATGAGGATGTGATTGATATTGAGCAATCAGCTTGCCCAACTTGTGGTTCCTGCTCAGGCATGTTTACCGCTAACTCAATGAATTGTTTGATGGAAGCATTGGGGCTGGCCCTTCCGGGTAACGGCTCACTTTTGGCGACCCACGCTGACAGGAGAGAGCTGTTTTTATCCGCTGCCCGCCAGATTGTATCTGTAGCCAAGCGTTACTACGATGACGGTGACGAAAGTGTACTGCCGCGTTCAATCGCCACTTTTGAAGCGTTTGAAAATGCTATAGCGCTTGATATCGCGATGGGAGGCTCTACCAATACTGTTTTGCATCTACTGGCTGCTGCTGAAGAAGCGGATGTGAATTTCACTATGCGCGATATAGACCGCATGTCGCGCAAAGTGCCGTGCCTGTGTAAGGTTGCCCCTAACCATGAAGACTATCATATGGAAGATGTGCACCGTGCGGGTGGTATCTTTGGTCTGTTAGGTGAGCTAAACCGGGCTGGGGTTATTCACGGTGACTGTAATACCATCCATAGCCCGTCTATGAGCGAGGCGATCAAACGCTTTGATGTGATGGAAAGTAAAGATAACGCAACCCACCATTTTTATAGCGCAGCACCCGCCGGCATTGCGACAACCGAGGCATTTAGTCAGGAAACACGTTTTTCTTCACTCGATCTTGACCGTGAAGGTGGCTGTATTCGCGCTCATGAACACGCCTATTCAACTGAGGGCGGTCTAGCCATATTATACGGCAATATCGCCCTTGATGGCTGCATCGTGAAAACCGCTGGTGTCGATGAAGAAATTTTCAAATTCAGCGGCAAAGCCCATGTCTTTGAAAGCCAAGACAGCGCTGTAAAAGGAATTCTAGCCGGTGATGTTGTCGCAGGGGAAGTGGTAATTATTCGTTATGAAGGGCCGCGTGGTGGCCCAGGTATGCAGGAAATGCTCTATCCAACCAGCTATATTAAATCAATGGGGCTGGGTAAGGAATGTGCGCTTTTGACCGATGGTCGTTTCTCAGGTGGTACATCAGGGCTGTCTATCGGCCATGTTAGCCCAGAAGCGGCTGAAGAAGGCGCTATCGGCCTGCTTGAAAATGGTGATGTGATAGAAATTGATATCCCAAACCGTAGCATCAATGTTGCAATCAGTGACGATGAAATTATCAAGCGCCGTGCCGCGATGGAGGCTAAAGGAGATCAAGCTTGGAAACCTGTTGAAAAGCGAGAGCGTAAGATAAGCCAAGCGCTAAAAGCCTACGCTGCCATGACAACATCGGCTGCACGCGGTGCTGTTCGCGATGTGAGCAAGCTCGGTTAAAGTTCGGCGGGGTCCATTTCAATTAAGCGACTGTCAGCAAGGCCTGCGCTGCGGTGGCGCGAAATAGAGCGATACTCAGGATCAGCGAGCATTTTGAGCATAGCTGCGCGACTGGGGTATTTTACCACAAACATTAAATCCCAGTCTTCGCCTTGGGGGGCTATCACCGAGCGTCGCGGATTGGCTCTCATAACGACTTCAGCACCAATTTGTTCAATAAACTGGAAAGTAGCGGCCATATAGCGTTTATAGGCTTGCTCGCCGGTGCAGGCCTCATCCCCTTCAGCGTTATCACCATAATCAGCCTGATCGCGATATTTGAGAAGATTAAGCATTAAAAGCGGCTCATTAGGGTCAGCTTTTCTAAAAGCAGTGAATTGTTCAGGCGTTGCTTCAATTGATTTCATGATTATTCTCCCAGCTCTATCCATACAGGGGTGTGGTCTGACGGTGTTTCTTTGCCGCGGGGTGCTTTGTCAACATCTGCGCCCTTAAGCCGGTCAATAGCTTGCGGGCTAAGCAGCAAATGGTCAATGCGGATACCGTGGTCTTTTTGCCAAGCGCCACGCTGATAATCCCAAAAAGTAAATTGCTGTCCCGAAGGGTGGACTTGCCGCAGTGCATCAGTGTAGCCCATATTAAGTATAGTTTGGTATGCTGCGCGGCTTTCGGGCTGCGTTAGCGCATCACCTACCCAGCTAGCCGGATTATAACAGTCTTCGTCTTTGGGAATGACATTATAGTCACCGGATAAAACAACGGCTTGCTCAGTTTTAAGCAAGGATTCAGCGTGTTTAACCAGCTTTTCCATCCAATCGAGCTTATAATCGAACTTTGGCCCAGGCTGCGGGTTTCCGTTAGGCAGGTAAATGGTAGCGATACGCACACCTTTGATGGTGGCTTCCATATAGCGGGCTTGCTCGGGGGTTGTTTCCCCGTCTTTTAACGGGCCTTCAGTCATCTCCGGTAGTCCGCGCATAACATCGCTCATTTCATGCTTGGAAAGAATTGCTACGCCGTTAAAGGCCTTTTGTCCGTGGGTTTCCACATTATAGCCAAGGGCTTCAATCTCAAGACGTGGGAAATTTTCATCGACAGATTTAATTTCCTGCAAACAGGCCACATCGGGGCTAAACTCTTCGAGCCACTCGATAAGGCGCGGCAGGCGGGCTTTAATGCCGTTAATATTAAATGTTGCTATTTTCATTGAAATTTATATCGAAAAACTAGAGCCGCAGCCGCAGGAGGACTGAGCGTTGGGGTTGATAACCTGAAAACTGGAGCCGATAAGGTCGGTGACGAAATCCACTTCGCTATCCATGACATACATGAGCGACATATCATCCACCAGCATGATAACCCCGTCTTTTTCAACAACGATGTCACTGTCTTGCTGGTCTTCAACGAAGTCAAAGCCATATTGAAAGCCGCTACAGCCTCCGCCAGACACGGACAGGCGAAACATCAGCTTGTCATTGCCTTGCATTTCTTTCAAAGCTTTGATGCGCGCTGCGGCATTTGTGGATAGACCAACGGGAGGTTTTGTAGTTGTTTGTGGCATTTTTGGGCACTCATTTATAAAATTATATATGATATATGTAGGGTCTCGACTGGGTAAGGTCAATCTTTCAACAAAATAATAAAAATTATACGACATTTTGTCATTTAGATCGTTGCAGATGTGCGAACTTCTCACTACTGTCCATTTTAATAGAAAACCCCGATAGCGGAGAAGACTAAATGCCAACTGATGTTCCAACGCATGATCAAACACTTGCCCCATATGCCAGTATAGGGACAAATAGCCGTGGCCGTTTGATCAATGAACCTGAAAGTCATTTGCGCAGCCCCTATCAGCGTGATAGGGATCGGTTGATTCATTCAAGTGGTTTTCGCCGTCTCAAGCATAAAACACAGGTTTTTGTTTATCACGAAGGCGACCATTTTAGAACCAGACTGACGCATTCGCTGGAAGTTGCGCAGATCACACGTAGCATTTGCCGCTCCATGCATTTAAATGATGACCTGGGGGAGGCTCTGGCTTTAGCCCATGACCTTGGCCATCCGCCCTTTGGTCATGCTGGCGAGGAAATGATCAATCTTATGATGGCCGACTATGGTGGTTTTGACCATAATGCTCAGGCTTTGCGTTTGGTAACTTCATTGGAAAAGCGTTATGCAGCCTTTGATGGGCTTAATTTATCATGGGAAACTCTAGAAGGACTGGCAAAGCATAATGGCCCTCTTGTCAAAGCACCAATTGATCACGCCAAGCCCCCTAAAGAACTGCCCTTTGCTTTGAAGGAATGTATAAAAGAGTATGATTTAGAATTGCACAGTTTCGCGGGGCCAGAAGCACAAGTGGCGGCTCTGGCAGATGATATTGCCTACAGCAGTCATGACCTTGATGACGGATTGAGGGCAGGTCTGTTTGAGATTGATGATCTAAAGTCTATTCCTGTGGTGGCTCAATTGATTGACGAGGTAAAGTGGACATATAAAACGGCGAGTAGGGATGTGCTTATCCATGAACTTGTTCGTCGTCTTATAAACCGTTTGGTCGGGGATGTAATTGTTGAAACTGAGCGACGCATTAGCATATTAAATCCAGAGTGTCCTGATGATATTCGTGGTTGGGATCAAGGTGTTGTCGCATTTGGTGCAGATATGGAAGAAGCTGTCCGTCAGCTAAAAAGCTTCCTTAAAGAACATATGTATAAGCATTATTTAGTTAATCGCATGACCAGTAAGGCAAAAAGGGTGGTCAAAGACCTATTTGATCTATATATCAACGAACCCGAAGTGCTGCCGACAGAGTGGGCAGCCAAAACGAGTGGCCCAATGACGCCTGAAACTGCGCGTGTTGTGGCTGATTTTATTGCCGGCATGACGGATCGCTTTGCTTTTCGTGAACATGCCAAGTTATTTGATTTATCGGTAGTCTCTCTATGAACGTATTTACGCATTTCAGATCAGTTGTTGAAACTGTTCTATCAGACCTATCAGCTTCGGGCGCATTGCCTGATGGCCTTGACCTAAGCAATGTCGCCGTTGAGCCGCCTCGAGACGCAAGTCATGGTGATATTGCCACCAACGCGGCTATGGTGCTTGCCAAACAGGCGCGTATGAAACCTCGTGATATTGCTGAGGCGATGGCAGAAGGGCTTTTAGCTGCAAGCGGTGTGGCAAAGGTTGATGTGGCGGGGCCCGGTTTTATTAACATGACCCTCGATGATAGTTTTTGGCAGTCTCGGGTTAAAGACGTGCTTGACGCGGGCACAGATTATGGGTGCTCAGATGCGGGTGCTGGCGAAAAAGTCAATGTTGAGTATGTTTCTGCCAACCCTACAGGCCCTATGCATGTGGGTCATGTGCGTGGTGCAGTGTTTGGCGACGCTCTTTCTAACTTGCTCGCCAAGGTTGGCTACAGCGTCACCAAAGAATATTACATCAATGATGCAGGGTCGCAGATTGATACTTTAGCGCGCTCGTCGCATCTCAGGTATCAGGAAGCTTGTGGCCGCATGATTGGCGATATTCCTGAAGGGTTTTACCCCGGGGAATATTTAAAGCCAGTTGGTGAACTGTTGAAACAGAAATACGCTGAAAAATTCCTCGACGCTGATGAAAGTGAATGGCTCGCACTGTTCAAGGTTGATGCCTCAATGGCTATGATGGACTTAATCCGCGAAGATTTGAAGGTCTTGGGTGTTGAGCATGATGTCTTTTTCTCTGAGAGCAAGATGCACACTGATGGCAGTATTGATGCAGCGGTTAAAGCGCTTGATGCGCTAGGGCATCTTTATGAGGGTGTGTTGGAGCCCCCAAAGGGTAAATTGCCTGATGATTGGGAAGCACGACCACAAACTCTGTTTAAAGCAACAGAATTTGGTGATGATGTTGATCGGGCGCTTAAAAAGTCCGATGGTTCCTATACTTATTTTGGTGCGGATATCGCCTATCATTTCAATAAATATGAGCGTGGTTTTGCGCATCAAATTAACGTTTGGGGCGCGGACCATGGGGGCTATGTCAAGCGGATGAAAGCCGCCGTAACGGCCATGTCTGGCGGTAAGGCCGATCTTGATGTACGTCTGTGCCAGTTGGTGAAATTGTTTAGAAACGGTGAGCCGGTTAAAATGTCAAAAAGATCGGGCAATTTTGTGACTTTGAGAGAAGTGGTCGATGAAGTTGGCAAAGATGTAACGCGCTTTATTATGCTTACACGTAAGAATGATGCGCCTCTTGATTTTGACTTTGCCAAGGTGATGGAGCAATCCAAGGATAATCCAGTATTTTATGTGCAATATGCCCATGCAAGGGTTCATAGCGTCATGAAAAAAGCGGTAGAAGCTTTTGAGGGGTTGAAAATTAGTGATGCAGAACTTGCAAAGGCTGATTTCTCTTTACTTACGGATCCTTCAGAAATTGCTATAATGCGCGCTCTTTCAGCTTGGCCGCGGATGGTGGAGGGGGCTGCAGAAGCGCATGAGCCCCATAGAATTTCATTTTTTCTCTATGAACTTGCCTCAGAGTTTCATACATTCTGGAATAAAGGAAATGCTGATATATCCTTGAGGTTTATTATCGAGGACGATAAAGCTATAACAAGTGCTAGGCTGGCGCTGATACGCGCTGTTGCACTGGTTATTGCAAGTGGTTTGGAGATACTGGGTGTTACACCTGTAGAGGAGATGCGTTGATGGCTGATAATATGGATAACATGCCGCCTTGGCTGACACCAGTTGAAGAGTTGGAAGATTCAGCACCCTCAGGCATATTTGAGGGCAATATGAAGAAGGTCGTGATTAGTGTGGCTGTTCTTGTAATAGCTGTTTTTGTGGTTGCTATGTGGCTTATGTACGATCGCCCTGCTGATAACTTTGAAAAACCTATCGAAGTGCTGGCGGCTATGGAGCCAATAAAGGTGAAGCCCGAAAAGACTGGCGGCAAGGAAATCCTAAATCAAGATAAGGACGTTTATAAACGCATTACGGGAGATGGGGACGAAAAGCAGCCTACATCACTTGCTAGTGAAGCAGAGATGCCAGTTTCAGAGTTGCCTGTAGATGAGGTAAAGAAAGAGATTAAGGAAATAGTAGAACCAATTGAAAATTCAAGTAATTTTGAACTTTCAAAAGCTGCTATAGAAGCTGATAAAGAGCCTGTTCTTGAAAGTATAGTCAGAGAAAAGCCCGTTCAGCCAAAAGCTGTTCCTGCAACAACTACC
>CBFDBT010000008.1:0-31268 GCA_965603115.1 uncultured Alphaproteobacteria bacterium
ATGCTGTTCTCTCCGCGCAAGCCTTCAAGTACGATACGGATCTTCTCTTCAGCACTATAGAGCTTGCGGGTTGCTCGGCGGATGTCTTTGACTACTTTAGTCGCGGAGGCTTTAGCTGTTTTAGTCTTAGAGGATTTAGTTCTCATCTTATGGGATGGACACCTCCTGCAACTAAAGTGATAATTCGTTACTTGAAAAGGAGAAGGAGAAAGTAAGATGCAATTATTAGCAATTGATATAGGTAAGCGGTCATTTCACATTCATGGCATTACTATTGATGGTGAGATCATTTCTCAGAAAGTGACCAGGTCTAAGTTAATGACAACAGTAATGAGATTCGCCCCAGATATTGTAGCAATGGAAGCATGCGCAAGTGCGCATCATTGGGGACGCCAATTCGATGAAGAGAAAATAGTGGTACGCTTGATCCATCCACGTTTTGTAAAACCTTATGTAAAAGGCTCTAAGAACGATGCTGTGGATGCAGAGGCTATTTTTGAAGCAGCAACTCGGCCAACAATGCGTTTTGTACCACTCAAAACAATTGAACAACAGGATCTTCAAATGTTCCACCGTATGCGTGACAGGCTTGTCACACAACGTACGGCTCTTATTAATCATATTCGTGGCTTATTAGCTGAATATGGTGTTGTTCTGCCCAAGGGAGCCTGTCGCTTCCGCAACAGAATTGCTGAGGAGGTTAGTAACGCTGACTTGTCAGAGTTGGCTTCACAGCTATTTTCTGAGCTTATTGACGAATTTATCGCGCTGAATGACCGTGTTGTAGCTTTGGATCGTAAACTGATTAAAATTTGCCGTTCTCTCGAACAATGTAAGCGCCTGACAACTCTGCCAGGAGTTGGGCCTGTTGTCGCAACTGCTCTTGTTGCCGCAGTTGGTGATGGACGGAACTTTTCATCAGGCAGAGCTTTAGCTGCATGGATAGGTCTTGTGCCAAGGCAATATACAACAGGAGGAACCCCCCGTCTTGGTGGTATAGGCAGAAGGGCAAATCATTATTTGAGGCGTCAATTAATTCACGGTGCGCGCTCAACTCTATACAGGGTAGAGAACCGAGATGATTCGCGATCCAAATGGGCAAGTAAGCTGTTAAAGCGAGTTGGTCATAACAAAACGCTTGTGGCTATGGCTAACAAAACTGCAAGAATAGCTTGGGCAATGTTACGTAACGGCGAAGAATACAGAGTAGCATAGGAAAGGATTTTCATGGCACAATAATGCGAGGTGTAAAATTGATGGTGTAACGGCAAAGGGCCGCCATTTCACAGCCTGTAAGGAACGAAGGCCATTAAAGGCCGGTCATCTTAAAAGGCAATGAAAACAGCGGATTCCCATCATGGCCAGGAAAATAGTTTTCCGTAAATAGGCCGGATAGATTCACGCATCCAAAGCCGTCACTAAAAAACATCTTGCGCAGGAGGTGTCCATAGATTCATTCCTTACGTCACTGTGATGAGATCAAAACCCTCTCTTAGGCAATAGCTAACTTTGGACCCATAGGATTAGACGGGGAACAGCCCTAAGGGTGCCATAATTATCTCCAATATTATATGTTAATAAAATCCCAACTCGAAATAAGCTGGGGAAAGTCAGTCAGAATATTTATAAGAATGTATCTGGACAAAGAGTGGTTTTGCGCTTGATAATAAGCAGGGATTTGTAATAATCAGGACTAGCGCGTTATATTTAAATCGGCTATTGTCGACCAGAGTCAAAGCGAAATGGAGCTATATTGATGAAGCTTAGTAATAAAATTGTTTATATTATCACACTAACAGCTGGCATAAGCACTGCTGGAACCGCCGAAGACTGCGGTGAAGCCCCCCTAGACAAACCAAACTTACCATCGATAACATCAGTTACTGCAGACACCCTTAAAAGTGCCCGCGATAGAACTGTCGCCTTCAGTGAGAGAGTGGATACTTATATGGGTTGCATGGACCTTCAAGGCCGCAAGCTATTACCCCATCTAACTAAACCACAACAAGTGCGATGGGAAGAAGACCTCACTGAGGTTCATGAAAACCGTCGCCAGCTCCAAATTGCGCTTAATGATCTCATAAGATCATATCGCAAGCAAACAGCCTCTAAGTAAAAATTTAGTAATATTCTAACCATTCGTTAGTGATATTTTAAATCGTGACGCCTATCATTATATATGATAGAATCGTTCCTATTATAAATTGAGATGTAACATGATAAAACTTATTTCGCTCACTCTATTATCTGCAGGCCTGCTTTCAGCATGCTCTTCAAACCAGAACAATATATCTCTCAATATTCAAGAGCTTGATAGAAATCATTATAATGCTGAGGTAAGCGTTTCTCATTTTGGAAATACGGCTGATAGCAGTTATTTACGAGAAATTCACCGGCGGGAAATTCAGCTCAAATTTGCCAAAGATAAGTTGTGTAATGGCGGCATCAATATAGCGCGCCCAACAAATACCCACGAGGAAAGTGCGAGCTATCAGCTTAACTACGTTGTGACATGCACATCCTCTTAAAGCTTTAATATTCTAGGATTACCTTCAGAACTCAGCATAAGACTCCAAACAGCCCATACAAGTGCATCAAGCCTGTCTGGGCTTTGGCTATTCTTTTCCCCCGTATAACTACACATCTCGTCTTCTAGAGCTGGAAAAGGCATGATATGGAAAACCTTATCTTGCTCATAAAGAGCCGCAATAGGTTCAGCACGCATCATTTTTCCACGACGTGCATGAACAGACTGGTAAGCAACATCAGGCTCAATTTGTCTGAGTAAATTTTCCACCAAATCACCACCGTTATTTACTTCCGCCACTAAACGGTCCGCTTGTAGTTCATCATATAAATTAAGGGCGCGCTTTGCCCAACCGGCAGGGCTTAACCCTTGAATAGTTTCATCGGCTAATACATAGGCTTTTCCATCCATCCCCCTGCCTACCGCAACTATTCCACATGCATCAGCCTTTGGTCCACCGCTCACGGGCGGATCTACAGCAACCACAATACGCTCTATATCTGAAGGCCTTTGGCGTCTGCAGGCCTCTATCATAGATCTCGACCAAAGTGCGCCCACTACATCATCAATTAGCTCACCATCCAGCTCTTGACGTCCCAATCTTGTACCACCATACAGTCTGGATATTTCTGATAAAAATCTTGACGGTAGATTGGCTGAGTTATCAAAAGTTGAACCCTTTGTCACCAGTGTTGTTTTATCTTTTAAAAGCTTACGCAATAGCGGTATTGGCCGCGGTGTAGTTGTGATAATAACACGAGGCCTGCGCCCAAGGCGTAAACCCATCAATAAATTAGACCACACATCTTCAGCATTGGGCCACTTAGCCAACTCATCCACCCAAGCAAAACCATGTTGTGGCCCTCTAAGCTGATCAGGTTCACTAGCTGAGTATAAATGAGCGACAATACCGTTTGGCCAAACAAGGCGCCTGCGAGACGGCTCATAAACAGGCCTCTCCTCGGAAGGGAAAATAGCCAACAGGCCGCTCTCCCCCTCAATCATGACCTCGCGACCATCTGCAGACGTTTCTGCAACAAGAGCAATGCGGCGCGGGGCGCTTACGGGTGCCATTAATGGACTTTGCCCTGAGACAATTGATCTAACCCATTCTGCTCCCATACGGGTTTTACCAAAGCCACGCCCCGCCAAAACAAGCCAGTGTGACCACTCTTCGTCTGAGGGCGGCAACTGATTTGGTCGCGCCCAGAAATGCCAATCAAAAAGCAACTCGCGACAAATGTCTTCATCAAATGTTTCTAATATCCGCACACGATCCTGACTTGATACACTCAGCAATCGCTCTGCAACGGATAGCCGAGTATCACTCGCTATCACTGGTCTGCCCCATTTTTGACGTCACCAATATTCCTAGTCATAGTATCAAGCTTTTCAATCAAAAGCTCTCTTGCGCTGAACTCACGAGACGTCTGATTATCATCCTTAGATTTATTATCAGTCCCTTGGAGCCCATCACCACGATGCGCCTTTAAAATATACATTCCCAAGCTATCGCTGTAACTGCGCTGAATGCCACACTCTTTACCAGCATAATAGATAGGCTTTTCAACACCTTCGATTGCGCGCTTCCTCAATACTGCTTCAAGTTCATCTATTGATTCATCTTTAGCATGGTCCCATTCTTGAGAAAACTCAGCATCCTGAGCCTTAAGGCTGTGAGCCGATCGGGCACTAATGTTAGCAGCTCTGGCAGATGCGCTGATATTACCTGTGGTTCGCAATACGTCCAAAAATATAATACGCTGTCTTTGGGTAATGGGTTTTTTCTTACACATAGGCACTTTCGGCTTTCTTTTGAACATTTGCGTTATATGCAGCTATAAAAAAAGGCCAACCAAAGGTCAGCCTGTCTTTATCGCGATTTTGTCCAAGTAAACATTTTGGGACTGTGAAATATCCTTAACAAACTAATGTCACGTTGTCAAGTATTTTTAACCTATATGGTTATTATAGTGGCAAACCAAACGAGACAGAGCTATGGCTAATACTACTTTTCCAGAGCGAACTGGCCATCCAAGATTTTTTTCTGCGGCCTCCAATCCATCAAGATGACAACAGACCCTAAACAAAACATCCTTTAGTCCCGGCCCCGCATCTTCCAGGGCATTAGTTAGACGTTTTTTGGCCGCTATAGCATGGTCTGAAACATTCATCCCACACAATGCGTGGCTGTTGCCTTGGCTCCTAATTATAGCATCATAATTAAGGGTTATATTTGGTGACATACCCGATAGCTCAAAGTCTTCTCTCAAACGCTCTCCTGCCAGAAATTGCTCCTTAGAAATCATGGGTTTCCCATTCTTGTTTTTGCGCTTAAGTAGCCATCCAAGGGGTGTTTCACCAATATTAGTTTTATAAGGCTTGATGCGCTCACCATCCTTAATACACTTTGTATCTTCTAAAATATGCTGGCTGGCATAAACAGATGAATTAGATGCTTCACCCGTTTGGGCTATCTGAGACAATTGGTTCATACGACAAACATAAGCCCTCCCAACCGAGTTAATTTTCACAATATTTTCTTGCTGCACAACAAGATCTAGAGCTAGCAGCGATTCCAACACTGAAGGTGGCGCCAATAACGACTCTACCTTCATTTTATTATCCAGTTGAATATTTGCAGAAGCCCCTGCCTGCATTTTCAATAAGACCCTTTCGGCAAGTCCTGATAAAGTATTTTTAGTAAATTTTAATTTCAACTTAGACATGGTAAAATCCTTTTGTTAACCAATATGGTTAAATATAAACATATTTATGGGAAAATGTTGAATCACTTTTATTTTCCGGTTAAAAAGGCTATACTAGTAACCAATTTGGTAAATAGGCACTACCTCATCTACGGGAGATAAATATGCTTCATTCGCGCATTAGAGAGATCAGAAAGAAAAAAGGCATGACCTTGCAGCAGGTTGCTGACCTCTGCAAACCAACGCCTACTACTGCTCAAACTATCGGGCGGCTAGAAACTGGCGCGCGCACCCTGTCAGTTGGCTGGATTGATCGTATTGCAGATGCGCTAGGTGTCAATGCAGAAGAATTGCTGGCTACTCCGGGTAGTGGCGATGTAATAATCAAAGGCGCGGTTAACAAAAAAGGAGCGGTCATCACCCTTGATGGTGTGCTTAATATGCGACAAAATTTTGAAGCACTAGCCTTACGCATGGACAGCAATCAAGCCGGATATCAAAAAGGGGATCATATTGTTTGCCGTTGCCTCAAACCTACACAATACCCGGACGCATCAGGAAAAGATTGCTTGGTAGAAGACATAAACGGCCAGCAAACCTTTGGTAAGTTGATATACGAAGGAAGTGACAGCTACCGTGTTGCGCCTTTGGGTGTCGATGGCATAATCACCGATCCACTCAAGCCGGTTATGATTGCCTTAGCAGAATTACAGGTCCGCAAACTCTAGGCGCTTGCACAAAATAATACTCCATGATAAATCGCGCAACATAGCGCCCTCAACATTGATAGAATTAGGATATACAAAATGGCTAAAATGAAAGTAACACTTAAAGCAACCCTTGGCCGTGGTGAATTTTACTGGGTAGCCGACGTTCATGCTGATAGTGAAGACGAAGCTATTGTAGTTGCAGAAAACCTATTCACTGCTGAAATGGAAAAAAGTCAAGAATGGGAATTCACAGACTTTGAAGTTGATAGGTAATACAACAATCACTCATCAACAAAATCAACATTGCTTTGTCGAACACGATTAACTGTGAGCTTGGTGACGTCAGGGCGACTATAATGTCCCATAGGGTCAAAATTTTGTCTTTCTTCCAGCACCTTGGCTAAATCAATATCAGCCACAAAGACACCTTCACTGTCCACAATAGGCTCAATGATCCAGCTGCCATCTGGGCCCGCTAAACACGACCCCCCGTCGGTCAGTTGTGCTGGCGCCTTGGCTTTTATTTCCTCAATCAGTGGCGTGTCATTAGGAAAATCATCTAACGTCATGAGGGCTGAGACAGATAACACAAAAGAACGGCCCTCTTTGGCCATGAAACGGGTGATGTCTTCGGTATTACGGATACTACCGGGCCAACAGGCTACATGTAAATTTTCACCCTGAGCATAGAGCGATGCCCGCGCAAGCGGCATCCAGTTTTCCCAACAGTTAAGCCCCCCAACTGTAAAACCGCCAAGCTTATGGGTTACAAGTCCGTGACCGTCCCCAATAGACCAAGCCATGCGCTCTTCGTAGGTTGGCATCAATTTTCTATGCACGGAACCAATCTCGCCTAGCTCAGAAATATAAACCATGGAACAATATAGACTATGCCCCCCACGGTCAGCCGCCCGTTCGATAGTGCCGAGATAAACAGCAATGTTTTTTTCAGAGCAAAGCTGCTGCAAAGGAGCAAGATCACCGCCACTGATATCTACAGCCTCAGTCATATAATGTGCATGCATGGCTTTTTGTTTAGGGCTGTTAAACTCTGCGCCCCCAGTGATATCCAGCCAAAAGGGGTAGCCAGGCAACAAAGCCTCTCCAAATGCAACCAAATGCGCACCACGCCCAGCAGCGTCACTAACTGAACTTAGAACTTTATCCAAAGTGGCCTTTCGGTTCCCCCAGACGGGCGAAATTTGGGCGGCAGCAACTGTAAGAATATTCGAATGTTTCATGGTGTCAAAATGCAGGATATTCGCGCATTAATCAAGAGGGATTGATAAGCTAACCAATTACAGATAAACAAGACTAAATAGTTCTGACTAGTGAGTGATAAGGAATTGATGTGAACCCACTGCAACATATAGTAAATATCATGCAGGTTAAGCCTGATGGCAACATGCGCTTTATCGCCGATCCTGGCAAAGGTGGCTTTCGCATATACGGCGGCCTAATAGTCGCACAGGCTATGGATGCTGCACGACACTGCTGTCCAGAGACCTTTTCAATTCAGTCCATCCATGGCCAATTTTTGCGCCCGGGAGACTATGAGCATTCTATCGAAATTGAAGTACAAGACCTAAAGGATGGACGCCGTTTTAAGCTCTATAATGTCTATTGCCGCCAACAGGGCAAGGTCATATTTTTCGCAACCATTACTTTTCATATGCCCGAGCCTAGTTTTCAACACACACTACCGCCGCCATGCCTGAAGCTCCCTAGCGAGTATACGGCTATGTTTTATCATCAGAGAGATAAAATGTTTACACTAGAAGAGCTTGATGGCGCTGCAACGGCATTTGAGGTGCGAATGGATGATAAAAATAATTTCTATTCAAAGCAAGACCCTGAAGCCACTAGCTGGTATAAAACGGCTGACGCCCTGGATTTAACCGACTGGCAACATACGCTGATGTTAGCTTATGTGAGTGACTGGAACATGCCGAGTGTCGCCATGCGTCCCCATGCAATCGATGAAGACAGCCAGCCTGTGCTTGCAAGCCTCGATCATTCTATTTGGTTTTACCGTCAGGCTAACCTGCATGATTGGGTGATATATGTGCAAGACACACCAGCAGCACAAAACAGCCGAGGGCACTCACGTGGACTGCTTTATAGCCATAGAGGCGACCTACTCGCTTGTGTGAATCAAGAATCATTCCTGTCATCGCGTAAACGGGATAAAAGCTAATGACATCACGCTTAGCTTCCGGAAGGTAAATTAAAGTCCCAACGGTATTGCACATTTGCCGCCACGACTTTCTTGCCATTTTTAATTCTGGGACGATATTTAAACTTTTTAGCCGCACGCAAGGCATAATCTTCAAAATACCCCGCTGGCGAAGCCTCAATTACCCAAGCGTCATCAACCCTGCCATCGCTGTTCACATTCATAGCCACAACAACATGGCCTTCTATGTTATTTTTCTCGGCGCTATGCGGGTACATTGGACTGCTTGCCGCCAAAAGAATAGCGTCGCGGTCAATGATAGGGCTCATGGCTATCTCAATCGCCTCAAATGAGACAACAGGTTTAATCTTTTCAACTGGCACTATAGCCTGGCTAAATAATTGGTGTTGGACCTTATACCTAGAGTCGTTGGGCATGATAGACCGTTTCACAAAATAAGCCCTTGGCAAAACCGCAATTTCTTTGCCTTCACTAAGGACTGTATCTTGCACAAGATAGGCCTTTTCAACCTTGATAACCTCCGCCCTAGGCATCATCGTCTTTGAATGCTTAGTCACTATCATCAAAGACATAAGAGTGAACAAGCAAAAACTTACTCCGCCTGCAACAACCATTGAGGGGGCTAGCCTTGTCATAAATCCTTTGATACGCGGGTCTATCATAAGTTTAATATACAACATAAAGGCCTACACCAAAAGTAAAGACCACTAAACTAAACGAAGGTTCTAGTGAAAAATATCTAGCAAACAAAAACGGCGCCCAATGGACGCCGTTCATATTTCTTTAGATTTAGCGGGCCTGTTAAGGCTGCATAAGCTCCCAGGTTTTTTTCTCGGCGTTCCAGTATTTATGCCAGTTTACCATCTGCTTGCGCTGTTCTTTTGTTTTCGCAAGCTTATCTGCTGCTGCGAATGCCTTTTTAGCAGAGCTATAACTACGCATTTCAGTTAACACGTTACCCTTAAGGACTTGAATTGCGAACGCATCCTTTGCCTCTTTTTTGGGAATGATGGCAAGCGCCTTGTCAAAAGCGTTAGCCGCGCCCTTCATGTCATCCAGGGCTTGTTGAACCTGACCAACTTGCATCCATAACTGATAATCTTTTTCTATAGCTGCTACGCGAGATAAAGGAGACACTGCCTTTTTATACTCTTGGGCCATAAGATAAGCTTGCCCTATAAGCTTCAAGCTATCTTTGTCGGATTCTAGAATTTTTTCTTTCAAAGCAAATTCTAATATCCAAGCAGCTTTAATCGGAACATCCTGCGCCATGAATATTTGTGCCATCATAGTATAGTGCGTGGGCTTATCAAAATATCCTGACTGATAGATCATTTCAGTTACAGCGAAAAAAGATGCTTCATCATTAAGCTCATTATAAGTTGAAGAAAGCTGCCACCAATAAGCCGGGCTTGGCCAATTCCCAACGAGCGTGATCAAAGTCTTTTTCATCATATTGTAATCACCAAGTTCAAAATAAGCTGAAAGGCGAGTTTTATACCAACTTTCTCTCATTTCAAGATTGGCAAGCGTGGCTTCTTTAAGAACAGTATCAATATATTTCAATACGGTTTTATATTCACCAAGCACATAATAAATCTGAGATATAAAGTAATATTGACTTACAGAAATTGTCGTGGATTCACTTTCCCACTTTTTAAGCAAGTCCAGACTTTTTAAAACATCCTGTTTTTGAGCTGCACCATCTTTATCCATTCCTCGAGCAAAATAAAGCTGCCCAAGACCATATTTCATTTGCAGAACAAGTCCATCGTGAACATCTTCTTGATGTGTAAGGAATTTATTATAGGCTTCAATCGTGCCATTGAGGTCATCCATCTCATAGCGAATAATGCCGATATATTGCCACATTATGGCAGAATCATAACCATTAAGCTTGCCACTATCATATGTGCTCTTAATATCCATAAGCATATTCATGGCACCTTGATAATCTTTTAGCTCATAAAATTCAGCGACTTTACCAATTTTCTTAGCCGTCTTTGGTGTCAAAACCTTAATACGTTTTGATTTCCCTCTGGGCTTTTTCTTTTCTTTTTCCTGCTTTATAGATGCAGCATGAGCAGAGCCAGCATCACTGAAGGCAGGAACAGCTGTGTGAAGACCTAAACCTAGGGCAATGGTCAATACGGATGATAGTATATTTCTAGACATAATTTATCTCCCGCCTTTCTTGCTATTATCCATCTGGAATGTAAATCTTGTGCGAACACCTTCAACAGACTGAGCTACACCGTTCACGACTTTTGGCTTATATTTAAATCTGAGAACAGCTTTTAGGGCGGCACGATTAAAGATATTTTCTGGCTCAGCTTCCAAAACAAAAGGGTCAGCTACAGTGCCGTCTTCTGTTACAGTAAACTCAACTGTTACCCAGCCTTCAATGCCGCGTTCTTGAGCGCGCCGAGGATATTGAGGTTCCATTCTAACAAGTGGCAAATATTCACCATCAGACGTTAAACTTAGATCCATACCTTGCATTTCAAGACCAGACCCCATGTTTTTACCCACAGTCAGGTCCATTCCAGACGGCTTATCTAGACTTACTTTTTTAATTTCAATATTTTCAGGGGCTTCAAGCTCAGGCGGCTTTTCTACTTCAAATTCTTTTTTGCGAATATTTTGTTCAGGAACGTTTTGAACAACATCGATAAACTTAAAGCCTTCATTAGCGAGCTTTACTTCATCATTACCTGAAACAAGCATTTGCATAATGAAAAATAGAACGAAAGTAACACCTGAAGCGGCAACAAATGAGCTTGCCATACGTTTTAACATCTTATTTCTCCGCTGACGTGGCAATTTTGGGAACACCAGCTTTACGCACTTCGTCGTATACCTGCATCCAAAGACCAGCTTTTGACTTTTCATCTGCCTGAATTACAACAGTTCCTCGTGGGTTTTCGGCTGCCAGCTTTTCAACTGTTGTGCGCACAGCATTCATCTCAACAACCTGACGGTTAATCCAGATATCATCATCTGCTTCAATGGCTATCAAGATACTAGCAAGCTTTTCAGCCTGTGCATTTTCCGCTTGAGGTTTAAAAACTTCCACCCCAGATTCTTTGACGAATACAGCCGTCACGATAAAGAAGATCAGCATGATAAACACGATGTCGAGCATCGGGGTCATGTTAATTTCTGTCTCTTCTTCTTTTTGAGAATGCTTTCTCATTTACTCTCTCTCCTAAAGCCTTGCATTTAAGGGGTGGACGGCAAGATGCCTTGCCATCCAATCCGCTTATTTACCTTCGGTTACAACTATATTACTAACCTTGGCATTCATGGCCATATCGTGAATTTCTACAATAAGTCCCGTGTGGGCATCTGATCCAGCTTGGATGATGACCGGCACATGTGGGCGTGCAGCATGTTCACGTTCAATGATTGACCGGACTGAACCCATCTCAATTGGCCGAAATTCGAAACTGATACGATTGGCATTATCAATCTTAAAGGCAATCGGCCTATCTTCATCTTTCGGCGGCTCAGGGTTATCAGGCTGAGCTTTCGGCTTAAAAAGGTCTAGTCCAGTTTCTCTTGCAAATGACGCTGTAACGATGAAGAAGATCAACATGATAAACACGATGTCGAGCATCGGGGTCATGTTAATTTCAGCTTCGTCTTCTCCTTTGGAGAATTTACGCATAACCTTTCCTCCAGTTAATCTAGTGGTCCATCGTCAGCTGGTCTTCAAGACGAGCAGCTTCGCGACTGGATTTGCGATCAATATAGTTTGAGATGAAAACACCAGACAGGGCGGCAACCATGCCAGCCATAGTCGGGATTGTCGCCTTAGACACACCCGCGGCCATTGCTCGCGCATTACCACTGCCTTGGAAGGCCATCACATCAAATACTTCAATCATTCCAGTAACCGTTCCAAGCAACCCGATGAGGGGGCAGAGAGCAACCATCGTTTTGATCATCTGCACCCCGCTCGTGAGGTTGTTTGTAACTTCCGAAATCATGGCAATTCTAATTTTGTGAGCATACCATGATTTCCGCTCGCTACGCGCTTCCCAAGCATCAATAACGCGATTGCGTTCTTTGCGATACTCAGCGCTTAAATACCAGAGACGTTCAATGATAAGCACCCACATGATGAAGGTTACTACGAGGATCATGTACAGGACGTCTCCGCCCCGATCCATGAAACCTCTTATTGCATCAAATGCCTCAGCTATTTCAAGCATGCGCGTTTTCCTTTTCAGCATGAACCGCAATAATGCCTGCGCTTTGCTCTTCAAGTATGTGTACTACAGACTTGGAAGAACCAGCCACGAAGCTGTGGATCAAGAGAGTTGGAATAGCCACGACAAGACCTTCAACAGTTGTCATTAGAGCAGTTGAAATACCAGCTGCCATCATCTTCGGATCACCCGTACCAAACAGGGTAATCGCCTGGAAGGTTTCAATCATACCTGTCACAGTACCGAGAAGACCAAACAGTGGTGCAACGGCAGAGATCAGTTTAATTGGGTTCAAGAAGCGCTCTAGATTTGGAGTTTCTTTCAGAATTGCTTCATCAAGTTTCAGCTCTAGAGTTTCAACGTCGACTTTTGGATTGTCATAATAAACAGAAAGTACACGACCCAAACAGTTGTTGAGGCTAGGTGTCTTGCTGCGAATTTGAGCTTTCACTTTACGGCTAACCGTGAAGAGATAGAACCACTGGAAGATAGCCATTACAACACCAACAGCACCAAGCAATAGGATCAAGTAACCAATTGGTCCACCTTGTTCAAGGCGATCATAAAGGTCAGGCTTGTCAACTTCCATTGCAAGAATTTGCCCACGTGTGGCATCAATACCGACATCAACTAAACCAGATGTAGAATCTTGAAAATCTTCAATGGTGTCAGTGTAACGACCTGATGGCTGACGTGGAAGCTCTTGGACTGTACCATTTGGCTTCAGCACATAATATTTATCACCAGACATCACCGTAAAGTCACCAACACGTGTTAAAGATACAATCTCTGGCGTACCTTTAGTAGTGGTCACTTCGTGGTCAAAAGTAACAATCTTACGAGATTCAACCATCTCCAACATCATCTGAGCTGGAAGGGTATTAATCTCTTCTTTGCTCGGAAGCGTGTTTGTGTTTGATACTTTTTCAATCAGGTTATCAATCTCAGCACTACGATTTTGGTTATCAATGGATATATGTGATCCTGCAATAACCGAACGCATATCGCCACCAGCCTGCTGAAGAACACCGAAGAGTTCTTGCAGACGACCTAGGGCATCACGACGTTTTGCTTGAAGGGCGGCGATGCGATCATCATTTGCGCCTTTCTCTTTTTCCAAACGATCAGATGTCCGCTCAAGAACACGCTGCTCAGTCTCGGCATCACTCAACATTCTATTTTGCTGGTTTTTACGGGACTGAAATTCTACTTCGCGTTTCCTATGTTCGGCAGTTTCACTAACGCGACCTTCGCGCACCTTAACTAGCAACTCTTCAAGAGTGGCTGATGAAGTATCTTGGGCACTCACAAAACCGGAGAAGCCAAGAACAAGGGCAACAGCAGAGCCTATAAACTTTTTCATACTTATTTCCCTTCAGGTGCAGCAATTGGAACAATTGCAAGATCAAATGGAATTAATTTATTTGCCATTTTAATCAAACGATTGATTGGACGAGTGTTATCATCAGGCAGAACTTGCCATGTAGCGTTTGCTACATCCCATGCCGCTGTTTCTGAGCGATCTTGGGTCTGATAGTAATATCCAATACGACCAATGCGTACAAAGTTAACACTACGACCATCGTCGAGCGTACCTTCCCATGCATAAACAGAACGGCCATAGCCAACTTCATTTTGATATTCCTGCAAAGTCACACGGAATTTTTCTGATTCAGCTACTTGAGGATCATCAATCGCAACTTGCAGATTGGCGAGACGCTCCATACGCTTTTCTTTTTCAAAAGGTATGTCATTCTCAACAAATTGCTTGAGGCTTTCCACCATATCCAACATCAAAGGTGTAATTTGACGTTTGATTTTAGCAATACCAGCAATAGCATCATTAATCTTAATGATCTCTTCTCTCTGCTTGATAATTGCTTTGTTTAACTGGTTATTATAGGCTTTAAGTCCATCATTTGTTTTCAGGACTCGCTTATATTTACCAAAAAGGTCGCTAGTTTGATCTGCCATGGCATCAATTTTTGTCTGAGAAGCTTTGGCAAGAACATTTGTGCCCTTCACTTCTTTAACAATTTTATCCAGGCGTTCATCCTGCGCGTTCAGAGCTGAAGCGCCTATAATCATAGAGGCAACGGCGAGCGTAGTGACAGCTATACGTTTCACTTGAGTGTTATCCATTTCTGCCCACAAGGGTTTCCACTTTTACCACAACACCGCGCTGTGGCATTCTTAAATATCGTTAAGCTTAAGGTGCGAGCACCCCAATACTTTACAATGGGTTTTATAGGAGGCTGCGGTTCAATGCAAAAGATATAAACTATCTTCTGTTGCAAATGTTTTCCTTTTTATAAGAAAACAAAATTTATTTGAACTACTTATCCCCAACCATCCTTTTAATGAACCATACATGGCCCCACATCATTTTACTTTATTTATATGTGCGTCTCTGCGCAAGCATAAATGATATGTTATATTATTGCACCTTTTTCATTTCATGACAAGTCATTCGTGAATCAGATGTTAGTTCGGCCTATCATCCAAAATTCTTCACCAATTCCAAGTAAAAAATTTGCTTTCTGGAATAATGATGAAATCAATTGGGTAATTTTTTGTGCTTTTGGGGTTGAATTTTGGAAATTATATACCAAGAAAATCCATATAACTGTTTGAAAAACATAAAATATATGAAGTTGTATTTATTTACTGCATACCAAAGGTTAATAATAATAAAAATAGTATAACAATAGTTATAATTTTGATTAGTTACCTGCTTTTAAGATGTGAAGAGCGGCCAAAACCCCTATCCAATGATTCTGCTCGCAGGTTTTACAGGCAGCAGCATAGCCTAAATGATTCTTAAGATTTTTAGCTAGGGCAAAAGAATTTTTTGAAATATCAATCACCTCACTGTCATGACCAGTGTTTTGGTTATATTGTTCGTTATTCATAACATTCATACTAAATACTCACTATCGTCAAAGGTCCCCAAACACACTATGCAGCGCTTATACACAGTGTAGGGTCAAGAGTATGAAAGTCTGGTTAACAAATTAGTAAAATGAGTCTAAAAAAACTTTTACTGCCCCTAAATTAGAGAAACCCTTGCCTTGATCCAAATTTATTAGAAAATTAATTATCGAACTATGGAAACAGGCGCCACATCCAGTAAGGTAACCGGCACTAAATCGCGCACGCTATTACAAATATAAAGGTTTGAAGCCCTTTTTAAATCGCCTTGCGTCAATTTTGCTTCTTTAGTTTGCTGTGGCCCGCCGAGAATTGTCTGACGCATAATGCCGCCGAGCAGTCCGCTCTCTAAAGGTGGCGTTATAAGCACCCCGTCAATTTCAGCGAAGATGTTGCTGATAGCCCCTTGCGTTACCTCATCCTTTTCATTGAGGAAGATAACATCTATCACACCATGCTTTTTAATGGCCTCACCCCTAACGCCGTTAAAGAGTTCCCGTTTTGATGTTTTATGCTGCAATAACATGTCAGACGACAAAACCCGTGGTCCCGCAATGCAAATGGATGGGTGCTGCTGGGTGCTGCTGGCCACAATGGTTGAACTGGTAATATGCACAATACCGCTTCGCGAAAGTGTAAGGCGTATTCTTTGTGGCTCCGCTAGGCCTTCTACATGCTGGTGAAGTTTGTCACCTATTTCACCCAAATCAATAGGGCGATAAAAAGCTGCGGCACTCTTTGCCACGCGCTCAAGGTGTTGATCCAGTCGAACGAAACCATCAGCAGCCGTCCATTTGAAAGTCTCTATTAAATCACAATTAGGGTTTAGCTCTGTTAGGAAACGCGCTTTAAGGGAACATTCATCATATTCTGCTTCCGCCCCACTATCAGCAACAATGCCACTACCAATGCCCATAGCCCCTACAGTCATATTGCCTTGCGGGTCAGGGCTTATGGTCGCGGTGCGGATAGGCACACTCAGGGTAAAATCTCCGCCAGGTGCAAAATAACCGATAGCCCCGCAGTAAACGCCGCGAGGGCGGTCTTCCAGCTCTGCTATTATTTCCATCGCACGTATCTTGGGCGCCCCCGTGACCGACCCACAAGGAAAGAGCGCCGCTAAAATATCGCTGGGTTTTCTAGTAGGGCATAGTGTGGCCTCAATCGTTGAAGTCATTTGCAAAAGGGTTTGATATGTCTCTATTTCAAAAAGTGTCGGCACCTTAACGCTACCCGCCTCGGCAATGCGCGACAGGTCATTGCGCAGTAAATCCACAATCATCAGATTTTCAGCGCGGGATTTTTCATCTGCTAGCATGGCACCCGCTATTGCGTCGTCGGACTTTTTGTCCGCCCCCCTCGGCGCTGTGCCCTTCATCGGCCGCGCCGTTAGCTTGCCCTCTTTGCACTCTATAAACAGTTCGGGAGATAGAGACAAAATATCGAGATCACCTGTTTTAATCAGGGCGCCAAAATGCACAGGCTGATGTTCTCGCAAGGCTGCATAAAGCGCCGTGGAGCTGCCCTCAACCGTAAAAGGCTGATCGAAAGTATGGTTGATCTGATAAACATCCCCCGCTTGAATATAGGCGTGGATGCGCTCAATCTTGTCATTATAATCCTGAAAAGACGGCACATCATCGCTCGGCACTATGGTCATACCCTCAAGCGACGGAGTATTTAGTAACTGGTCTATATCGCCGCCAGATAGTTTACGAGGGTTGCGCGTTGCCATCATCCAAATAAGTGGCTCTGATGACTTAGGGGTGAGCACGGCGTCAAGCCGGCCTTCAAAGGCTGCGGCAACTTCATAAGCGATCCACCCGCCCACATAATAGCCCTCTTTCACCAAATCATCGATGCGTTCAAGCACGCTTGGCACCTCAGCGATGGTATGAGCAACAATGATATGCTCGCCAGCATCAAACAACAGGCTTTGCTGCCGGTCCGCTTGCGCGCTGCAATCATCGAGTAAAACAAAGGGCGTTGTTAGCTGTTTCATTGGCACCACAGTCATATTCAAAAAGGCTCACTCAAAAACAAAAGAAGAATGCGCCAACATAGCCTGCCAGCGCACTCTAAGTAGTATAGTCTAATCAGGCTTGATTGCTATGCAAAAATAGTAACGAAACCCATAACGCTTGCAGTAAGCAGGGAAAGCCATGTTAGCAATGTTCCATAGTAGCGACCAAAGCTTGTGCCCGCCTTGGAGGCGAGGCCCCATGCGTGTAGTATCCGGCCAACGACCAGCCCAATAGATACGCCAAGAAGAATATAGTATTTAGCGCCCGCATTTTCCAAAAGGAAAAGTAATATTAAAACGATAGGCACATATTCGATGAAGTTACACTGAACTCTGACCATGCGGTCGAGGACAGCTTGGTCAAAATCGACCTGCTTAATTTCCTTAATTCTGTGCTGCACTACATTATAGCATAGGCCAAGATATATCAGGCCAAGAATAGACGCCGTTAGCAAGCTTATTGGATATTCACTAGCAGTCATATGAGTTCCCCTAAATTTTTGTTGTAATATCTTTGTCAATTGGTTCTATATTGTAATGCGCTTAAAGGTCAAGTTGGAGAGCTATGTTTAAAGGTTGGGGTGCTTATCATCTGTCACTGGTTGCTGTTTTTGCAGCTATTCTGCTTTTTGCGGGACTAAACGCCCTGTGGATGCGCACCAGTGGTGGCTATGACATAAAAGCCGAAGCAACCTTGCCATATGGCGCTGACCAGCTTTGGCAGTGGGTGATAGAAAATGACAAGCGCAGCAAATGGCAAGTTGGCATGTATGATCTGTCTAGCCTGCACGGCGCACCAACCGAAACAGACAGCGCGCGCATGCTATTTTTTATAACTGGTGAAAAAAAATGGAATGGCGTCGAGGTTACGCTGGAGTCTACAAAACCATCCAAATGGGTCGCGCGCCAAGAAATGCCTAAAGCCATACGTCTATATAGTGTCACTCTTGGTGCCATATCACGCTGCCAAACCATCGTACACCTTCGTGAGCAAAGTGACCTTTTTGATTTCAGGGAACGCTTCTGGCTATTCTGGAATAAAAGCGAGCACCAAGAGCGGCTAAACTATTCCCTGCGCCAGCTTAAAACATGGATGGGCCACAAGGGGGAAGTGTGTGAGAGCGGATTATAAGTTCAGATAATCTTGCCAGTCTTTATTAGGGTCATAATATTTTGCCTTAAAGACGTCCCATCCTATTATCTTCGACATAACAGCCTCACAGAGCTCATTAACGTTGGGGCCATTAAGGTTGTCTATATCAAGGCAATGAGAGTGCGCTAGAAAAGCTAAATCAAAATGTGTGGGCTTGTGTGGAGGGTTGCTATAGACAAAGAGTTGCCGCTCTGGGAACTTTGCTTTTATCTCGTCCTTCGAGCGGGCGTATATAAAATAATGTAACCCTCCCATCCCATAATCATATATGGCATAGTAAAATTTCTTGTCGCCTGATTTCATTTTATCCATTTAGACCAAACCATTTCATTCGAATTCAGGGGACAGTATATAATTAACTGACTATCCTCTTTATTTTTACAACCTATGTAACATATTCTGCTATCGGGTGACTAGTAATTCTAAACTATGAGCCGATTAATAGGCTTATTCGGCTCATCCTCGTCATTCCCGCGAAGGCGGGAATCCAGTACCAGAAAGAATAAAGCCCTCGCTAAAGCGAGGCCATTTTGTTTAATTCTGGATCCCGTGTCGTAACCTGCCCTTCGCCATGCTCAGGACAGAGCACGGGATGACGGTGGTGTGGGGAGATCAATAAACTAGCTTGCGACTAGCAAGCGTACCGACCAAGCGGGAGGCCGAGCTTATGCGAGGAAAGCCTAAGAAACGGATGTTTCGCCGGCGACTGAGGCCAAACCCCAAAAAACCTAACAAAAAAGCCCAGTCCGAAGACTGAGCTTTTTGATGGTACCCACGGCCGGAATCGAACCGGCACTCCCATAAGGAATTGGATTTTGAATCCAACGCGTCTACCAATTCCGCCACGTGGGCACACGGTGAATTGGTGCGCCGCATCATAGGCAGAAAATCCCCCACGTCAATAGCCATTGCGCAGGATAATTTTGACTGCTAGAAACACTGTCATAACTGTTTGACAGCAAGGCAAATATTAATGAAAAAACTCTATGACTGGACGATGAAAAAGGCCGTACACCCGCAAGCCGAGCGCTGGCTGGCGGGGCTTTCTTTTCTAGAAAGTTCTGTTTTTCCCGTGCCCACCGATATTATGCTGATGCCGATGATCCTCGCTGATCGTGCCAAGGCATGGCGCTACGGCATCATCACCACGCTCGCATCGGTCTTTGGCGCAGTGTTTGGCTATATAATCGGGGCTTTCCTGTTTGAAAGCATAGGTCAAAGCATTGTCGACTTTTATGGCTACCAAGCCCAGTTTGAGGCTTTTCAAAGCTATTATATTGAATATGGCATTCTAATTGTGCTGATCGGGGGACTCACGCCCATACCTTTTAAGGTTATCACCATCGCCAGCGGTGTCATCGCAATGAATCCACTGGTTTTCTTCCTCGCCTGTATTCCAGCGCGTGCAATACGCTTTATGCTAGAAGCTGCACTCCTTTGGAAATACGGCGAACCTATAAAAGACTTTATCGAACGTCGCTTGCAATGGGTAATGGTCGCCTTTGTCATAGTGGTCGCCAGCGGCTTTATCGCGCTGAAATTTTTGAGGTAATGCAATGATAGATATACTTTTAAAATCTGCTCTTGCCCGCCCATCGCTTTTTATCGCGCTGGCGTCGGCTATCCTGCTCGCCATTGCTTATGGCTTTGAACATAATGGCTATGCGCCCTGCGAGCTTTGCTGGTATCAGCGCTATCCCTATATGGCAATTGTGGCCCTAATGATGGTCGCCATGGCTTTAAGAGAGCAAAATTCAAAGCTTTTGCTGGTATTGGTGACCTTGCTGGCCCTAACCGACGCGGGCATAGCAGGCTTTCATGTCGGTGTTGAATATAAGTGGTGGGAAGGCCTGTCGACCTGTGGCGGTGCTTTTGACCTTGGCAACATCGAACTTACCATGGATAGCCTTTATTCTAGCGCGCAAAAAGTGGTGCGCTGCGACGAGCCTGCTTGGACCCTTGGCAATATATCCATGGCGGGCTATAATATGCTTGCAGCCCTAAGTCTCGGGCTTTTTGGTCTATACGCATTAAGCCAAGGAAAGGCAAAAAAGTGAGCAAAGTGGACGATGGTATCCAGCCTAAAGTAAGTGAACATGTTACGCCGCCCAAGCCGCTTCCCGGTGACATGCCGGACAGTGATGTCAAGCGCATGATCCGCGTTGACCACGCGGGCGAATATGGTGCCGTTCGCATTTACGCCGGACAAAGAGCAATCTTTGGCGAAAACCACAAGTTTAGCTCGATGATCAAACATATGGCCGAACAAGAAGATGTGCACCTGGAGCGATTCAACAAACTTATCCATGAACGCAAAGTGCGCCCCACGCTCTTGTCGCCCTTTTGGCATGTAGCCGGTTTTGCTCTTGGCGCGGGCACAGCTTTAATGGGCGAAAAGGCGGCGATGGCCTGCACGCAAGCGGTGGAAGAAGTGATTGAAGATCATTATCAAGAGCAGCTCGACGCACTGGAAGCTGCGGGCGCAGAACCAGAACTATGTGAGACAATCAAGATCTTTCAGGCCGAAGAAGTTGAGCATAAAGAAATTGCAAAAGAGCACGGCGCTGAAGAGGCGCTCGGCTATCCATTACTTTCATCTGCGATAAAAACAGGCTGCAAAGCCGCTATCTGGCTCGCCAAACGGGTTTAATTTCAAAAGGATTAATTATGAAAATTTCTAATAGCTTTAAAATCGGCCTGATGGCTGCATCCTTGACACTGGCTGTTCCAGCGCATGCACAAGATGAAGTTGAGATCAAAACCCAAAAGCTAAGCGACACAATCTCTGTGCTTTTTGGCAAGGGCGGTAATATTGGTGTCTCTGCCGGGGCGGATGGTGTCTTTATCATCGACGATCAATATGCGCCTATGTCGGATAAAATCCGCGCGGCGGTCTCTGGTCTTAGCGACAAACCGATAAATTATGTCATCAATACCCACTGGCACGGTGACCATACGGGCGGCAATGAAAGTTTTGGGACAAGCGGCTCGGTGATTATAGCGCATGACAATATTCGAAAGCGTCTTGTCGCTGGCAAGACTGCCACCGGTAAAGGTAAAGATGTTCCGCCTGCACCAAAGGCTGCCCTTCCTGTCATCACCTTTAACGACAGCCTGTCGCTGCATTTAAACGGTGAAGAAGCACGCATTTTTCATGTCAAATCAGCCCATACCGACGGGGATGGCATTATCTGGTTTAAAAGCAGCAATATCATCCATATGGGAGATACATTCTTCTTTGGAATGTTCCCTTTCATAGACCATGGATCGGGCGGCAGCTTAAAAGGCACAGTGGCCGCGGCAGATATGGTGCTGGGCATGGTCGACGAAAATACCCAAATTATTCCGGGTCACGGCCCTGTCACCGACAAAGCAGGTCTTTCATCTTATAAAGATATGCTGGTTAGTGCCTTTGGTAAAATATCTGCATTAAAAGAAAGCGGTATGAGCCTAGAGGATGTGATAGCTGCCAACCCCACATCTGACTTTAAAGAAAAATGGGACACATGGGGTGATGGCTGGAAAACTCGATTTGTCACCGCACTTTATAATGAGGCCGAATAAAGCGTTAGACCTCACGCTCTAGCTCAACATCCCAGTAAAGATAATCCATCCAGCTATCATGAAAATAGTTGGGTGGAAAACTTTGACCCTTTTTCTGCAAATCGTGCGACGTGGGTCGATAAGGATATGTCCGCGGATACATATGCGCGCCTTCAGGGGTTTTACCGCCCTTTCGTTTATTACAACTCGTGCAAGCCGTGGTGATATTATCCCACGACGTTCCCCCGCCCAAACAGCGCGGAATTAAATGGTCAAAAGTCAGCTCGTTTTTTGAGCCGCAATATTGGCAGGAAAAACTATCCCGCAAAAAAAGATTAAACCGCGTAAAGGCTGGATAGGCGACAGGTTTTATATAATTTTTCAGTGCAATAACGCTGGGTAATTTCATCTCGAAAGATGGCGAATGCACCACCTTGTCATATTGAGAAACGATGGTGACCCGCTCTAAAAAAACCGCCTTTAAAGCGGTCTGCCAGTGCCATAACGATAGGGGGAAATAACTTAATGGGCGAAAATCAGCATTAAGCACCAATGCTGGGTTGGTCTCGACATTCGGTCTTGCAAACGAAACGGACATGGCCTCTCCCTAGTTAATTATCAATATACAGTAGCTATGCTTTAATTCAACGGCTTATTTTGTGTGTCTTTTCCCATGAGCTAAGGCTAGATTTTAAATCAACATGCGGGTAAAAGACTATCATGGATAAAAATCAGGTCATAACACGCTTTGCACCAAGCCCTACGGGCCTGCTTCACAAGGGCCATGCTTTTTCGGCGCTGACGGCCTATACTTATGCCAAAGAGCATAGTGGTCTTTTCATTCTGCGTATCGAAGATATCGACACCACACGCTGCAAACAAGAGTTTACCGATGCTATCTACGAAGATCTAAAATGGCTTGGATTATCGTGGCCAGAGCCTGTCCGTATCCAGTCGGAGCATTTCGGTGACTACCAGCGCGCGCTGGAGGTATTAAAAGAATTGGAGCTTGTCTATCCCTGTTTTTGCACGCGAAAAGATATAAAAGACGAAATTGCGCGCAGCCCCAAGGCCCCGCACGGACCTGAAGGTGCGCTCTACCCCGGCACATGCCGACAATTGAGCGCGGGTGAGCACACTGAAAAGATAAACACTGGTGATGACCACGCATGGCGCCTTGATGTGGTCAAAGCGATTGAATATTTAAAATCAAAGAACAAATGGCCGCTTAAATGGCAAGACAGTGATGGCAATAGCCACATTGGCGACCCTTTAAGCTTGGGTGATGTGGTGCTGGCCCGAAAAGACACGCCGACGAGTTATCATTTATCTGTCACTATCGACGACGCCATACAAGGCATAACCCACGTTATTCGCGGCACCGACTTGCTACACACCACCCACATTCATGTGTTGCTGCAAGCGCTCTTGGGGCTAGCTACACCTATCTACCTTCACCACAAGCTGCTACTGGACGAAGACGGCAATCGCTTTGCCAAACGCAACAAATCCATGACCCTTCAATCTTTACGTCAAAAGGGCGTTGATCCCTGTTCCCTTTTGCCCCAATAAGCGTTATGTATAGAAAAACACTTATTAAGGAATACCCCATATCATGAATATCTTTTTTATACTCTCCGTGATAGCCCTCGTCGTGACACTCGGTATTTTGTTTGCTGGCATTCTCGGCATGGGAAAAGGTGAAATAGACGGCGCCCACAAAAGTAACAAGCTGATGCGCGCGCGGATCATTTCACAGGGCATGGTCGTTGTCTTTATGCTGTTGTGGCTTGCGACCTCTTAAAAGATGGTCAAACTCAATAAAATATATACCCGCACTGGCGACAAAGGCGACACAGGGCTTGTTGACGGATCTCGCGTTGCCAAACATGCACCGCGTGTGGCGGCTTACGGCGATGTTGATGAATGTAACTCGCTTATTGGTTTGGCGCGACTCCACACCCAAGGGACAGCCGACGCCATGCTTGGCCGAATTCAAAACGAACTTTTTGACCTCGGCGCTGATCTGGCTACTCCCGGCGATGATTATAGTGATACAACATCAGCCCTGCGCATTGTTCCAACGCAGATCGAGCGATTAGAGCGTGAAATTGACGAGATGAATGAAGACCTTCAAGCGCTCACAAGTTTTATTCTACCCGGTGGCAATGCGGCCTCCGCCCATCTGCACCATGCGCGCACCGTTGTGCGCCGCGCCGAGCGCAGTATCACTTTTGCCAGCGAAGATACATCGATAAACCCGCTTGCTATAGAATATATCAATCGCTTATCAGACCATTTATTTGTCATGGCGCGGCTCTTAAATGACGGCGGAAAAGCCGATGTCTTGTGGCAACCGGGCAATACTCGGTAAAAATATGATACAACTTGTATAAAGTACGCCATTCCACCCTTTCGAGGAATTGACAGCCATCATTCAATAGGCTAACTCATAGTCATGAATATTATAGGCCAGCAACGCCCCCGTTCTGGCTGTAACCTTGCGTGTTTGTTCTAAACAGACCTAGCCCAAAAACAGGAGTTATTCTGCATGAAAGTCTTAGTCCCGGTTAAGCGGGTTGTTGACTATAATGTCAAAGTACGTGTCAAGTCTGACCAGACTGGCGTTGAACTTGCGAACGTTAAAATGTCAATGAACCCATTTGATGAAATCGCTGTTGAAGAAGCGCTTCGTATAAAAGAAGCTGGCGGCTGCGAAGAAATTATTGTTGTCTCCGTTGGCCCGAGCGCTGCTCAGGAAACTATCCGCACTGGTCTAGCCATGGGCGCTGACCGCGGCATTCTTGTTGAACATGACGGCGAAACAGAATCCCTCGCTGTTGCCAAAGTTTTAAAAGCTATCGTTGATGCTGAAGAGCCTGGTCTTGTGATTTTAGGCAAACAAGCCATCGATGATGACTGCAATCAAACGGGTCAAATGCTGGCTGAACTTCTTGGCTGGCCGCAAGGAACCTTTGCCTCCAAAGTGGAAGCAAGCGACGGCACGGTTAATGTCACGCGTGAAGTTGATGGCGGCTTAGAGACCGTAAAATTAAATATGCCTGCTGTGGTCACAACCGATCTACGTCTTAACGAGCCTCGCTACGCAAGCCTGCCAAACATCATGAAGGCCAAGCGCAAGCCAATCGACATGAAGTCACCTGCTGATTATAGCGTTGATATGACCCCGCGCATCACAACGCTCAAGGTTGAAGAACCCGCTAAGCGTTCTGCAGGCATTAAAGTTGAATCCGTTGAGGAATTGGTTGCAACCCTAAAAGAAAAAGGAGTGCTGTAATGACTGCTCTTATTTTAGCTGAACACGACAATGCCTCCATCAAGGACGCAACCTTGTCAACCGTTACTGCCGCAGCCACTTACGGTGATATCCACATGCTTGTTGCTGGCTCAGACTGTGCCGCTGCGGCTGACGCTGCAGCTAAAATTGCTGGCGTCACCAAAGTTCTAGTGGCTGACGATGCAACGTACGCGCACCCACTTGCAGAAGAACTAGCCCCGCTGATCATTTCGCTTGCGGGTGACTATGATGCTATCTTGGCTCCAGCGACCACTAGCGGTAAAAACGTAATGCCGCGTGTGGCAGCGGCCCTTGATGTTGCGCAAATCTCTGAAATTGTTGCAGTGATCGACGCCAATACATTCCAGCGTCCAATTTATGCAGGCAATGCCATTGCTACCGTGCAAACAAGTGACGCCAAAAAAGTGATCACTGTACGCGCAACGGGTTTTGATAAAGCCGCAAGTGAAGGCGGATCAGCTGCTATTGAAGCCGTTGCCGCTACAAGCAAGGCTGGCATCTCTGAATTTGTCGGCGCTGAACTGTCGTCTTCTGATCGCCCTGAGCTTACAAGTGCCAAGGTTATCATCTCTGGTGGTCGCGGCATGGGGTCTGGCGAGAACTTTGCCCTTGTCGACGCCGTTGCTGACAAGCTTGGCGCAGCCGTTGGCGCTTCTCGCGCAGCCGTAGACGCAGGTTTTGTTCCCAACGATTATCAAGTGGGTCAAACCGGTAAGATCGTCGCACCTGAACTTTATATCGCTGTCGGCATCTCCGGTGCTATTCAGCATTTGGCCGGCATGAAAGATAGTAAAGTCATCGTCGCGATCAATAAAGACGAGGAAGCACCGATTTTCCAGGTCGCCGACTATGGTCTTGTTGCTGATCTTTTTGATGCTCTGCCCGAGCTTGAAAAAGCGCTCTAATATATACTGAATGAGGCACTCAAGAGTGCCTCATTTCATATCAAAATTAAAACGGAACTCGTCATGATAAAAAAAGTTGGTGTTATTGGATCAGGTCAAATGGGCAATGGCATCGCGCACATTGCAGCTATAGCCGGATATGATGTTGTACTATGTGATATTAGCATGGAGCGCGCTGAAGCCGGATTAGAAGTGATCAAGGGCAATCTTGCTCGCATGGTTACCAAAGACAAAATCAGTGAAGGTGACGCTATTGCAGCACTAGACCGGATCACTCTCGGCGACAATCTCAGCGTCATGAGTGATGTGGACATAGCCATTGAAGCGGCGGCAGAAAAAGAATCCCTTAAAGTTTCTATTTTTGAAGAGCTTTGCAAGCATATCAAAGACAGTACCATCGTCGCGTCAAACACATCCTCAATATCTATCACTCGCCTCGCCGCAGCTACTGACCGTCCTGAAAAGTTCATGGGCGTGCATTTCATGAACCCAGTACCGATTATGAAATTGGTGGAACTTATTCGCGGTATCGCAACAGATGACGCCACTTTTGAAATTGTGCATAACTTTGCCCTATCGCTCGGCAAAATCACATCGGTTTCAGAGGATTTTCCGGCTTTCATCGTCAACCGCATATTAATGCCTATGATCAATGAAGCCGTCTATACACTCTATGAAGGCGTTGGCTCGGTTAAAGATATCGACCTTGGTATGGAGCTTGGCACCAACCACCCGATGGGCCCTTTGAAGCTCGCTGATTTCATCGGTCTTGATACCTGTCTAGCCATTATGCAGGTGCTATACGAAGGTTTGGGCGATAGCAAATACCGCCCTTGCCCCTTGCTTGTTAAATATGTTGAAGCCGGATGGCTCGGCAAAAAAACCGGCAAAGGCTTTTATGACTACTCTGGTGGCGGTGACCCCATACCAACACGCTAATTAATCGAAGGCCTCGCTTAATCGGCGGGGCCTTTTTTATGTAAAATATAGAGTATGTTGACCATGAAATTAATTACTGCAAGCAAGAATTATTCTAGTTGGTCCCTCAGGGGTTGGCTGGCGGTCAAGCTATCCGGCCTTGCCTTTGAAGAAGTTATTCTCACCCTTGATGTCCCTGAGTTTTATGAAGATATCAAGAAATATAGCCCTACAAATTGTGTGCCCGTGCTGCACCATGGTATGGCGGTTATCTGGGATTCGCTTGCTATCATCGATTATATCGACCGCCTGTGCCCCTCTCTCAAACTGTGGCCAGATGATGCTGCGGCTTTTGGCCACGCGAGGGCTATAAGTGCTGAAATGCACAGTGGTTTCATGGCACTTAGAAGCGCTGCACCAATGAATATCCGACGAAAATATACAGGCCTTGGGCTAAGCGATGCCGTGGCAAAAGACGTTGCCCGCATTGATACTATTTGGTCTGAGGCACGTACAAAATTTGGCGCGGATGGTGATTTCCTTTTTGGCGACTTTAGCGCGGCTGACATCATGTATGCGCCGGTTATTTTCCGCTTTCAAACATACGATCTGCCACGCTCTGATATTTCTGACGCCTACATAAATGCCATGCTTGACCACCCTGCCATGCAGGAATGGGCAAAAGATGCACTGCAGGAAACGGAAGTGCTGGAACGTGAAGAATTGGACCCTAGCACCACCATGCTTGGGAAATAGAAAAACACTTGTCTTAAAAGAAGAAAACACTAGTTAATTTCATGTAGCGATGCACCTGTCTCTGTCATTATATGTTTGAAATGGATCTAGTATATGCAAAGTAATCAAGATAATTTTCACCAACAATTTGATCAACGCCCTTTAAGCGATGCCGACCGCACCGAATATGGTCACATGCTGCATAGTGCTTTTAATAGCTGGTACTGGGATCATGGTTGGGGACGAGATTATTTTACCTGCACGCCCGATGAAGCTGCTGTATTTTATGATATTTACAATGATTTAAACCCAGGCTGTAACATTGCCTTTTTTGACCGTTCGTCAGACAAACTTGCTGGGGCTTGTTTTTATCATCCCCGCCAGCACCATGTCAGCCTTGGCATAATGGCCGTACATCCCGAATATTTTAATCGTGGCGTTGGGCGGGCGCTTGTCGATGGCATCGTCGATTTCACAGAAAAAAATAACCTGAGCTCTCTTCGTCTCGTGTCCAGTGCGATGAATATGGATTCTTTTTCACTCTATAACCGGTCCGGCTTAGTGCCGCGCGTATCTTACAATGACATGATCCTAGAGGTTCCCGCAGGTGGCATGACAGTTCCCGTGGCTGGACAAGGTCGTGTCCGCAAGGCCACCCGCAATGACCTTGAAGCCATGGCCAAACTTGAACTTGAATTAAGCGGTATCAGCCGCAGCATTGACTATGAATATGCTATTGAAAACAAGCGCGGCTATCTGCAAGCTCTTGTGATTGAAGATGAAAACGGAGCTATAAGCGGATTTGCAATAGCTGTTCGGTGCCCCGCTTTAAATATGATTGGTCCATGTGTCGCCCGAAGCGAGGAAGATGCTCTTGCGCTGGTTCGCTGCCAACTTGATTATTTTGCAGGACTTGTTCCGCTTTTTCTTGTGCCAATGCAAAAGCGCCATATGGTCGAAACGCTCTACAGTTGGGGCGCCCGAAACGTGGAAACCCATTTATATCAAATTCGCGGCGACTATACCCCATGTACAGGCGTTAATATGCCAAGCTTCCTACCCGAAACAGGTTAGGGCTGCTGGTTTATCAAATGTTCAAATAAAGCAATTGCGTCGGGGCTGTCCCACTCCAACGCACCCAAATAACTCGCAACAACTTTACCATCTTTGTCAATAACATGGGATGTGGGCAATTTGCCTTCTGCCAAAGTATAGGCCGACGCTGTTGTGGGATCTGCGTAAAGCTTAAGGTGTTTAAGCTCTAGGTTATCCATATATTCTCGCGCTTTGCTTACGCCTTCACGGTCAACATTAATAGCCACAACCTCGAACATTTCACTGCCAAGCTTGGCTTGCAAACGGTCAAGGGCTGGCATTTCAACTATGCAGGGGCCACACCAACTCGCCCAGAGATTAATCAATCTAACCTTGCCCTCTTGATCATCAATAACAAACGCAGAGCCATCTTCTAAAACGACATTAACCGCGGTAAGTGGTTCAGGCGTGTTATGAAAGGCCATGGTCGACAGTTCACCAATTTGATAATTTTTAAGCGAAGAGCTTGATGTTAAATGCTCAAACATATTATATGCTACTACGGTAACGATAAAACATGCTATGGCGAGCAAGAGTAACTTTATATGATGCAACGCGCTAACTCCTGGAAATAAAATGACTGAGCAAGACAATAGCCCACAAGCGGCAAAAAACAAGAAACAAGATTCCACAAAAGGTCAGGGGCCTGGTAAAGGCCAAGGATCTGGTAAAGGAATGTGGGGCGGGCGCTTTGGTGATGGACCCTCTTCTATTATGCAGGCCATTAACGCTTCTATTGATATTGATAAACGCTTTGCTGCACAAGACATTGCAGGGTCAAAGGCCCATGCAGCCATGCTGGCTTCAGTCGGAGTATTAACACAAGGGGATGAAGCTGATATCCAGCGCGGTTTGGATCAAATAGAGCAAGAAATCCAAGCTGGCAACTTCACGTATGATGCCGCGCTTGAAGATATCCATATGCATATAGAATCGCGCCTCAAGGAAATCATTGGAGACGCCGCCGGACGCTTGCATACTGCGCGCAGTCGCAATGACCAGGTTGCAACCGATTTTAAACTGTGGGTACGCGATACCATCGATAATCTTGATGACATGCTGAAAGAGTATCAGTTAGCTCTGCTAGATAAAGCTGGGCTATTTGCCGATTGGGTTATGCCCGGTTTTACACATTTGCAAACAGCGCAGCCCGTGACCCTCGGTCACCATTTAATGGCTTATTTTGAAATGAGTACACGGGATCGTTCACGCCTTGCTGATTGTCGCAAGCGCCTTAATACATCACCGCTCGGCTGTGCTGCCCTAGCTGGAACCAGCTTTGCAATTGATCGGGATATGACAGCAAAAGCGCTCGGCTTTGACGCGCCATCGGCTAACTCGCTGGACGCGGTCTCTGATCGTGATTTTGCAATTGAATTTTTATCAACACTTTCTCTCACCAGCATGCATCTCTCGCGCTTTGCTGACGAGATTGTGCTGTGGGCCAGCGCACAATTTAACTTCCTTAAGCTCAGCGATGGCTTTTCTACTGGCTCTTCGATTATGCCACAAAAACGTAATCCCGATGCTGCTGAGCTTGTACGCGCCAAATTTGGTCGAATTCAAGGCTCTCTCACCGGCTTACTCACGGTTATGAAGGGTCTGCCGCTCGCATATTCTAAAGACATGCAAGAAGACAAAGCCCCTGTCTTTCAAGCCGTGGATGACATTGAGCTTTCACTTGCTGCCATGACAGGCATGATCAAAGACTTAAAGCCAAACAAAGATATATTAGCCGCTGCCGCAAACCATGGATATTCAACTGCTACAGACCTTGCTGATTGGTTAGTGCGTGTTGGTGGAATACCGTTTAGAGACGCACATCATGTAACTGGCACCATAGTCAAAATAGCTGAAAATAAGGGTATGCTTTTATCAGAACTCACACTTGAGGACATGCAGTCGGTAGATGCGCGCATCACACAAGAGGTATATGATGTCTTAAGCGTTGAAGCATCTGTCGCCAGTCGCACTTCATATGGTGGCACAGCACCATCGTGTGTTCGCGCCGCCATCAAACAAGCCCGGGAGACACTGCCATGAAAAAATTCCTTATAGTTTTTACCATAAGTTTACTTGTCATCAGCCTTAGTGCCTGCGGTAAAAAAGGTGAACTCAAACCACCGGCAAGCCAAGAAAAAACTAATTAGTGTCTATTCAATAACAGGACTGGGGCCCAATGGATAATTTTACATATATTGATGGTGAGATGTTTGCTGAAAATGTCGCTCTTCTAACAATAGCTGATGCGGTCGGCACGCCGGTTTATGTTTATTCCACCTCTACCTTA